>NZ_JAMYTU010000045.1:0-36035 GCF_040322615.1 Mesorhizobium sp. M0119
GTTTATCCACGGACGGTCTCCCTTGATTGAGATCTGCAACGACCTCATTCTGGCACATCACGATGCCGTCGGGGGCCGTCCACCCCAACACGTACTTAAGTACGCTCCGCTCCGGTTCTCGGAAACCATCGTTTTCGACTCGGCCTGACCTGAATCTCAACAGGCCTAGGCGGGAATTACTAGGCGCCCATGCGCTTCAGCCAGTCCTGGCCGACGCCGCGGTCGCGGATGATCGGCAGCGGATCGGTGGAATCCAGCCGCGCACAGATGCGGTAGACTTCCAGCGTTTCGGCGTCCATCTCGCCGCGCTTGTAGAAGAACATGGCCGCGGCATAGCGGGTTCGGCCCGACCATTTTTCGCCGAGCGGCGTGTTGACCAGCTGCCACTGCTCGGCGGCTTCGGCATCGATTTCGCGACTGTAAGTGTCGTCAGTCATCTCTTAAAATCCGCGGGCGGATTGGCGGTGCGGCGGTCGAGCCTGACGAACGGCCGCGGCACCAGTTTGGCACGCTTCAACAGCTGGTGATACCGCAGCTCGCGCCTGGCATAGATCTCGACCCAAAGGTCCGCTGCAGGCGGGGGCGCCGATCTGGTCCACGCATCGCCGGGATCGCCACCTTTTGCCAACGGTGCCTTCGACATCGTTTTCTCCAAGGATGCCTATCTCGACGAGAACATTCGAACCCGGGCAGCCCTGCAGAAGGTGCTTGACAGTGGCGAGCACCGTCCCACTGATCTTCGCGGCCGAAGCCGGTCGGCTAGCCGGCGATGCTGGAGACCATCACCCGATGAAGACAACAGAGGCGCGCGAAGCCCTCCTCGAACCGGCGCGAAAAAGCGATTCCGAAAAGCGCGGCCGCAAGGCGTCGAAAGAGACAAGGCAGCTTCAACTGATCGAAGCGACAATCGATTCATTGGCCAAGCGCGGCTATTCGGAAACGACTATGGCCGACGTCGCCGACGGCGCCGGCTTGTCGCGCGGCATCGTCAACTTCCATTTCGAGAGCAAGGAGAAGCTGCTCGTTGCCACTTTGCAATACATGTATGACGAGTATTCGGCGCATTGGCGCAGCGCCTTGCAAAAGGCTGGCGATGATCCCGCCCGCCAGTTGCAGGCATTGGTCGCGGCCGATTTCGACCGCTCGATCTGCAACAAGCGCAAGCTGGCTGCCTGGTGTGCCTTCTGGGGCGAGGCCAAATCGCGGCCGAAATATCAGGCGCTGAGCAGCGCACGCGATGCCGTCTATCAGAACATCTTCATCGATCTTTGCGCGGCGCTCAAGCAGAGCGGCTTCTATGCCTATGAACCACAAGTCATGGCGCTGGCGCTCACCGCCATGCTGGATGGTCTGTGGCTGCGTTTGATGATGGGCACCGAAGACACCACACGCGAGACGGCACTGCAGGCCGCGAACGAGTTCCTGTCCGCGGCATTCCCCAGGCACTATCCGAAATCTGCAGCCAGCGGTGCCAAGCCGGCGTGAACAATCAAAAAGAGGATGGAACAGCAATGAAGACAATAACCCGACGCCCGACACTGACAGTGGCATTGGCTGCAGCACCGGCGGCTTCGGCGACGGGGCTGGCGGCTTCGGCCGCGGCGCTGGCGGCGGACAGGGACCTCGTCGTGTTTAACTGGTCCTGTTACGAGGATCCCGGCTTCCATCCGCAGCCGGTGGCGCCGGAGTTCAAGCAGCGGATGGTCGCGGAATTCGAGAAGATCAAGGCCGGCTAATGAAGTTCAAGATCGAACGAGCCGATGTGGCCATCGTCGGCGCCGGCTTCACCGGCCTGTCGGCCGCGCGTGAATTGAACCAGGCCGGCATCGATGTCGTGGTGCTCGAAGCCCGCGACCGTGTCGGCGGACGCGTCGAAGCCGTGCAGAACGGGCTCGGCGAGCGGATTGACAGCGGCGGCCAGTTTCTGTGCGAAGACATGCCGGAATTGATGGCGCTGGTGCGAGCGCGCGGCAAGACATTGGTCGAGACCCATGTCGCAGGCGAATTCGTCACGCAGCCGCGAATGAGCGAGGCGCAAGCCGGGCGCACTTACGGCACCGCGATGCGAATACGCGAGCGGATGAATGCGATCGCACCGAACGACCCGGCCATTGCCGGCTTGACGGTCGCGGCATGGCTCGATCGCCAGGCCGATCCCGACGATGCCAAGGCCGCCTTTCGGTCGATGATCGAGGGCCTGTGGTGCCTGGCAATGGAAAGGCTGCCGCTGTGGTACCTGATCGACAATGATCGCCGCGTCACCAACGAGGTGTCGGAGCTGCAGTATTTCGTGCGCGAAACCATGCATTCGCTGGCGGATGATCTTGCGCGGGATCTCGGCGATCGACTGCGGCTGAATACAGCTGTCGAGGCCATTGAGGACGGGCCGGGAGGGGTTCGCGTCGTTTCGCCTGCCGGCGCGATCGAGGCACGAGCGGTACTGGTCGCCGTACCGCCGATGATGGCCTCGAGAGTGGATTTCGTGCCGCCGCTGCCGGCTGTGCTGAAGAGAGCCCTCGGCGTCTGGCAAAGCGGCGCGGTGATCAAAATGCTGGTGCGCTATCCCAAGGCTTTCTGGCGCGACAGGGGCTTGAGCGGCATGGTGATGTGGCGCGATCCGCACGGGCTTTTTGCCTGCGATGCAAGCAGGGACGAGGATCATGCAGCACTTGTCGTCTTCATCGGCGGGCCGCTGGCGCAGCGCTGGCGGGATCTGGACGACGCAGCGTTACGCGCAAAGGTGACATCAAAGCTGGAAGAGGCGCTCGGTATCGAGGCGGCCGGCATTATCGATCTCAGCTATCGCGACTGGACCGGGGATCGCTGGAGCGGCGGCGGTTACAGCGATCTGATCGTCGATGCGACGGCAACTGATGCCGAGCGCATTATCCGTGCTGGCGCGTCGCCGATCCATTTCGCCTCGTCGGAGCTGTCGCCATCATTTCCGGGCTACGTCGAGGGCGCCATCGTCGCCGGCCGCATTGCTGCGCTAAAAATTATTCAGTCGGCCATCGCCATCAGAGCCTCAGGGTCATAAGCGAGGCGGATCGAGCTGCCGACCGGGATCGACGCGCATTGCCACGAGCTCAGCCTGCTGGTCGGGCCGCTGATCAACATGTGCGTAATGTCGCCGCCGCTGATCATCACGCGCGAGCAGATCGACGACATGGTGTCGATCTTGCGCGAAGGCATTTCGCGCACGATGGACGATCTGCGCCGGGAAGGGGGTCTGGGAGGAATAGGCGTTTATCGCCGGCGGCCTTGTCGACGTCTTGCCTTTGCTGGCGGCGGCCCGTGGCGTCCATATCGGGTTTGCTGGAGGCGAACTGCCGTCTTTGAACTATGCGTGCTGTGCGCGCGTTCTGGCGGCCTTCTGCGCCGCCGCCTTCCTTCCGCTGGCGCCTTTCGTCTCGGCGGCTTTCTTTGCGGCTGCGGAGCGCTCCTCGGCCGTCCGGCGCGAGGCCGCACGCTTGGCCTGCTGCGCCAGCGCCTCGTGCGACGCCGTGCTCTTCGGCTCGTGCTCGAGCACCTTGGAGACGGCTTTCGAGACCCGCGGGCGGCGTTTCGGCTTGCGTTCGCCCTGGCCGGCCTCATAGGCGTATTCGGCACTTTTGCGCGTGCTCTCCTTCACCGTGCCCTTTTTGGGCGGGGGCAGGTCTACGCCTGCGCGTCTCGCCTCGGAAAGCCCGATGGCGATGGCCTGCTGGGTCGAGCGCGCGCCGTGCTCGCCGCGGCGGATTTTATCGATCTCCTCGTGCACGAACTCGCCGGCCTGTGTGCTCGGCGATTTGCCCTCGCGCTTGTCCTTTCGGGCCTTCTCGATGGTTTTCTTGTCCGGCATTGTCTTTCTCCCACATACGGGTTGCGACAGCCATTCGGGTTGCAGCTGCGCGCGGTCTTATGAGGATCATAACGCGTTGAGGACGCAAATGATCCCGGGACTGGTGATGCAAGCCCCGGCTGTCAGGGCGTCGACGCCGATCTGTCCGAAATCAGATGGCGCAAGAACCATTGGGTAGCGAGATCCGCGACTTCGTCCAGGGCGCCGGGCTCCTCGAACAGATGTGTCGCGCCAGGGACGATGGCGAGCTCCTTCTCGCTGCGGAGCGCCGCCAGCGCCGAGCGGTTGAGCGCGATCACCTGCGTGTCCGCGCCTCCAACGACGAGCAAGGTCGGCGCCCGGACGCGCGGCAGGGCGAGCGCTGCAAGATCGGGCCGGCCACCACGCGAAACCACGGCCGCGGCCTGGTCGGGCCGCTCGGCCGCCGCCACCAGGGCGGCACCGGCGCCCGTGCTCGCGCCGAAATAGCCAAGACGCAACCCCGACGTGTCCGGCGAGGCGCCGAGCCAATCCGTGACGCCGACCCGCCGGTCGGCGAGCAGTCCGATATTGAAGCGCAACTCGGCCGTGACCTGGTCGATCCGCTCCTCTTCGGCCGTCAACAGGTCGACGAGGAAGGTGGCGAGGTTCGCCTCGTTCAGCCTTCCGGCCACGTAGCGGTTGCGCGGGCTGTGGCGGCTGCTTCCGCTGCCGTGGGCGAACAGCACAAGGCCACGAGCATCCGGGGGCAACGAAAGATTGCCCTCAAGCGTGACAGGCCCCGCGGGAACATGCACGACGTGCTCGCTATCCCGGTCCATGTCCACCTCCGCTATGTCGATCTGGTGCCAGGCACCGGACCCGCGCTCGCGCGCCCGGCCAATTCTTCTTCGGAAGCGGCAGGCTTGTCGGAAGCGGCAGGCTTGGGCACGCAGCTGGCGAGGAGCGCGCGGACCTCTTCATCGCTCGTTTGTGAGAAATCCACGTACCAGCGCCCGACACCCAGCAACGGCTCTGGTGTCGTCGCGCAAACGACCTCGTCGGCGTCCGCCCGCATCGCGTCGCAAGTGTCGGGGCTACCGACGGGAACGGCCGCGACAATATGGGCGGCGTGGTTTTTTCGCAGCGCCTTGATCCCGGCCCGCATGGTCGATCCGGTCGCAAGCCCGTCATCCACGAGGATAATGGTCCGTCCATTCAACTGCGGTGGGGGTCGCCCGTCCCTATAGAGGTGCTCGCGGCGCAGAAGCTCTTTTTCCTCCTTTGCGGCGACCGCGTCGATGACATGTGGCGGGATCGCGAGACCGCTGACGATTTCGTCGTTCAGGACACGTACGCCTGAGGGCGCGATCGCCCCCATGGCCAGTTCCTCGTGACCGGGGACGCCGAGCTTGCGCACGACGAAGACGTCGAGCGGTGCCTTGAGTGCCTGCGCGACCTCGTAGCCGACCGGCACGCCGCCTCGGGGCAGCGCCAATACGATCACGTCGTCGCGGCCGGTAAAGCGAACGAGCTCCCCGGCGAGTCGCCGCCCGGCCTCGCGGCGATCTGAAAAGATGATAGCCATGACCTTCAATCCGCGTGCATCTGTTTTCCCGGTGGATGTTTTGTCACCAGCCTGCGGCCACATGCCGTGGAATGGCTGCGGCACCGGTACCATTTTGGAACTCGCTCGCTGCCTGGACGTTCCAAGAATAGTTTCGATCGCGAGGTGCCGGCACCGGCACGCGTTAGCGCGGATCGGGAAGATCGAAGATAGCGATCCGTACATGCCTCGTCCGGCGATTTCGCGATGCGCGGCAACAGGCGCGTCTGGCGGCTTGTTGCCTCAGCAATCAGGGAAAGGAATATCCCATGCAAGTTCAGGAGATCATGAGCCGTCGGACCGAACTGGTCGGCCCGAACACTACAATCAGGGATGCCGCCCGGAAAATGCGGGCCGACAATCTCGGCGCCCTTCCGGTCGGCGAGAATGACAGGCTGGTCGGCATGGTGACAGACCGCGACATCGTGATGCGCGGCGTCGCCGAGGAGCGCTCAGCCGGCAACACGACCGTTCGCGAGGTCATGTCCGAGCATGTCTATTGGTGCTTCGACGACGCCGATATCACCGATGCGGCGAAGATCATGGCCAAGCATCAGGTGCGTCGTCTTCCGGTGATCAACCACGACAAGCGCCTCGTCGGCGTCATTGCCCTGGCCGACCTCGGGCGGACCGATAAGGAAGCCGCCAAAATCGCTCTCGAAGGCGTTTCCGAGGCAACGGACGATCCCCGGCGCTAGACGCTCGCCTGAGCGGTTGCCGCCGTGCTCGCCGTTCTCCCTCCCTCGGGGGTGAACCCAGCCTGCTCAGGGCCTTCAGTTTGGCTACTATCGCGCTTTCACTTCTATGCGGCGTGTCTTGTCCTTTGCAGCGGGATTCTTCGGAAGCTCGACAGTCAAAACGCCGTTCCTGAAAGTAGCCTGCACCTTGTCGGCATCGATCTCCGCTTCCAGGGGGATCGTCCGCTGAAATCGGCCATAACTGCGTTCGCTGTAGGTTTGGCCGCGGTCGCTTTCCTTGTGCTCCGAACGCTTCTCGCCCGTAATGGAGAGGGTGTTGTCGCGCAGCTTGAGCTCAACATCCTTCTGCTCGAGCCCCGGCAATTCGGCGGTGACCTTATAGGCTTGGTCTGTTTCATATACGTCGACGCTCGGCCAAAGATCGCCGGCCGTAGTCGCTTCGGCCATTGGCGCAAAGAAGTCGTCGAACAGGCGGTCGATCTGCCGGTGGAATGACGTGAGCGGGTCGCGCGCGGATGGGTATAGGCTGCGCGATGGCGTCCTGGGCGTCAAATCGTGATGTGCCATGGTTCTTCTCCTGTTTTTTGTGTCTGCATCACTGGTCGCCATGTGATCGGCGACGGCAAACAAAACTCGTCCACCCATGAGGATGTTCCGAGCGCCGGCCAAGAAAGGCGGTCGAAAAAACAGCGGCAAAAAGCCGGCCCGAATCCCCTCATGACGGAACCTCCGACAATGAATGCGCACCAGGACATGCGCATCGGGGAACAACGAGCAGGTACGGCTGTTTGGTCATACCAGCCTAGTCGGATTTGAATGGAAGGAGGATTTCGATGAACGCCACCGGACTCGACGTATTCGACAAGACACTGCAGACCACGAACATCTGGCTCGACGAGATCATGGACGAGATTGGACCGGATCGGCAGGTCGCCTGGCACGTTCTCGGCGCGGTGCTGCACGCCCTGCGGGACCGTATGCAGCCGGACCTTGCAGCCCACCTCGGCTCGCAGCTGCCGATTCTGGTGCGCGGCGCCTTCTATGACCAATATCAGCCCTCCAAAGCTCCCGAGAAGATGCGGTCGCTCGACGAGTTTCTGGCCAAGATCAAGGCGGAGCTGGAATTCACCCGTCCGGTCGATTCCAAGGATGCATTCAGGGTCGTGTCCAAGGTGCTCGCCCATCATGTCGGAGAAGGACAGATGCACAAGGTCTGGGAATCCCTGCCAGGAGAGATCAGACGCGTCGCCGAAGCTCAGCAAGCGGCGTGAACAGCGCCGACGCGGGTTTCTCGATCGCAACCTCCTTGGGGAAATAGCAATGCCACTCACCCTTATCAGCCCGGCGTTCCCGGCAGACGGAAGAATTCCCGAAAAATATGCGCGTGACGGCCAGAACGTCTCGCCGCCGCTGAAGTGGTCCGGTGTTCCGGATGGTACCAAGAGCCTTGTTCTTGTCGTGCAGGATCCCGATGCGCCAAGCGGGGTTTTCGGGCACTGGGCGGTCTTCAATATCCCGCCGGATGCCGGCGGACTCGCCGAGGCCGAAGATGGCAAGCCCGGCCCGTCGGCACTCAGGCAAGGCACCAACGATTTCGGCAATGCCTATTACGATGGTCCGCAGCCGCCTGCAGGGCACGGCGTGCACCATTACCACTTTCTGCTGGCCGCGCTCGATGTGCCGAGCCTCAGCGTACCGGGACAGGCGGGCGTGCATCAGGTCTGGAAGCAAGCCCAGAAACACGCATTGGAGGAGACGGAGTTGGTCGGAACCTACGAACGGCCGGCGTGACGCGGGCGGCGTCGAGCGCCGCCTTCACAATGTAATCTGGGCAAGCGGTTTTCGGGCAGGGCCGTGGATGACCGAACCGTCGGCGGCGAAGATCGAGCCGTGGCAGGGACAATCCCAGGTGTGGTCCGCATTGTTCCAGGTTACGGTGCAGCCCTTGTGGGTGCACGTCGCCGAAACCGCCTGGAGTGCGCCTTCGGTGTCTCGCCACGCCGCAATCTTTTCGTCTCCCCTGACGATCACGCCACCCATGCCGGGCGCAATGTCGTGGGTGCTCGAGACGATCGATTGACTGCGGCCGTTGTTGTGGAAGTCCTCGGGATAGGGCCGCGCCGGATCGTAGAGTTTTTGCCATGGGCTCGGGCGGGCGCAGATCAGGTCGGCGATCATTGCGCCCACGGCCGTCCCGTTGGTGATGCCCCAGGCGTTGAAGCCCGTGGCAATGTGGAAGCCGGCGGCCTTGGCGGGATCGGGTTCGCCGGCATATGGGATCCTGTCGGCCGTATCATAATCCTCATTGCACCAGCGCCAGGCGACGTCGCCGACCGGAAGGTTCTTTCTCGCCCATTTTTCCAGTTCGACGAACCGCCTCGCCACGTCGCCATCCCAGCCGGTGTTGAATTTGGGGCCGAGCGCGACCAGCAGTGGACCGTCGGCATCACGGCCTGTGCGAATGGAATGCGTCGGGTCGTCGATGCCGATGAACATGCCGTCGACAGGGAGGGGATCATCGATCCGAAAGGCCATCACGGTGTGGCAGCGCGGTTGCGTCCGCTTCGCCATGCCGACGGGGCTCTTCACCGTCATGTTGGTGGCAACGACGACATGCTCGGCATCAACGGCGCCGCCATCGGTGACGACGCGCCAGCGGCTTGCCTCGTCGATCGAGGTGGCGCGGCTGTTTTCGAAGACCCGACCGCCACGAGCCGTCACCGCTTCCGCCAGGCCAACCAGATACATCGCCGGATTGAACTGCGCCTGGTCGGGGAACCGCAATGCCGCGGCCGTTTCGAAAGGCAGCGGCGCGCGGTCGAGGAGATCGGCCTCGAGCCCGACCTGGCGCGCGGCCTCCGCCTCGGCCGCGACCTCCGCGCTCCGGCGATCATCGCAGGTGTAGGTATAGGCTTCTTTGCTCTCGAGATCGCAGGGAATGGCGTAGTTGTTAACCCAATCGCGGATTTGTCGGGCGCCGGCGGAATTCGCATCGGCATAGGCCTGGGCCAACTCCCGGCCGACTGTGTCGATGAGATGACGATAGATCAGCGCGTGCTGCGTGGTGATCTTGGCCGTCGAGCGGCCGGTCACCTGGCCGCCCGTGTGCAGGCCTTCGAGGACGATCACCGATCGGCCCGCCTCGCAAAGGCGAAGCGCCGTCGTCAGCCCGACAATTCCAGCACCCACGACAACGGCGTCCGCACGGATCGAACCTTCGAGCTGGGGATAGTTCGTGGAGGTGGCTGCCGCCACCCAACAGCTTCCCGGTTTTCCCAAGAGAATGGCCATTTCAACCGCGCCCCTTGCGTCTCGATGTACTTCCATCGACAACCGCGCCGGCACGGGAACGTTCCCGAGGTTCGTCGCTTTCAATCGATCTCTCGCCACCCCGGGTCAGGAAAGCACCGGGAAGATGCGAAGTGCAGGCTATAACCCAGGTGATCGCCTCGCGGTCGTATTCGTCGCCGGAGCGCCAGTCCTCGAAGAAACCGTTCAGCCTATCGACACGCCCCGGCCAGATACCGGCGGCCTGCAGGCCGAGCGAAACGCCGTAATTGGTGAAGGCGAACTTGGTATCGTGCAACCATGGCGCGCGGCTGAAATAGCCGGGCGGGTCGACCCACATCGTTTCCAGGGTTCGCAGCGAACGCCTTGTCTGCGCCTCGGCCCACGGCTCGTCGGGAAAGAAATGGGCGAGCCACAGCATCATGCCGAGGCCGAGGTCCTGCTCGATGTCGAGGGTGCGCCAATCGCGCTCCATCAGGTCACGCATCTGCGCGATCTCGGGCGCCAGTTCCTCTTCGTCGAGCATCCGGTAAGAGACGTAGCCGTCATAGGCATCCATGCTGCCGAGGCCGTAGCCGGGATATGGGCTGCTCAGATCCTCCTGCATCTTCCAGATCACGCCGCGGCCGGGGACCACAAAGGCCGGGTGAATGTCGCGCGCCAGCGCAATGCCGCGCTTGCGGTATTCCGGCTTCAGATCGCCGAGACGCGCCAAGGCAAACAGCCACATCGCCAGATAGTGGAAATACTGGCCGTCGCGATCGGCCGCTTCGCCGATCCTCAGTCCGCGCCGGCGGCCGAGCACACGCTCGACATCGGCCACCAGCCGCTCGGCTTCGCCCAGCCAGCGCTCTTCGCCAGTTTCCGCATAAAGCGAGACGTAGAGCACGACCCCGAATGCATCGGTCCACAGATACCGCAAGCCGTTGGGCCAGATGCCTTCGGACTGCATCCAGTCGAGTTTTCGCAGGACATAGTCGACGTCACGCAGCATCGTGCCAGAGCCCGAACCGGCAGAGCCGGCCGGTGTTCGGTGTCGCGCGATTGTGAGCATGCGGCATATCTGCCTCCGCTCCGGTTGATCTGGCCATATACCGCGAAACGATCTGATCGGCAGCAGGTTCCTTGGCCGCGTCCGACGGCGCGACCGGTGCCGGGACCACGTGGCCCGAACTCGCCGAGCGGAGCAGTACAGAAAGCGACAACCGCGCGAACAAGACAAAGTGCACTGTCACCGTATTCAACACAATCCATTGGTAAGGTCTTGGTTGCCGGCCCTCAGCCCTAAGTCTTCGACGCAAAGACTTAAGTCTTATGCAATCTCCGACCTTGGCCCTGTGGCGGAACTAAGTACTTGACAGTCCCGTTGGCCGACCAGTGATAATTCAGAGATAAGGAGAGATAGTCATGGCTGACGGCCCAACGGTTGTTAATTCAGGCGGCGGCGGCACTGCTGTCGCAGTCGTTCTCGCGATTGTCGCAATAGTAATCTTGCTGTTGTTCACAGGCGTTATCAACATCCAGGGTGGGGGCGGCGGAAAGAACATCGATGTAAAAGTTGAAGCGCCCAAGGTCGAAGCGCCAGCCGCGCCCGCCCCGGCGAAGCCGGCCACACCTGCCCCAGCCGCGCCCGCTCCGACAGCCCCTGCTAACGGCGGCTGATTGTCATATGGGACATCGGGGCGCGGCGGGATGCTCTCCGCGTTCGATGAATGCGTAGGGCGGGCCGTCCGCATTAGTGGACGGCAGCGTGTACTCCGGCCTCGACGTCTCGCCCGGCGATCTTCAGGCGCTCTGTTCAGCACGGTCGAGAGGGCGCTTGTCTGCACGAGCTGCGAGCGCGGCGGCTCGGTTAGACTTGATAGGCTGCAGAGCTTCCGATCGCCGCCTGTCGAAGGGCTGTAAGCCGCCATGACCTCAATCTCGACGGGCGTCCCATACTCTGGGGGGACGTCTCGTACAGGGTCACCGACCTTGATCCATCTGTCGGTGACGATACAACTGAGGCTCATCTTGCCCCGCCTATTCAATTCGCGCTGCGCGTGGGTTTTAATGTTGGCCATGTCGCATCCATGTCGCACGGACCTGCCGATAGTCGCACGAAACCCTTGGAAATCAACGGTAGCAGTTCGCAACACGGCGCGACAGGATCACCCGCAAAGTCGTAACCAAGTCGTTGTATCTGTTGGTGATCCCGACAGGAATCGAACCTGTGACCTACAGATTAGGAATCTGCCGCTCTATCCTACTGAGCTACGGGACCATCGCGCCCGACACATAACCGCTTCTGGACGTTTCGCCAAGAGGCAGCTAGGCCGCTCGCTTGGGCTCGACCGCAAACGGGCTCAGGCCGAGCCAGGTCTGCATTTTGCGCGCGATATCCTGGTCGCCCGTCAGAACGACTTTCGCCCCGGCCTTCTCGACGGTGATCAGCCCCATCCAGATTTCGGTCATGGTGTGCAGGTCGGTCGAGACGTAGAGATCGACATCGAAGCCCGGATCGTACCAGCAGAGGTCGACCTCGCCGTGCTTCTCGACGATCAGCCACCATGACCGTTTGGAGGCGGGGAGCTCCTGGTATAGAAATTGTATCACCGTGCGCCCGTCGGGCAGCGGCGACGCGTTGAGATTGCGCCGCATGTCCCACATCAGCAGCGACGGATCGAGGTTCTTCAGCGACAGCCGCGACTCGACCCATTTCTGCCCCCAAAAGCCCATCGCCTCGACGACGGCACGCAGATCCCTGCCTGCCTCGGTCATCCGGTATTCGAAGATGCCTTTCTCGCCGCGCACCTCCTTGCGCTCGACGATCCCGGCCAGCTCGAGCTCCTTGAGGCGTTGCGACAGAAGGGTCGGCGACATTTTGGGGACACCGCGGCGCAGATCGTTGAAACGGGTCGAGCCCGCCACCAGTTCGCGAAGCAGAACCATGGTCCAGCGGGTGCACAGCACCTCGGCGGCCATCGACAGCGGGCAGAACTGTTTGTATCCGGACTGGGTCACGATGTTGCCTTCCCTCAAACTCAGCCCGGACCATAGGCCTTTCCCAGCGGTGCGGCGAGTACAGAAACTGTACCGGCCCAGTGTGGTGGATTTGAAGTTCCTGCTTTCTGGGTGGCATCGCCGTTAGGAACTTCAAATCCAAAACCACACTGGAAATCCAAGGACTTGCTGGTGTGGCTTTTGAATCCGAAATTCGCTCGCTGCGTTGCTCCAAAAAGTGAATGCGAACTTCGGATTCGCCACACCAGTACAGATCGCGGACTGGCTGGCGCCGGCCTTGCCATGCGACCCCTCTGCCGCTGCACGGGATACCCCTGTGCACGACCAGGAGACATGACCCATGACCGCTTACGTTATCGCAGACATCAAGGTGAGGGACCCGAAGTGGATGCCGGCCTATGCCGCGTCGGTCCACGACCTCGTTCACAAGCACGGCGGCAGATATCTGTCGCGCAGCGGCAATGTGAAGACGCTCGAAGGCAAGCCGCTCGACACGACGCTGATTGCCTTGATGGCGTTCCCGACCGAGGCAGCGGCGCGCGCCTTCACCGACGATCCTGCCTACGCACCCTTCGTTTCGGCCCGTCAGGGCGGCAGCGACAGCCGTTTCCAGCTGATCGACAACTCCGATCTGGCCGGAACGATCCCGTATCTGCCGAAGGGATGATCTTCCCCTGCATTCGTCGCATCGGGATAGGGATCTCCCAGCAACAACAGCCACAGCGCCCACCTGCCGGACCTCCTTACTTCCGGCGGCCGGCCGGGCTGTGCTTTTCAAGAAGAATGGAATGACTATGACAATCAACTTTCGCAACAAGTTCCTCGCTGCCGCGGCGCTGCTGTCGGCCTGCACTGCATTGGCGCAGGCGCATCAGGCAGCGCCGGCATCCGGTCCCAATCCGCTGGCCGACAAGGTGCGAGCCGCCAACAGCCGCTTCGAGAATGCGGCGGCGGCGACCGCCGAGGGCTATGCGCCCATTCCTTGCGCCAGCGGCATCACCGGCGGCGCCATGGGCATCCACTACGTCAATCCGGGCTACCTCAAGGACGACGCTGTCGATGTCGCCAAGCCCGAAGCGGTGATGTACGAGCCGATGGCCGACGGCACGCTAAAACTGATCGCGGTCGAATACATCACCTCGAAAGGCCCGGCCTCGCTCGATGGGCATCTGTTCAACTTCAACAGCGCGCCCAATCGCTATGGCCTCGGCCCGTTCTACGAGCTGCATGTCTGGGCCTGGAAAGGCAACCCGACCGGCGCGTTCGCGGACATGAACCCGAACGTGTCGTGCGAACCGACGACTGCTGCCAGCCAGTAAGCTGCCGAGCCAGGCGGCGCCAACGCCGCCTGGTTTCTAATCTCACAGAGGGGCCAAGCTCCGGGAGATCGCGATGCAACCCGGCATCGCTGGCGGGCCTGTGTGCCCCATCGAGGTGTCTTTGCAAAAAGTCACTTGACTGGCGATGTAAAATGATCATTCTAGAATGATCATTTTACATCGGACTACCTGCATGACCAGACCGCGACTGTTCGACGAAGCCACCGTGCTGGGCGACGCGATGAATGCGTTTCGGCGAGCCGGTTTCGCTGGAATTTCGATCAAGGATCTGAGCGATGCCACCGGCCTGACATCTGGCTCGATCTACAATGCCTTTGGCGATAAGGAAGGTCTCTATCGGGCGGCTTTCGGCCACTATATCGATGCCGTCATCCGCCGCCGGATCGAGACCTACATCGGCGAAGCAGGCGATCTGGACGGTTTGGAACAGTTGTTCCTGTCGTTGTTGCTGCCCGCCCCGGAATCCGGCGACGACGGCTGTTTGTTGACGAATGCCGCAGTCGAGTTCGGCGCGCAACCGTCGGTCGCCTCGGAAGGTCTCACGGAAGGCTTCGCCGTGCTGCAAGCCGCCATCCGGCAGGTCATCGAACGTCAGATCGGCGGAGGGCAGGTCGATCTCCACGTCGTCAGGCTTCTGCTTCTCTACCAAGGCATTCTCGTGCTGATCCGCGCCGGCCGAGATGTCTCGGCCTGCCCGGCCGTCATTCAATCAGAATTCGAGCAGCTAAGGAAACTTCTGCCATGATTACCCTTTCCCGTAGGGCGGTGCTTCTCGGGACCGCCGGCAGTCTTCTTGCGCCTTGCCTGCCGGTCTTTGGCGCGTCGCCGGCCATGCCGCCGGTCCGATACGTTCGCTCCAACGGCATCGATATGGCTGTTTATGAAGCCGGCAAGGGACCGGCGGTTGTTTTGCTGCACGGCTTTCCCGAGCTCGCCTTTTCCTGGCGTCACCAGATCGCGCCCCTCGCGGCCGCCGGCTACCACGTCATTGTTCCCGACCAGCGCGGATATGGCCTGACCGACCGGCCGTCCAAGGTCGGGGATTATGACATGGTCCACCTGACCGGCGATCTCGTCGGTCTACTCGATGCTCTCGGCATCGAAAAGGCCGTGTTCGCGGGCCATGACTGGGGCGGCCTAGTCGCATGGCAGATGCCGCTTTTGCATCAGAGCCGGGTCACTGGCGTCATCGGTGTCAACACGCCATTCATTCCCCATGAAATGCTGTGGCTGCGTCCGAGCCTCACCAAGGGGCTGACGGCGCCAGACAAGCCGTTCGTGGCCAACCCGGCAAAAGACCCGATCGCGCAGATGCGCGAAGTCTACAATCCCGACATGTATGTGCTGATGTTCGAGAATGGTGATCTCGCGGACCGTTTGATGGCGCATGACGTGGCGCGGGTGTTCAGGAGCAATATGCGCAAGGGCGTCATCACCGCCGCGCAATACGCCAAGCTGCCGCCGCAGGCCCGACACATGACGTTCATAAAGGCGCTCGAGCAGCCGGAGCCGAAGACCCTGCCCGGCAAGCTGATCTTAACGCCAGACGAGCTTGCTTTCTATGCCGAGAGCTTCGGGCGCACCGGTTTCACGCCCGGCATCAACTGGTATCGCAATTTGTCGCGCAACTGGAGAGCCGGCTTGAACGTCGACCAGACGATAAAAGTGCCGTCGCTTATGATCGGCGCTGAGGACGATGTCGTGTTATCTCCAGCGATGATGGATGAAATGGACGCCTACATAGCCGATCTCGAAAAGCATGTGATCGCCGGCTGTGGACATTGGTCACAGCAGGAGAAGCCGGACGAAGTCACCGCGCTGATGGTCGATTGGTTGAAGCGGCGGGTTCCTGCGTAGCCGACATGGCGAGCGGCGCAAAGATGGTATCAGGATAGCGGAACCGTCGGGATGCCGGCGCGCTTTAGTGTCCCGAAGGAGACACCGCATGAGCGCCACCAAAGAGTTCTTTGAAACCTGGCTGCAGGAGAATGTCGGCAATCTGCCGGCCGAGAGCGAGGTGAGCGTCGCCGTCCTGGCGCAGCAATTCGAACAGGATGCCGACGCTGCCGGCTATGGCCACGAGGTTCGCGAAGACGAGCTCGGCAACATCCAGGAGGCGATCGAGGCAGCCCTGAAGAAGGCGAGGACAGGCGAAGAGCCGCAGCCCGCCGACGACAATGAGCTGGCGCCGGTCATGGAGGCGCTGGAGGTCGAGGATCCGAAGAGCGGACCGTAGCGGTTGCGGCTCTTCCCTTCCACGCTACATGACCGGGCATGATGGATGCCAAACACCTCACACTCGGCGTCGTGATCGGAGTGGCTATCGGCGTCGTGTTGGACAACATTGTTGCAGGCATTGGTGTAGGTATTGCTCTGGGCATTGCCTTCGGCCTTGCCCGGAAGTCGTCCGGCCGGAAGTGACCCGCAGAACATATCCTGCCGGGCCGCCCAGAGGTGCGGCGGTCGCGGCACCGCCGGTGCCGAATGGCTACGCCGCCAGCGCCGTCTCCGCCAGCTTCACCCAATAGCTCATGCCGTGCGGGATGACCTCGTCGTTGAAGTCGTAGGCCGGGTTGTGCAGGCCGGCGGTATCGCCATTGCCGATGAAGATGAAGGCGCCCGGCCGCGCTTCCAGCATGTAGGAGAAATCCTCGCCGCCCATCACCGGCTGGATGGCGCGGTGCACATGGCTGTCGCCGGCGACGTCGGCCGCGATGTCGCTGGCAAAGACCGTCTCTTCCGGATGGTTGAAGGTGACGGGGTAATTGGCATTGTAGTCGACCTCGATCGTCGCGCCGAAGGCAGCGCCCAGGCCTTGGCAAAGCGAGCGGATGCGCTCTTCAGCCTTCTTGGCGACCTCCTTCTTCAGCGTGCGTACCGTGCCGGCGATCTCGGCGGTCTCTGGAATGACGTTATAGGCGTCGCCGGCGTGGAATTTCGTCACCGAGACGACCACCGCCTCGACCGGATCGGTGCTGCGCGAGGCGATCGTCTGCAATGCGCCGACAAGCTGGCTGGTGATGACGATCGGATCGATGGTGCCGTGCGGCATCGCCGCGTGGCCGCCCCGGCCCTTGACGGTGATGGTGAATTCGGCGGTCGCCGCCATGATCGGGCCCGGCCTGATGGCGAACTGGCCGACCGGCAGGCCCGGCATGTTGTGCATGCCGAACACCTTGGATATGTCAAAGCGCTCCATCATGCCGTCCTTGACCATCTCGTTGCCGCCGCCGCCGCCTTCTTCGGCCGGCTGGAAGATGACCGCGACGGAACCGGCGAAATTGCGCGTTTCGGCGAGGTATTTGGCGGCACCCAACAGCATCGCGGTGTGGCCGTCATGGCCACAGGCGTGCATCTTGCCGGGGACGGTCGAGGCATAGGATTTGCCGGTGATCTCGTTGAGCGGCAGGGCGTCCATGTCGGCGCGCAGGCCGATGGTCGAGCCTTCGCCGTGGCGGCCGCGGATGATGCCGACGACGCCGGTCTTGCCCAAACCCGTCACGATGTCGTCGCAGCCGAAAGCCTTCAGCTTCTCGGTGACGAAGGCGGCGGTCTTGAAGACGTCGAAATTCAGCTCCGGCGTCTGGTGCAAATGGCGGCGCCAGCCGGCCACCTCGTCCTGCATTTCGGCGGCTCGGTTCAGGATCGGCATGATGGTTCCATTTCGCTGTTGGAGCAGGCGGTCCTGGCCTGCTGCTTTGCAATTGTGCCTGCTGCCTTGCAACCATGCACGCAGCTTTGCATTGTGCTGCTGCTTCCACATTGTGATCGGCAGCACTTTGCCATGTTGACGTCACATAGAGTAAATAGCACCGCGACTGTGGTCCGGGAACAGAGGGCCGGACCATTATTCTGGCGATCGTGTAACGAAATCTTACGGAGCCAGGTGCGACTGCGGCAAGAGGCTATTTCGGTTTTTATGATGCGCTACAGGCATTTCCTCAAACTGTTGGTGGCGGGCGCGGTGGTGCTTCCGGCGCTGGCCGGGCCTGCCTTGGCCAATCCGACCATCCTGTTCGACCTGAACAGCGGCAAGATCCTGCAGCACCAGGACGCATTCAGGCGCTGGTACCCGGCATCGCTGACCAAGCTGATGACCGCCTATGTGGCGTTTCGTGCGATTGCCGCGGGCGAGGTCCAGCTCGATTCGCCGATCAAGGTGACGAAACATTCGGCCGGCGAGCCGCCGAGCAAGATGGGGTTCAAGCCGGGCTCGGTGATGCGGCTGGACAACGCGCTGAAGATGATGCTGGTCAAATCGGCCAATGACATCGCCATGGCGGTCGGCGAGAATATCGGCGGTTCGCAAGCGGCTTTCGCCGAACGCATGAATGCCGAGGCGCAGAGGCTCGGCATGAGCGGGTCGCATTTCGTCAATCCGAACGGGCTCTATTCGCCGGACCAGTATACGACAGCGCGCGATCTCGCTTTGCTGGTGATGGCGATCCGCAAGGAATTTCCGCAATATGCCCCCTGGTTCTCGATCGAAGGCCTTGCCGTCGGCAAGAAGGCGATCTCCAACTACAACCTCCTGATCGGCCGCTATCCGGGTGCCGACGGCATGAAGACCGGTTTCGTCTGCTCGTCCGGTTTCAACATGATCGGCTCGGCTACCCGCAACGGCCGCACCCTGGTCGCCGTGGTGCTCGGTGAACGGTCGGCAGTCACCCGCGCCGAGGCGGCGGCAAAACTGCTCGACCAGGGCTTTGCAACGCTGGCGCCGAGCTGGCTGACGGTCGCGGCGCTGCCTGCCTATGGCGACACCATGTCGGCCAACGACATGAATGAGGAAATCTGCAAGAAAAAGCCGGCCGAGGAGCAGTCGGAAGCCGCCCCCGCCGTCGGCGACAAGGGCAAGGACGTGCCGAAATCGCCCTATCAGGAAAAGCTCGACCATGTACCGACGCTGATCGCCGTCGGCCTCGGCGGCGCCACGGGGCCGACGCCGAAGGCGATGCTCGACGCCTCCGGGCAGGAATATGCCGACGTGCCGCTGCCGACATGGCGGCCGGACCAGGCGCCGCCGGCCGGCGCCGAGCCTGTTGTGGCCGGATCCACCGCCGCGCAGGTCCAGCAGCCGGCCAAGGCGCTGAACTAGCCGCATGGCCGGCTTCCCGATCCCCGTTTCGGTGCTCACCGGCTTTCTCGGCGCCGGCAAGACGACGCTGCTCAACCGGCTGCTCCGGGATCCGGCACTCGCCGACACCGCCGTCATCATCAACGAGTTCGGCGAGGTGGCGATCGATCATCTTCTGGTCGAGCAGGCCTCCGACGGCATCATCCAGCTCTCCGACGGCTGCCTCTGCTGCACGGTGCGCGGCGAGTTGGTCGACACGCTGGCCGACCTCGTCGACCGGCTGCAGACTGGCCGCATCGACCGGCTTGCCCGCGTCGTCGTCGAGACCACCGGGCTCGCCGACCCCGCCCCCGTGCTGCAGTCGATCATGGCGCATCCGGCCCTGGTCCAGGCCTTCCGGCTCGACGGCGTCATCGCCCTGGTCGACGCCGTCAACGGCAATGTGACGCTCGATGCCCATGTCGAGGCGGTGAAGCAGGTGGCCGTCGCCGATCGCATCGTGCTCAGCAAGGCCGACCTGGTCACGGATGCAGGCGACGCCAAGGCGTTGCGGGCGCGGCTCAGGCAACTCAACCCGAGCGCCGTGGTGCTCGACGCCAGCCATGCAAGCACCGCGACCCTGTTCGATTGCGGGCTCTACAATCCGGCCACCAAATCGGTCGATGTGCAGCGTTGGCTCGGCGAAGAAGCCAGCCACGACTATGACCACAGCGGGCATGATCACGACGGGCATGACGGTGGCGATCACCATCACCATGCTCATAGTCATGGCCATAGGCACGATTCCCGCATCCGCTCGTATTCGCTGGTCCATGACGGGCCGGTGCCGTTTTCGGCAATCGAGATGTTCCTCGATCTGCTGCGCTCGGCGCATGGCGAGCGCCTGTTGCGGATGAAGGGCGTCATCGAGCTTGCAGAAGACCCGTCGCGGCCGCTGGTTATCCATGGCGTGCAGAAGATCCTGCATCCGCCGGTGCAACTGCCGGCCTGGCCGGACAGCCAGCGCGGCACCAGGCTGGTGCTGATCACGCTCGACATGCCGGAAGACTATGTCCGCCGGCTGTTCGCCGCCTTCACCAACCGGCCGTCGATCGACACGCCTGATCGCGCAGCACTGGAAAGCAATCCGCTGGCTATTGCCGGGCGTGGGTGAAGCTGCCGATCTCCCCCCTCGAGGGGGAGATGGCCGGCAGGCCAGAGGGGGTCGGCGCGACCGGACGCGGCCTCCTGCGGCAGATCAAGGTTGGCGCTTTACGCGAGGCGACCCCCCTCTGTCGCCTTCGGCGACATCTCCCCCTCGAGGGGGGAGATTATCCCGCTCAGCCGCGCTCGACCAGGAAGCGGTGGCCGCCAGATATCGCCGCCGTTTCGATCAGCCGATGGCCGCTCTCGGCGCAGAAGGCGGGAATGTCGATGACGGCGAGGGGGTCGGTGGTTTCGAGCCAGAGGCGGCTGCCCGGCTGCATTGCGGCCAGGCGCTTTTTTGCCTTGAGCACGGGCAACGGGCAGTTCAAGCCTTTGAGGTCGTAGACGGCGGCGGGGCTGGTTGAGGGCCTGTCTTCTTGGCCCCCATCTTCTTGTTCAAGCATGAAACTCAGCCGCCAAACATGCCGAGCAGCTTTTTCTTCAACCTTGTCGCCGTGCTTTCGGCGTCCGCAGCCTGCGTTTCGACTGCCGGGGCGGCCTCGGATGGCGCTACGGTGGCGGTGGCGACAGGCATCTCGGCGGCGGTCTTGGCAGCTTCCTTTTCGGCGAGCGCCTGCGCCTTGGCCGCTTCCTTCTCGGCCAGCGCCTGGGCCTTGGCTGCCTCTTTCGCGGCCTTCGCCGCTTCTATGGCGGCTAGCCTTTGTTCCTCGGCCTTCTGCTTGGCGGCCTTTTCGGCGTCGAGCGCCGCCATCTTGCGGCCGGCCGGCGAATCGACGCGGCCCATGCGCGCCGTTTCGGTCACCGTGCCGTCCGGGTTGAGCGACGGCGGCTCGATCGGCACGCGTTCGCCGCGGGCACGCCGTTTCGACCAGTCGGAAACGATGCTGGCTTCCTTGATCCCGGCGATGGTCGGCTTGGGTGCCGGCACGCTGGCCTTGACGGCGCCGTTGAAGGCCGCCTCATAGGTGCTTTGATAGGCGTTGATGGCGCTCTTCAGCGAATCGGGCTGGGTGGTTGCAGGGCAAGCGCCGGTCGGATTGAAGGTCGAGCCGTCGGCCGCAACCTGGTTGAAGACGTAGCGCTTCTCGCAGACGTCGACTTTCGGCGGCACCTTGGTGACTTCGAAATTGTCGTAGCCGACCTTCAGCATCTTCCAGAATTCGTAATTCGGGTCGTTGCGATAGCGCGCCATGTTGGCTGCGGTCATGCGGAACGGAAAAGCCTGGATCTGGAACTCGGTCTGGCCGCCCTGGAAGGCGTCGCGGCCGAAGGCGTAGATCTGCTCGATCTGCGCGTCGGTCATCGAATAGCAGCCCGACGACGAGCAGGCGCCATGGACCATCAGGTTCGAACCGGTGCGGCCATTGGCGCGGTCATAGGCGTTCGGGTAGCCGATGTTGAAGGACAGGTGGTAATTCGACCGCGGGTTCATCTGTGCCGGGCGGACCGTGTAAAAGCCTTCCGGCGCCTGGCGGTCGCCTTCGGTGAACTTCGGCCCGAGCTTGCCCGACCATTTGCAGATGTCATAGCTGGCGACCAGGTCATAGCGGCCGTTGGTCTTGGCCTTCCAGATTTCGAGCTTGCCTTCTTCCTTGAAGATGCGGGCCATCACCGAAGAGGTGCGGACCATGCCCTTGGCCTTCATTTCGGCCAGGATCTTGTCCGGCAGCGGCTTGTTGGCTTGCGGCGCAAAATCCTTCATCGAAGCATCGTTGCAGCCGGCGACGCCGATCGCAGCGATCAGAACTCCGGTGCGGGCAAGCTTGGCTAACATTGATATCGCTATCGTCTTCATCTCTGCGCCGCGGATGCCGCGGCTGCTAAACTGACCACTGACGGACCCTAAGCCCGTTAACCTTGAAAATTCCTTACCGCAAGCATGCTGGAGCGTCCCCTTACGGCAAGCTCACTGAGCCGAATGCAGCGGCATTTTTGTGGCGAAACTGGTTCACGCCGCCACATTTCAGGCCGCGTGCCTGCCGGATGTTACAGATTGCGGCCCATCGCCAGGTATTTCTCGCGGCGATGCTCGCGGAAGTCGGTGTTGGCGCCGGAGAATTCCTTCATCGTCCTGGCAATGAGGTCGCCGGTGGCGGCGATCACCGTTTCGGGGCCGCGATGGGCGCCGCCGAGCGGCTCGGCAACGATGGCGTCGATGATCTTCAGCTCCAGCAGGTCCTGCGCCGTGATCTTCATATTGGTCGCAGCATCCCTGGACCGGGTGGTGTCGCGCCACAGGATCGAGGCGGCGCCCTCCGGCGAGATCACCGAATAGATGGCGTGTTCGAGCATGTAGACGCGGTTGGCGGTGGCAATCGCTATGGCGCCGCCCGAGCCGCCTTCGCCGATCACCACCGAGATCGACGGCACCTTCAGGCCAAGGCAGGCCGAAGTCGAGCGGGCGATGGCTTCCGCCTGGCCGCGCTCTTCGGCGTTGACGCCGGGATAGGCGCCGGCAGTGTCGACCAGCGTCAGCAGCGGGATCTGGAAGCGGTCGGCGAGTTCCATCAGTCGCACCGCCTTGCGGTAGCCCTCCGGCCGCACCGAGCCGAAATTATGCTTCAGCCGGCTTGCCGTGTCGGAACCCTTCTCCTGGCCGATGATCGCCACCGGCTCGCCACGAAAGCGGGCAAAGCCGCCGACGATCGCCTGGTCCTCGCCGAAATTGCGGTCGCCGGCGAGCGGCGTGAAATCGGTAAGCAGGCCCTTGATGTAGTCGATGCAATGCGGCCTGTCCGGATGGCGCGCCACCTGCACCTTCTGCCACGGCGTCAGCGCCTTGTAGGCGTCGCGCAGCGCATCGCGCGAGCGCTTCTCGAGACGGGCGATCTCATCGCCGACATCGACCGCCTCGCCGTTCTCGGCAAGCTTCTTCAGCTCGAGGATCTTGCCTTCGAGATCCTGCACAGGCTTTTCGAAATCGAGGTAATTGTACATTCTTGGGCGGACCGGCAAGTCGGAAGGCAATGACTGACGCAAGCCTGAAAATGCAGGCTGGGCGCGGTGGAACGTCGTTCTCACATAGCGACATGACGCCTAGTCGGCAAGCGGATGATGATCGTTAACCAGGCGCACCAGCCGCTCTTCCAGCACGTGCGTGTAGATCTGTGTCGTTGAAATATCGGCATGCCCGAGCAACTGCTGCACGGCCCTGAGATCGGCGCCGTTTTGCAGCAGATGGCTGGCGAAAGCATGGCGCAGCACATGCGGCGATATCTTCGCCGTGGCAATGCCGGCCCTTGCGGCAAGGCCCTTCAGCTCGCGGGCAAAGACCTGTCTCGACAGATAGCCGCTGTCCGAGGCGGCCGGAAACAGGAACAGGCTGTCGGCAAAAGCCGGCACCGCCGCCCTTGCGGCAAGCCAGGTCCGCATCGCCGTGCGCGCCTTGGCCGACAGCGGCACCATGCGTTCCTTGTTGCCCTTGCCGCGCACCATGAAGAAGCGGTCGTCGCGCTGCGCCACCGTCACGGGGAGGCCGACCAGCTCCGAAACGCGCAAACCGGTAGCGTAGAGCACCTCGACCAGCGCTTGGAGGCGCAGCGCCGCCAGACTGTCGCCGTCATGCATGGGGGGGTCCATCGCCTCTTGCGCGGCCCGGTCGAGCAGCCGGCCGGTATCGGCCTCGCTCATCGTCTTCGGCAGCGGCCGGCCCTTCTTCGGACTGTCCAGTGTGCCGGTCGGATCGTCACCGCGCAGGCCCTCGGCGTAGAGGAACTTGAAGAACTGCCGGATCGTCGACAATTTGCGCGCCTGCGAGGTGGCGGCAAAGCCGCGCGCGGCGATGTCGTCGAGATAGGCACGGATGTCGGCGCTGGTGGCACCGGCAAGCCCGCCGCCGATCCCGGCGGAAGCGTCCTCGAGGTCGCGGCGATAGGAGGAAAGCGTGTTTTCGGCAGCGCCGCGCTCGGCGCTCATCATTTCGAGGAAGGCTTCGATGCGGGCGGCGCTGTTCATTTTTTGGGATTGAGCTTTTCCGGAGGGATACGCACGCTCATTTCCGCCTTTCTCGGCTCGACGAACATGACCAGGGCGAACATTGCGCCATAGACAATGCCGGCAAGAATCGCGAGCGTCACGACAAAGCGAAACAGTGTTGGCATTAATTTTCGCCCGTCGTCTTATTCTGCATTTCCAACCCTGTGCCCTTATGAGACGCCAATCCCGCCAATTCAAGGGTGAAGCCGATAACAGGTCCCGGTTGCGCCGCGCTTGACGCAAACAGGCTTTTGATGTCGATACGCCGGCAAAGAGGCCGTAGAAACATGAACGCGCTACCAGCAAATCCTCCGGGCGAGAGCCATGCCGCGCTGCTCGGCCGGCTGGGCGGCCGTTCCATCGTCTTTGTCGGGCTGATGGGCGCCGGCAAGACGGCGATCGGCCGCAAGGTGGCGGCGATGCTGGCGCTGCCCTTTATCGACAGCGACCAGGAGATCGAAAGTGTTTCGCGCATGAGCGTCCCGGACCTGTTCGAGCGCTATGGCGAGGCGGAGTTCCGAGCACTGGAGCAGCGCGTCATCCTGCGTGTGCTGGAGCACGGGCCGCAGGTGCTGTCGACCGGCGGCGGCGCCTTCATGAACGCACAGACGCGCGAGGCGATCGCCAGCCATGGCGTTTCGGTTTGGCTGAAGGCAGAGATCGACCTGTTGATGGAGCGCGTTTCCAAGAAGCAGAATCGGCCGCTGCTGAAAAGCGCCGAACCGCGCGCCGTGCTCGAACGGCTGATGGCGGAACGCTACCCGGTTTACGCCGCGGCCGATGTCATCGTGCCGACCCGCGACGACCGCAAGGAGATCATTGCGGCCGAGGTGGTGGACGCGCTGCGCGGCCATCTCGGCGTTGCCGACATTGACGAGGTGCGGTCGTGAGCGCTGATGCAACGGTCTCTGTCGAAGTCGGGCTTGGCGAGCGTGCCTACGACATCTTGATCGGCCCCGGCCTGCTGTCACGCGCCGGCGCCGAGATTTCGCGCCGTCTGCCGGGCACGCGGGCGGCGGTCGTCACCGACGAAAACGTCGCGGCCGCGCATCTCGCAACGCTTGCGGCCGGCCTGGCAAGCGGAGGCATCCAACATGCCGTCATCACGCTGCCGCCAGGCGAAAAGACCAAGAGCTTTGCGCATCTCGAAGAGGTGGTCGACGGCGTGCTGGCCGCCAAGCTGGAGCGCGGCGACGTCGTCATCGCGCTCGGCGGCGGCGTCGTCGGCGACCTCGCCGGCTTTGCCGCCGGCATCGCGCGGCGCGGCATGAACTTCGTGCAGGTTCCGACCTCGCTGCTGGCGCAGGTCGATTCCTCCGTCGGCGGCAAGACCGGCATCAACAGCAAGCGCGGCAAGAACCTGGTCGGGGTGTTCCACCAGCCCAGGCTGGTGCTGGCCGACACCGAAGTGCTCGACACGCTGCCGATCCGCGAGTTTCGCGCCGGCTACGCCGAACTGGCCAAATACGGGCTGATCGACCGGCCGCAGTTCTTCGCCTGGCTGGAGGAAAACTGGCCTCGCGTGTTTGCCGGCGGGCCGGAGCGCGGAAAGGCGATTGCCGAGGCCTGCCGCGCCAAGGCCGACGTCGTTGCCCGCGACGAGTTCGAGACCGGCGACCGTGCGCTGCTCAATCTCGGCCACACCTTCGGCCATGCGCTCGAAGCGGCGACCGGCTATGACGGCGCAAGGCTCGTGCATGGCGAAGGCGTTGCCATCGGCATGGCGCTGGCGCACCGCTTTTCGTCGAGGCTCAATTTGGCGAGCCCCGACGATGCGGCGCGTGTCGAGGCGCATCTTCGCGCCGTCGGCCTGCCCTGGCGCATGGCCGATATTCCGGGCGAATTGCCCGATGCCGAGCAGCTGTTCTCCTTCATCACCCAGGACAAGAAGGTGTCGCGCGGCGCGCTGACCTTCATCCTGACGCGCGGCGTCGGCCAGGCCTTTATCGCCCGGGATGTGCCGGCCTCGGAAGTGCTGGCGTTCCTCAGGGAGAACCATCCGGGATGAGCCAGGCCGGCTGGATCGCGGCTGCCGTGCTCGCCGGCCTCGGCCTGCTGGGCTTCGTCTTGCGCCGGCGCCTGCTCGCCGCCTTCGGCTACGAGCTGCAGCGCATCGAGCCGCAGCGCTCGGCGCATGAGGAATTGCGCGGCGCCGTCGACGATTTCCGCCGCGACGGCCAGGTGGTGCGCGAGGACCGCGCCCGCATCGGCGGCCTGTTCGACCTCGAGGAGCTCGAAGTCTCCGACGTCATGGTCCACCGCACCAATATGCGCTCGGTCAACGCCGACGACCCTCCCGAAGCGGTGGTTCGCGAGATCCTGCAGAGCCCGCACACCCGCATGCCGTTGTGGAAGGGGTCGCTCGACAACATTGTCGGCGTGCTGCACGCGAAGGATCTGCTGCGCGCGCTGAACGAGGTCGGCAATGATTTTTCCAGGATCGACGTGATGAAGATCGCGTCGAAACCGTGGTTCGTGCCCGACACCACGACGCTGCAGGAGCAGCTCAACGCCTTCCTGCGCCGCAAGGCGCATTTCGCCATCGTCGTCGACGAATATGGCGAGGTCGAGGGACTGGTGACGCTGGAGGACATCATCGAGGAGATCGTCGGCGAGATCGCCGACGAGCACGACATCGACATCCAGGGCGTCAAGCAGGAGGCCGACGGCTCCGTCGTCGTCGACGGCACGGTGTCGATCCGCGACCTGAACCGGGCGCTCGACTGGAACCTGCCTGACGAGGAAGCAACCACCATTGCCGGCCTTGTCATCCACGAGGCGCAGTCGATCCCGGACGAAAAGCAGGCCTTTACATTTCACGGCAAGCGCTTCGTCGTCATGAAACGCGACAAGAACCGGATCGCGCGGCTGAGGATCAAGCCGGCGCTGCTTGGCGAATGACGGTGCGCACTTTGTGGCAGCCGTGGGCAGTCAGGAGTTTATGACAATCGATCGGCGAACCCTGCTTTTGGCGTCGATGGCGGCGCTGCTGCCGGGGCAGGCCGCGGCGGCGTTGCGGCCGCGTTCGCCGTCGCCCGAAACCTTCGACTATGGGCCGGCCAAGCTCGACATCTATTCCCGGGATGGCGCAAGCGGCCTACCGGTCGTCTTCTTCGTCCATGGCGGCGCCTGGCGGGTCGGCAACCGCAACAATGTCAACTCCAAGCCTGGTTTCCTGCTCGACAATGGCTTCTGCTTCGTCTCGATCGACTACCGGATGCTGCCTGAAGCCGACGTCGCCACCCAGGCGGCTGATGTCGAACTGGCCTATCGCTACGTCCGCGCCAACATCGCCAGGCATGGCGGCGATCCGGACCGGATCGTCGCCATGGGCCATTCGGCGGGCTGCCATCTCGTCGCGTTGACCGGCCTGCGCGGCGGCCTGCCCGGCGTCGCGGCGCTGGTCCTCGACGACACCAGGGCTTACGATCTGGAGGCGCTGGCCAGGAGCGGCGGCATGGCAGGTGTCTATGCCCGCGCCTTTCCCAATCCGGCGCAGTGGCGCGCGCTGTCGCCTGTCACCTATGTCGAAGGCCGCAAGCATCCGCCGACCTTCATCGCCCATTCGCGGGCGAAAGCCCGCGCGGCGGACGCGCAGGCCTTCGCCGGGCGTCTGCGCGCCACCGGAACCAGGGTCACGCTGTTCGACGGCAGCGCCTATTCGCACATGTCGATCAATCGCGACTTCGGCACCGAGGGCGACGCATTGACCGCCGCGGTGATGGCTTTCCTGAGGGCGAGCCTCGGCTGAATTACCAGCGCGTCGTTTCGCCGGGCGCTGCCGGCTCGATTGCCAGGGCGTGGACGCCGGACTTCAACTCCTCGGCCAGCAGATCGTTGACGGCGCGGTGACGCTCGACGCGGCTCATGCCGGCAAAGGCGGGCGCGACGATGCGGACGCGGAAATGCGTCTCGCCGGCGCCATCGAAGGTGGCGTGATGGCCGGAATCCACATGATGGTGGCCGGCATGG
Organism: Mesorhizobium sp. M0119; assembly: GCF_040322615.1. Classification (NCBI taxonomy): domain Bacteria; kingdom Pseudomonadati; phylum Pseudomonadota; class Alphaproteobacteria; order Hyphomicrobiales; family Phyllobacteriaceae; genus Mesorhizobium; species Mesorhizobium sp. M0119. Next base: position 27,905 of record NZ_JAMYTU010000045.1, read on the forward strand.
AGATGGCTTTCGTTGATGACGGCCAGCCGTTCCGGCGAAAACGCCTTTTTCAGCTTGTCTTCCATCGTTGCCTGTATGGACATCGCCGCTTCCCTTCACCACATCTACGTCATCGCACAAAATTCGCTATTCGCCGGTTTTATGCCGCGATTCAGCGGTTAGGGCGATCATCGCGAAAATGTCAATTCTTGTTTCGCATCCGCGAACAGCCCATAAATGGGTGAGATGAAGCCGTACCCAAAATATTTCGAAAAGATTCGCATCCGCCCGGAGAAGGACGCGGAGCTGAAGTCGCGCTCGCCGATCTGTCAATGGGATGGCTGCAAAGAGGCCGGTACCCACCGCGCCCCGGTCGGACGCATGAAAGAAGGCGAGTATTTCCAGTTCTGCTTCGACCATGTGCGCGAGTACAACAAGGGCTTCAATTATTTCTCGGGCGTTCCCGATACCGAGATCGCCCGCTTCCAGAAGGAAGCCATGACCGGCCACCGGCCGACCTGGAAAATGGGCGTCAACGGTGCCTCGACACGCTCCTCGCCCGACTTCGCCCAGGCGCGCTCCGGCCGCGCCGGCTACTACAACCGCATGCGCGATCCCTTCGACCTGTTCAAAGGCCCGAAGGACCCGCGCGAAGCACGCGAGCGCAAGGCCAAGCCGCTTGAGGCCAAGGCACTGGAAACGCTTGGCCTTGATACAAAGGCAAGTGGCAAGGATATCAAGGCGCGCTATAAGGAACTTGTGAAACGCCACCATCCGGATGCGAATGGCGGCGACAGAGGTTCGGAAGACCGGTTCCGCGATGTGCTTCAGGCGTATCGCGTGCTCAAGCAGGCAGGTTTGTGCTGAGCGACCTTACGGTTCGTGTCGCTTTCCAACTTTCATAAGGTTGGAAAAGGCTCTAAGACCGCCCCCGAACAAAATCGATTGCCAGCGAAACGCGGCGTTTCGCTCGTGGAGACGTTGATAGAGATGAACAAGGTCGATCGCGATATCGCCAACCTGCCCGACACCACGGTGTCGGTGAAGGAGACATTCGGCTTCGACTCCAAGATGGTGGTGCCGGCCTATTCGGTGACGAGCGAGCATGTCCCCGACATCGATCCGGACTACCTGTTCGACAAGAACACGACGATGGCGATCCTCGCCGGCTTTGCCTATAACCGCCGGGTCATGGTGTCGGGCTATCACGGCACCGGCAAGTCGACGCATATCGAGCAGGTCGCCGCCCGGCTCAACTGGCCTTGCGTGCGCGTCAATCTCGACAGCCATGTCAGCCGCATCGACCTCGTCGGCAAGGACGCCATCGTCGTCAAGGACGGGCTGCAGATCACCGAATTCCGCGACGGCATCCTGCCCTGGGCCTACCAGCACAATGTCGCGCTGTGCTTCGACGAATACGATGCCGGCCGCCCGGACGTGATGTTCGTCATCCAGCGCGTGCTGGAATCGTCGGGCCGGCTGACGCTGCTCGACCAGAGCCGGGTCATCCGCCCGCATCCGGCCTTTAGGCTGTTTTCGACCGCCAACACGGTTGGGCTGGGCGACACCACCGGCCTCTATCACGGCACGCAGCAGATCAACCAGGCGCAGATGGACCGCTGGTCGATCGTCACCACGCTGAACTATTTGCCGCACGACAATGAGGTGAATATCGTGCTGGCCAAGGCCAAGCACTATCGCGACGGCAAGGGCAAGGAGATCGTCAACAAGATGGTGCGCGTCGCCGACATGACGCGTTCGGCCTTCATCAATGGCGACCTGTCGACCGTCATGAGCCCGCGCACGGTCATAACCTGGGCCGAGAATGCCGAGATCTTCGGCAATATCGGCATGGCGTTCCGGCTGACCTTCCTCAACAAATGCGACGAGCTGGAACGCTCGCTGGTCGCCGAGTTCTACCAGCGCGCCTTCGGCGAAGATCTGCCGGAGAGTGCCGCCAACGTGGTGCTGGGCTAAGCAGAGTTTCGATGGCGGGTCCGGGCGACAACACGCGAAACAAATCCAAGACCGGCGCTGAGAACGACAGCTTCAAGCGCGCCGTCACTGTCTGCATGCGCGCCATCGCCGGCGACAAGGATCTCGAGGTCGGCTTCGCCAAGGATCGGCCGGCGCTGGCCGGCAGCCGCGCCCGGCTGCCGGAATTGCCGAAGAAGGCATCGAAGGCGGATATCGCCATTACCCGCGGGCTCGGCGATTCCATGGCGCTGAAGCGCGCCTGCCACGATGCGCGCATCCACACCAGGCTGGCGCCGGAAGGCAAGCAGGCCCGCGCCATCTATGACGCGGTCGAGCAGGCCCGCGTCGAGGCGATCGGCTCTCGCGCCATGCAGGGTGTCGCCGACAATATCGGCTCGATGCTCGAGGACAAATACGCCAGGGCCAACCTCGTCGACGTCAAGGACAAGGCCGACGCGCCGATCGAGGAAGCGCTGGCGCTGATGGTGCGCGAAAAGCTGACCGGGCGCACTGCGCCGAAGAGCGGCGAACGGCTGGTCGATCTCTGGCGCCCCTGGGTCGAGGAAAAGGCCAGCGCCGACCTCGACGGGCTGTCGGCAAAGCTCGACGACCAGCAGGCTTTCGCCCGCGTCGTGCGCGAGATGCTCGCCTCCATGGAGATGGCCGAGGAGCTCGGCGACGACCAGGAGACGGAAGACTCCGAGGACAACGACGAAAACCAGCCGCAAGGCGAGGAGCAGAGCGAGGAGGGCGGCGAAGACGATTCCGGCTCCGAGCAGTCGCAATCCGAGGATACCGAGGCATCGTCCGACGACGAGCAATCGGCTGAGACGGAAGCTTCCGACGCCACCGCCGAGGATCTCTCCGACGATGACGACGCGGATGCGGAGACGCCCGGCGAGGCGCGCCGCAACGACAACCCCTTCACCAATCTGCCGAAAGAGATCGACTACAAGGTCTTCACCACGGCCTTCGACGAGACCGTAGGCGCGGAGGAACTGTGCGAGGAGGAGGAGCTCGACCGGCTGCGCGCCTTCCTCGACAAGCAGCTCGCCAACCTTTCCGGCGTCGTCGGGCGGCTGGCCAACCGGCTGCAGCGCCGCCTGATGGCGCAGCAGAACCGCTCCTGGGATTTCGACCTCGAAGAGGGCTATCTCGATCCGGCGCGGCTGGTGCGCGTCGTCATCGACCCGATGCAGCCTTTGTCCTTCAAGCAGGAGCGCGACACCAAATTCCGCGACACGGTGGTGTCGCTGGTGCTCGACAATTCGGGTTCGATGCGCGGCCGGCCGATCACGGTCGCCGCCACCTGTGCCGACATCCTGGCGCGCACGCTGGAACGCTGCGGCGTCTCGGTCGAAATCCTCGGCTTCACCACCCGCGCCTGGAAGGGCGGGCAGGCGCGCGAGAAATGGCTGAAGGAAGGCAAGCCGCCGAACCCCGGCCGGCTCAACGATCTGCGCCACATCATCTACAAATCCGCCGATCATCCGTGGCGGCGGGCGCGCCGCAATCTCGGGCTGATGATGCGCGAGGGGCTACTCAAGGAAAACATCGACGGCGAGGCGCTGCTGTGGGCGCACAACCGGCTGATCGCGCGGCCGGAGCAGCGCAAAATCCTGATGATGATCTCGGACGGCGCGCCGGTCGACGATTCGACGCTGTCGGTCAATCCGGGCAATTATCTCGAGCGGCATCTGCGCGCCATCATCGAGCTCATCGAGACGCGCTCGCCGGTCGAGCTTTTGGCCATCGGCATCGGCCACGACGTCACCCGCTATTATCGCCGCGCCGTCACCATCGTCGATGCCGAAGAGCTGGCCGGCGCCATGACCGAACAGCTGGCCTCGCTGTTCGCCGAGGAAACCGTGCGCGACACGCGGCGCGGCGGCATGCGGCGCGCCGGATGATTTTTTCCCGCGGCGGCTTTTGGCAGAAGCTTTTGGCCGCCATTGCGTTGTTAGGCATCAGTTTGGCGCCGGCTATCGCTGCCGGCCCGGCCTCGGTCGAGCCGGCCGAAATCTCGGCACGGCCGATCAGCGAATTCCATATCGGCCAGCCGGACAAACAGTTCGGGCCGCTCGAATTCGTCGGCGGGCTCGAAATGACCTCGCCGACGCGCGATTTCGGCGCGCTGTCGGCGCTTCGGTTCCTCAAGCCCGGCAGCGATTTCATCGGCGTCGCCGACACCGGCTTCTGGTTCTTCGGCACCCTCGTCCACGATGCCGACAAGCGGCCTTCCGGCATCGAGAATTTTCGCATGCAGCAAATGGTCGATGCGGCCGGCCAGCCGATCGACGAGAAATGGGCGGTCGATGCCGAAGGCCTCGCGGTCCAGGACGGCATTGCCACGGTCGGTTTCGAGCGCGATCACCGTATCGCAGAGTTCAAGATCGATCCGGACGACATGAAGGCGCCGTTCAAGCAATTGGACTTCCTGATCCCGGCCGGGGAACTTCGCCGCAATCGCGGCTTCGAGACCGTCACCCGCGCCCATCCTTACGGACAGCACGCGGGCGGGCTGGTCGTGGTGTCGGAAAAAAGCCTCGACAAAGCTGGCAACATCTTTGCCGCGATCGTCGAAGGGCCGCACAAGGGCGTCTTCACCGTCAAGCGCAATGGCGATTTCGACATCACCGACGGCGCCTTCCTGCCGGACGGCGACCTGTTGCTGCTGGAGCGCAGTTTTTCGATGGCCCGCGGCGTCAAGATGCGGCTGCGGCGCATCTATGGCGAAAGCGTCGAGAAGGGCGCCGTCGCCGACGGGCCGGTGCTGCTTGAAGCCGACATGGGTTACCAGATCGACAACATGGAAGCGCTCGACGTGTGGGCCCGCGACGACGGCGCGCTGATCGTGTCGCTGATGTCCGACGACAACCACTCGATCCTGCAGCGCAATCTTTATCTGGAATTCATCCTGCACGAGGATTGACGCGCGATCGGCCGTTGCTGGCTGACAGCGACGCTGGCGTTTCCGCGCCGTTCGCAGCGCATGCAATTTGCCTTGGCGATTTCCTCCGGCAATGACCCGCGTCGCGGTTCCAGCCGGCTTTCACCATTCGCCAAAAATACTTTAGTCGTGACTTGACAATTCGTGTCATCGGCGAAATACTCAAGTCCATGCTTAAGTATTCTGAGATCGACAGCATTCTGCGGGCTCTTGCCGAGCCGACGCGCCGGGCAATCCTGGAAAGGCTGAGCCGCGGGCCGGCCACCGTCAGCCAGCTGGCGGAGCCGTTCGGCATGACCTTCGCCGCCGTGCTCCAGCATCTCCAGGCGCTGGAAGCGTGCGGGCTGATCCGCAGCGAAAAAATCGGACGCGTGCGCACCTGCCGGATCGAGCCCGGCGGGCTTGCCCCGCTCGCCGACTGGATCGCCGCGCGCCGTATGCCGGCCGAACGCCACCTCGACCGTCTCGGCGAGATCCTGGCGGAGACTGACCAACCGAACGCAACACTCCACGACCAGGAAAAGGACGACAAGAAATGAACCAGATTGCCCCGGTTAACGACGAGCACTCCGTCATCCATTCCACCTTCACGATCGAGCGGACCTATCCGCAATCGCCCGAGCGCGTCTTCTTCGCCTTTGCCGACAAGGCGACGGTACGGCGTTGGCGCGTCGAAGGCGACGGCTTCACCATCGCCGAGTTCACCTTCGATTTCCGTGTCGGCGGCGGTGAGGTTTCGCGGTTCAGCTATCAGGGCGGCCCGGAGATCAGGCTCGATGCGCAGTTCCAGGACATCGTCCCTGACCGGCGCATCGTATTTTCCTACCGGATGGCGGTCGGGCCGCAGCCGCTGTCGGCGTCGCTCACCACCGTCGAGCTTGCACCTTCCGGCGACGGCACCCGCCTGACCTATACCGAACAGGGTGCGTTCTTCGATGGTGTCGATTCAGCGCAAGGACGCGAGGAGGGTACGCGCGGGCTGCTGCAGGCACTCGCTGCCGAGCTTCAGAAAGCGAAGTAGAGGTTCGTCGGCGTACCGGGCGGCGTCCAACAAAGGCCCTATTGCCCTTTGCTCGCGAGCCAGATGACGTGACGGGCGCCGCGCTTGCCGTGAGCCCGCACCTTAACCTCGTCGACCGTGAAGCCCGCCTGCTTGAGCCTGAGGGTGAAACCTGCGTCAGGGCCCTGCGACCAGACCGCCAGCACACCGCCGGGCTTGAGAGCTGCTCTCGCGCTGATCAGGCCGGTGCCGCTGTAGAGCGCATCGTTGGCGTTGTAGACGATGCCCTCGGGGCCGTTGTCGACGTCGAGCAGGATCGCGTCCCAGGCCGATGCTTGCGATCGGATGAGCTGACCGACATCGGTCTCGCGAATGCCGACGCGCCGGTCGTCAAGACAGCCGTCGAAAACCTCGGCCATCGGGCCGCGCGCCCAAATCACTACCGCCGGTACCAGTTCGGCAACGGCGACCTTCGCATCGGCGCCAAGCTCGGCCAGCGCCGCGCGCAAGGTAAAGCCCATGCCGAGGCCGCCGATCAGGATGCTTGCGTTCTGCCGGCCGGCTATCCTTTGAGAGGACAGCTTCGCCAGCGCCTCTTCGGAACCGCTGAGCCGGCTGTTCATCAGCTCGTTGGCGCCAAGCATGATCGAGAATTCGCCGCCGCGCCGCTTCAGGCGGAGTTCCTGCCCGCCGTCAGGCGTTTTTGCCGAGTCCAGTTGAAGCCAGGGGATCATGCTCGATAGTCTTTGAGCATGATCTTGTCCGAAAACCGGTTCCCACTTTTCGCTAACGCGGACCTTCGGTTCGGGATCATGCTCTATGCCGCCAGTGCCGGCTGGCTCCAGCGGGCGGCAAGCAGCCGGTAGGGGATCAGCGCCACCACCGCTATGACCAGCTTGACGCTGAGATCGCCGAGCGCCCAGGAAATCCAGCGCATCGTCTCGACCGGCAGCACGCCCATCAGCGGCGCGGTTTCCAGCGCAAAGCCGTCGTTGGGCCCGGCGAAGGCAAAAGCCGCCGCAAAGGCGACGGTGAAAAACACCACCGTATCGACGACGGAGCCGATCAGCGTGCCGACGATCGGCGCGCGCCACCAGCTCTGCCGGCGCAGCCGGTTGAACACGGTGACGTCGAGCAATTGCGCTGTAAGGAAGGCGGCACCCGACGCCGCGGCAATGCGCACCAGCCGGTCGGCGGCGGTCTCGAATTCGATCAGGCCGTGGCGAAACAGCAGCGGTGGGACGACGATCGAGCAGACCACCGCTGTCATGAAGCCGACAAAAACGATCCTGCGCGCCACCGCCGGCCCATAACGGCGATTGGCGAGATCGGTGACCAGGAAGGAGAACGGATAGGTGAAGGCGCCCCAGGTCAGGATGTCGGCCAGCGACAGCCCGCCGATTGCACCCTGCATCGGGAACTGCACAAGGATGTTCGAGGCCACGACGACAAGCGCCATGGCCGCCACGAAGGGCAGGTACCGCGAGAGGAAAATCATTTTTTTATCCTGGGTAATGGAACCAGCGGAACGCGATCCGGAACCCGGGCCGCGCCCTGGAAGGCGACTGCCGCCGAAAAACTCAGGCGGCCGGCTGTTCGGCGAGCTTCTTGGCGATCTGCTTCTTCAACAGGCGGGCGCGCTGCGACAATTCCTTGGCGTCAGCCTTGGCCAGGAAGGCATCGAGGCCGCCGCGATGCTCGACCGAACGCAGCGCGTTGGCCGAAATGCGCAGGCGCACATTCTGGTTCAGCGCTTCCGAGATCAGCGTCACATTGACGAGATTGGGCAGGAAGCGACGCTTGGTCTTGTTGTTGGCGTGGCTCACATTGTTGCCGGACATGACTGCCTTGGCAGTGAGTTCGCAGGTGCGGGACATGATACTAACCTTCGGTTCTCGGTCCTGGCCAAACATTCGACCCGCGCCGGGTGGCGCGCGGTTTCGGTCAGGCGGCCTTATGGAAAAAGTTGGCGTTCCATAGTTGCATTTCGCCGATGCGTCAAGCTTGGGGTTGCTCGGAAGAGGGGAATCGCACCTTTTGGAGTAGGTGTCGTCGGTGAAGCTGCTGATCGCCCTCCTCTGGAGGAGATGTTGCTGTCCCGCGGATCTCTCAAGACCTGGGTTCCTCGCCCACCGCGAAGCGGGGGAGAGGTGGGGCCGCGCGGGGCCGCGCGGGGGGCGGTTGGTGTCTGGGCGGGGGCCCGCGCGGTGTCTGATAAGACAAGA
>NZ_JAMYTU010000046.1:0-10000 GCF_040322615.1 Mesorhizobium sp. M0119
AAGCTCATCATCCTCGCAAACGCTCTCCTCAAGGCGCAGCGAAAATGGGCCCCTAAAACCCCTTGATCAAAACGGATACTTTAGGTTCTTGTTTTGATGCATGTCGTTATCGCAAAATCGCTGCACACTTTTGCGCGACATGCATAGACGGCGGAGAGAAATCTCCGCCGTTTTTGTTTTGCGCGCTCGGGATATTATGCGTCCGCCAGTGTAGAGGCGTCTTGAGGGTCCGTGGTTTGCGTCCCATATCTTGCGTGAACAGGATCCGGCTCGAACGGGCGGGTCCGTCACCGCAATCTGATCCGGTGCCGCGAAGCGGGCCGGTGACGGAAGGAGACAGGCATGAATCTTGAAAAATATTCCGAGCGCGTGCGCGGCTTTATCCAGTCCGCGCAAACCATGGCGCTTTCCCGCAATCACCAGCAATTCACCCCCGAGCATATCCTCAAGGTCCTTGTCGACGACGACGAAGGCCTCGCTGCGTCACTGATCGAGCGCGCCGGCGGCAATGTCCGTGACGTCAAGCTCGGCGTTGAAACGGCACTGGAGGCAATGCCCAAGGTCGAAGGCGGCAATGGTCAGCTCTATCTGGCGCAGCCGCTGGCAAAGGTGTTCTCGACCGCCGAGGAACTGGCCAAGAAGGCCGGTGACAGCTTCGTCACCGTCGAACGGCTATTGCAGGCGCTGGCCATGGAAAAGTCGGCCAAGACCGCCGACATCCTGGCCAAGGCCGGTGTCACGCCGCAGGCGTTGAATCAGGTCATCAACGACGTACGCAAAGGTCGCACCGCCGATTCGGCGAGCGCCGAGCAGGGCTACGACGCGCTGAAGAAATACGCGCGCGACCTGACGGCGGACGCCCGTGCGGGCAAGCTCGATCCCGTCGTTGGCCGCGACGACGAAATCCGCCGCACCATCCAGGTGCTGTCGCGTCGCACCAAGAACAACCCGGTGCTGATCGGCGAACCCGGCGTCGGCAAGACGGCGATTGCCGAAGGGCTGGCGCTGCGCATCGTCAATGGCGATGTGCCGGAATCGCTCAAGGACAAGCAACTGATGGCGCTCGACATGGGGTCGCTGATCGCCGGCGCCAAATACCGCGGCGAGTTCGAGGAGCGGTTGAAGGCGGTGCTTTCCGAAGTCACGTCTGCCGCCGGCGGCATCATCCTGTTCATCGACGAGATGCACACCCTGGTCGGCGCCGGCAAGGCGGATGGCGCCATGGATGCGTCGAACCTGCTGAAGCCGGCCCTGGCACGCGGTGAACTGCACTGCGTCGGCGCCACCACGCTCGATGAATACCGCAAGCATGTCGAGAAGGATGCGGCCCTTGCCCGCCGCTTCCAGCCGGTCTTCGTCAACGAGCCGACGGTCGAAGACACCGTCTCGATCCTGCGCGGCCTGAAAGAGAAATACGAGCAGCACCACAAGGTGCGCATCTCGGATTCGGCGCTGGTCGCGGCCGCAACCCTGTCCAACCGCTACATCGCTGACCGCTTCCTGCCGGACAAGGCGATCGACCTGGTCGACGAGGCCGCGTCGCGGCTCCGCATGCAGGTCGATTCGAAGCCCGAGGCGCTGGACGAGATCGACCGCCGTATCATGCAGCTCAAAATCGAGCGCGAGGCGCTGAAGGTCGAGAAGGACGATGCCTCGAAGGACCGGCTCGTCCGCCTCGAGAAGGAACTCTCGAACCTGGAGGAGGAATCGACCGAGCTGACCTCGAAATGGCAGGCCGAGAAGCAGAAGCTCGGGCTTGCCGCCGACCTCAAGAAGCAGCTCGACGAGGCGCGCAACGAACTTGCCATTGCCCAGCGCAAGGGCGAATTCCAGCGCGCCGGCGAACTTGCCTATGGCAAGATCCCGGAACTCGAAAAGCAGCTGAAGCAGGCCGAAGCCAGGGATGGCAAGGCCGGCATGGTCGAAGAAGTGGTCGGCCCCGATCACGTCGCCCATATCGTCTCGCGCTGGACGGGGATCCCGGTCGACAAGATGCTGGAAGGCGAGCGCGACAAGCTGTTGCGCATGGAAGACGAAATCGGCAAGCGCGTCGTCGGGCAAGGTGAGGCGGTACAGGCGGTGTCTAAAGCGGTTCGCCGTGCGCGCGCCGGCCTGCAGGACCCGAACCGGCCGCTCGGCTCGTTCATGTTCCTCGGGCCGACGGGCGTCGGCAAGACCGAATTGACCAAGGCGCTGGCCAGCTTCCTGTTCGACGACGAGAGCGCCATGGTGCGTATCGACATGTCGGAGTTCATGGAGAAGCACTCAGTCGCCCGGCTGATCGGCGCGCCTCCCGGCTATGTCGGCTATGAGGAAGGCGGCGCGCTGACCGAAGCGGTGCGGCGCCGGCCCTATCAGGTCGTGCTGTTCGACGAGATCGAGAAGGCGCATCCGGACGTGTTCAACGTGCTGCTGCAGGTGCTCGACGACGGCCGGCTGACCGACGGGCAGGGCCGCACTGTCGACTTCCGGAATACGCTGATCATCATGACGTCCAATCTCGGCGCCGAATATCTGGTCAATCTCGGCGAGGACCAGGATGTCGACGTCGTGCGCGACGAGGTGATGAATGTCGTCAGGGCTTCGTTCCGGCCGGAATTCCTCAACCGCATCGACGAGGTGATCCTGTTCCACCGGCTGCGCCGCCAGGATATGGGCCAGATCGTCCAAATCCAGCTCAAGCGGCTGGAAAACCTGCTTGTCGACCGCAAGATATCGCTTTCGCTCGATCAGGAGGCGATCGACTGGCTGGCGGCCAAGGGTTACGACCCGGCCTATGGCGCGCGGCCGCTGAAGCGGGTGATGCAGAAGGAATTGCAGGATCCGCTGGCGGAAAAGATCCTGCTCGGCGAGATCCTCGACGGCTCGACCATCAAGGCCACCGCCGGCTCCGACCGCTTGAACTTCCGCTCGAAGCCGGCAGTCGTGGCAACCGAGGCGGCCGCCTGACTTCAAGCCAAGTGCCTGTTCCATCCCGATCGAATCGGGATGGAACTCCTATCTTCAATTTTGACCATGATCTTTTCCGAAAAATCGGCCGACCTTCGGTTCATGGTCTAATACCACTGGCGGGGCGCAGATGACGTTGGACGACTACAACAGTTTCTGCGCCTCGCTGCCTTCGACGACCCACGTCGTGCAGTGGGGCGGCGCCCATGTCTGGAAAGTCGGCAGCAAGGTGTTTGCGATCGGCGGCTGGAGTGAAGGCAAGGAGCCGTTCGTCACCTTCAAATCCTCCGATATCGCCTATGATGTGCTGAGGGAACAGCCGGGCCTTCGGCCGGCGCCGTATCTCGCCTCGCGCGGCATGAAATGGATCCAGCGCCGGACAAGCGAAAGCATGGATGATGAGGCGCTGAAGGATTATTTGCGCGAAAGCCACCGTCTTGTCGCGCTGAAGCTGACGAAGCAGGCCCGCAAGGAATTGCGGCTCACTGTCGGTTGATCGGCCAGAAATCCGCCATCTTCATGCCCGGTTCATATTGGAACCTTATGGTTGACAACTGATTTGCCGTCGAAGGGGTTCGCCTGCCGCATCGGCCCGAAGATCGAATTCGATGTTCGGAAAGCACGATGCGGAGATTTAGGCGTTGGAGCGACCTTTACGCGTCCGAAAGGACGCACGGCGCCCTACGAGGACAACGCCGACGGCGGCATTTACGGACCGGAGAATCTTGGCCACCATGTTGCGCACCATCTTCACCCTTTCAGCGCTTGCTGCCGGGCTGCTGGCGTCTAATGCGATGGCCTCACCCGTGGCGGACACCGCGCCGGGGGTTGTTCGCGCTGCCGATACGGGGGGCGTTCTGATCGCCCAGAATGGCAATCTCGATATCTACTACGACGCCAGGGGAAACCGCGTCATCGTCGATGCGGAGACCGGCAAGGTTATCGCCATCCAGCCGCCGCAGACCAGGCTCGACCGCCGTGCTTTGCGCCGTGAGCGCTTGCGCAATCTCGGGCCGGTCGAGGACGACCGCTATTATCTCGACGACCCGCAGGACATGGCGCGCTACCGCCGCAGGCAGTTGGAAGACGAGGGCAGGATCATCGTGCCGCCTGCCGACGATTACGACTTTAATGGCGACAATTCGGTGGAAGCCTTCCCCGAAGCGCCACGGGATGACGGCTACGGCAACGATTATCCGGAGGCAGCGCAGCCGGTGAAGCCGCGCACCATCGAGCGCCAGCCGCTCAACGAGGCCTCGATCGAGCCGGTCGAGCCGACAGTGCCGAACGAGCAGGCGGCCTTGCCGCCAGACACAGCCCCGCCCCCCGGCACTGGGGGCAGGACGGCGGTCGACCCGTCGCTTGCGCTCGGCGCCCGCGAGGACGTGGCGGCGCTGCAGGTGCTGCTCGACCGTGCCGGTGCGTCGCCCGGCGTCATCGACGGACGCTTCGGCTCGAATGTCGATAAGGCGCTCGCCGCCTATAACGAGATCACCGGCAGCAATCTGAAATCGACCGACGCGATCGGCATCCAGGCGGCCCTGGCGCAATCCGGCGGCGATGCCTTCGCCTCCTATACGATCACGCCCGAGGATGCGGCCGGCCCCTATGTCGCCTCGATACCGGAGGACTACAGCCAAAAGGCCCAGCTCGATCGCATGGGCTACACGTCGGTGCCCGAAGCGCTGGCCGAGCGCTTCCACATGGACGAGGCCTATCTGAAATCGCTCAATCCGGAGGCCAATTTCAATCGTCCAGGCACCATCATCAAGGTTGCCAATTTCGGCAGGCTGGTGGCGACGCCGGTGGCGCGCATCATCGCCGACAAGGCCAATAAGCAGGTCCGCGCCTATGATGCGGCGGGCAAGCTGGTCGCAGCCTATCCGGCGACCATCGGCTCGTCGGACACGCCGTCGCCGTCCGGCACGCATACGGTGTCGCGTGTCGCATTTGATCCGAACTACACCTATAACCCGAACATCAATTTCAAGCAGGGCGAAAACGACAGAATCCTGACCATCCCGCCGGGGCCGAACGGCCCGGTCGGCTCGGTCTGGATCGCGCTGGACAAGCCGACCTACGGCATTCATGGCACGCCGGATCCGTCCAAGATCGGCAAGACCGAAAGCCACGGCTGCGTGCGGCTGACCAATTGGGATGCGCGCGAGCTCGCCAAGATCGTGACGCCCGGCGTGACGGTGGAGTTCATCGAGTAGGGTATGTTGATACTCAGGTGATGCCGGCCTGCAAACGGCGGCTTCCTGCGCTTCCGGTGCTCACGTCCCCAAAAGTACGCTCCGCTCCGGTTCTCGGAAGCCACCATTTTCGACTCGGCCTGACCTGAATCTCAACACACCCTAAAGCGGACAGGCGTCGCTCCATTCAGCCGATGACCTTGCGCAGCAGTGGCGCGCGCAGCGCTGCCGCGTAGATCAACTGCACCACCAGGATGAAGCCGACGCTGAGCAACGGGCTGACCAGGCAGAGTGCAGCGCCGATCGCCCACAGGACCTGTGCCTTGACGATGCGCAGATAGACCGCTCGGGTGGTCTCCGCGTCGACACCTTCGGCCAGAAATCCATTCTTGTCCGCATAGCGCCAACTGGCGAGCAGCGTCAGGCCGAGCATCAAAAGATTGAGCCAGTAGACGAGCACCGCGGTTTTGTATTCGAGGAAGTCGGCCAAAAGATCGGTCGAGAACGGCAGCAAGGCGATGAAGCCGAGGAAGCAAAGGTTCAGCGTGGCAAGCCGCCGGTCGGATTTTGCAATCAGCCCGTGCTGCGCCTGCTGGCCAAACCAGAAGATGGTCAGCGTCAGGAAGCTGAGCGCATAGGTCAGGAAGCGCGGTGCCAGTGCTGTGATCGCGGTGATCAACTCGCTTTCGGAATGCACCGTTTCATGCGCCGGCACCCTGATCTCGAGAACGATCAGGGTGAGCGCGATGGCGAACACGCCGTCGGTGATGCCGACGACGCGCCCGCGTCCTTCCGCCGAGGGTTCGAGCGGTCGTTTCATGCGGTATTTCCCCGTTGTCTGTAGCGCTGCGAGAAGCTTAGCACGGCGTCTGCCGTTTGCACCCGGATCGGCGTGACCCTGCCTGTGTGGCCAGGTTCGGGCTGGTTTCAACGAGAACAGCCTGCTAGCCGGTTGTCGCCGGCGCGCCGGCGGACTAGGTAAGGCGGCATGCACACGCCAACCAAAGTCGGTACCGGCGCCGTTCCCCTGACCGGCTCGCTTCCCGCAGATACGTTCTGTCCGCAGGCGCAGCGGCGGTTCGTGCTGATCTCCGCGATCCTGGCTTCCGCGCTCGGCTTCATCGACGGATCGGTCCTGGCCATTGCGACGCCGGCGATCCGCCTCGACCTCGGCGCCAGCCTTGCCGAGGCACAATGGATTTCCAATGCCTATGCATTGACGCTTTCAGCCCTCATTCTCGTCGGCGGCGCCGCCGGCGATCGCTTCGGCCTGCGCCACTCCTTTGTCGCCGGCATCGTCCTGTTCATCGCCGCCTCGCTCGCCTGCGCGTTAGCGCCTAACCCGGCGGTGCTTATTGCGTTTCGGGCTATCCAGGGTGTCGGAGCGGCCATCATGGTGCCGGGCAGCCTGGCCATTATCGCCAAAGCCTATCCAAAAAAGGAACGCGGGCGGGCGATCGGCATCTGGGCCGCGGCATCGGCACTGACGACGGCGCTCGGCCCGGTGCTGGGCGGCTTCGTGCTGTCGGCGTTCGGCGACGGCATCTGGCGGGCGATTTTCGCCATCAATCTGCCGCTTGGTCTTATCTCGATCTATCTTCTGCTGGCCAAGGTCCCTGCCGACGCGCCGGCGGAAAAGCGCAGCCTCGATCTCGGCGGCGCTGCACTCGCCATATTGGCGTTCGGAGCTCTCGCTTACGGCCTGACCTCGATGAGCGGCGAGGGGGAGGGGCTGATGTCCGGCCCGAGTATTGCCGCCGGTGCAGTTTTGCTCGTCGTATTCATCGTCTTCGAGCGCCGGCGGCGCGAGCCGATGATCGACCTGTCGCTGTTTCGGATCGGCGCGTTCGCGGGCGCCAATGTGGCGACCTTCTTCCTTTATTTCGCGCTGTCGGCCAATCTGTTCTATCTGCCGATGCTCATGATCGCCGGATGGGGGCTGAGCGCGGCCGAGGTCGGTTTCATCTTCCTGCCGCTGTCGGCACTGATCGCAGTGTTGTCCGGACCGGTCGGCCAGTGGTCCGACCGCATCGGGCCTCGCTTTCCGATCGCCAGCGGCAGTCTGGTTGTGGCTCTTGCCTTTGCCGGACTTGCCTTGCTGGCCTATTGGGGGATCCACAATTTCTGGATCGGGGTATTCCCGCTGATGGCTCTGATGGGGTTCGGCATGGCGCTGGTGGTATCGCCGCTGTCGACCGCCATCATGACGGCGGTCGAGGACAAGGATACGGGTGCGGCCTCGGGCATCAACAACGCCGTTTCGCGCATCGGCGGCCTGATCGCCGTGGCGGCGATGGGATCGCTGGCGGCCTGGGTTTATGCTGGTGTGCTCGGCACCGGTGCCGGCTCCGGGATTCCGGGCTTCGGCGAACCGCCGCCCGCCGGCCTGGCGCCCGGCCTCGATGCGGCACGACTTGCCGCCAGCGACGCGGCATTCGCCGCCGTTGCCGCGGTGACCGCGCTGCTTTGCCTGCTTTCGGCAATCACCGCGTGGACGACGGTTTCCGGCGAGCGGCTGCCATTGGCGCGCGACGCGGCGAATCAGCAGGGCTGACGACGAAAAACGCCGGCTCAGCCTTCGATCTTGGCGCTCGCTACCTTCAACTGATTGCTGTCTTCCTGCTTGAGCAGGTCGTCGATGCGTTCGCGCTCGCGCTTGAAGGCGACGAGGTCGTCGCCCTTCAGCGTCTTGCCGACCGGCAGGCGGACGCGCATCGAATCGACCTTGGTGCCGTTGACGATCAGTTCGTAATGAAGGTGCGGACCGGTGGAGAGGCCGGTTGAGCCGAGATAGCCGATAACCTGACCCTGGCGAACGCGAACACCCGGCTCGATGCCTTTAGCAAAAGCGCTCTGGTGGTTGTAGGATGTCTCATAGCCATTGGCGTGACGCAAAATGATCTGCTTGCCATAGCCGCCGGCCCAGCCGGCCTTTTCGACGACGCCGTTGCCCGCGGCAATGATCGGCGACCCTACCGGAGCTGCCCAGTCGGTGCCGGTATGCATTTTCACATACCCCAAAATGGGGTGACGCCTGGCACCGAACCCGGACGTAAATCGGCCATTGGGCAAGGGATTGCGCAGCAGAAACTGCTCGGCGCTGCTGCCGTTTTCGTCGAAGTAGTCGCTGCTGCCGTCCTGCATCTGGAAACGGTAGAAATTTCGCCTCGTGCCGCCGAAAGTCGCGGAGACGTAAAGCAGCTCGGATTCGTCGGACGCCTGGTCGTCGCCATCGGGCTGCGAGAACAGCACCTCGATACGGTCCGTGGGATTGAGGCGCGACTGAAAGTCGACACTGGATGCCAGCAACTTGATCAGCCGTTGCGTCATCGCCTTGGACATGCCGTAGGAATAGGCGGTGCGGTAGATGCCGTCATAGACGTTCGGCAGATTGCCGCGCACTATTGGCGCAGGCGAATCGTCGAACGCCGTCAGCAATTCGGGATTTGGCTCCGGCTCCTGCGCCGGCACGTACTGGTCATGATCGTCGAGCGCGATGGTGACGATGTGCTGGGTCCTGTCGTAAACGCTGGTGCGAACGATCTTGGCGGCGTCGCCATGGACCTCGAGCCCAACGCGCAGCACGGTTCCTGCCTTGAGGGCCGTGGCATTCAGCAATTTGGCGATCGCCTCGGCCATTCCGGTGGCATCCTCGCCGGTATAACCCGAATCAGCGAAGGCCTCGGCAATGTCGAGATCTTTGGTGAAGGGGATGATTTCCTCGGCGAAGGCCGGCGCCTGGTCGTCGATGGCGGCACGCGGCGACACCGAGACGTTCTCCGGGACGATCTTGACGTCATAGGAGCCAGCCATGCTTTCGGCGAAGCCGTCACCGAATCGCTGCGGGTCGACATAATGCAGCGAAGCGACCTGGACAGCGCCGTCGCTCAGATCGGTGCCGGCCTCGCGCACCACCTTTTCCACCTCGTCGGCAGAAAGGTCGCTCTTTTCGTCGAAGGCCGCTGTCTCGATCGGGAAATCGACGGTCTTCAAGCTCATCTCGCTTTCGACCTTGGCGCCATAGATCTGGCTGGCGGTGGCGGCTGCCGGCTGGGCGGCATTGTCGTCGCCATTGCCAAACACCTGCATCGGGTCGAAAGGCGGGTAGGCCCGGCTGGTCGTGTGACCGGCGGCAAGCGCCATCTTGATCTGCACGAAAGGCATGGTGTGGATGACGTCGCGGTCGCCAACCTTGGTCACCATCGACACTTCCATGCGCCGGCGATCCTTGGCCTTGGCGATCTGGCGCAGCGCGACCAGCCTGGTCGTCTTGGCGACCTCACCGGAATCGTCGCCACTGGCAAGGCTGATAAGCTCGGCGATCTCTGGCGGGGTCGCCAACTGCTGGCGGCCGTCAAGCGCTGCAAACAGCGCCACGCCCATCAGCACGCTCGAGGTCACGCCGGTAAGGAAGGTGCCCGACAGCCAGCGCGCCGAAACCTCGCGCCGGTCGGGAGGGCCGCTGCGGCCGTCCGCGATCAGCGGCGGCTCGTTGCCGAGGTCGGCTATGACATCTTCCGTGTCTGGCATCCAGAAAGGCTGCTTCTTCCCCGGGGCGGAACGGCTTGTCGTTCTTGTTGTGGCCATGACATTTGCCTGTCACGGCGGGTGAAGTCAACGAAGCGCCTGGCCCCGGCCGAAATCCCCAATCACACGTCTGTCTCTAGGGTTCTCTTTAGTCTCTTATAGGAAGCGCCTGGGAGGCGCCGTTTGGTCTCTTATAGAAGGCCCTGCGCGGGTGGCGCGTTCGCCTGCTTCGTTGGCCTTGGTGTCAAACTGCAATACGGCGGCAATAGGGCTCCACTGCGACAGCCGGCTTTGTTGTCCCCATGCCGCAGCGGCAGTCGGCTACAGAA
>NZ_JAMYTU010000046.1:12500-35828 GCF_040322615.1 Mesorhizobium sp. M0119
ATCTCCCG
This sequence comes from Mesorhizobium sp. M0119, assembly GCF_040322615.1. Classification (NCBI taxonomy): domain Bacteria; kingdom Pseudomonadati; phylum Pseudomonadota; class Alphaproteobacteria; order Hyphomicrobiales; family Phyllobacteriaceae; genus Mesorhizobium; species Mesorhizobium sp. M0119. The sequence goes on from NZ_JAMYTU010000046.1 coordinate 12,509, forward strand.
CATATGATGGGTTTGCCTAACCGCACCCTCGAACCGATCTCGAGAAGCTGGTCTTTTTGTGCCAATGACATCCAGCGATAATCCCGCACAGGATTTCGCTGAAGCGACGATCTCTTCGAGATCGCGCAGGTGGGCATTGGCAATGAGAACGATCAAGTGTCTTAAGGGCAATTGGTGGATGCCTTGGCATGCACAGGCGATGAAGGACGTGATACGCTGCGATAAGCTACGGGGAGGTGCGAATACCCTTTGATCCGTAGATTTCCGAATGGGGAAACCCACCTAAGGTACTTGGAAAATCAGAGCAGCAGGGCAACTTGCTGCTGTGGTTTCCAAGTATCGATAATAGGTAACTTACCCTGAATAAAATAGGGGTAAAGTGGCGAACGCGGGGAACTGAAACATCTAAGTACCCGTAGGAAAGGACATCAACCGAGACTCCGGAAGTAGTGGCGAGCGAACCCGGACCAGGCCAGTGGCGATGATGAGACAAGCGGAACCTTCTGGAAAGTAGGGCCATAGTGGGTGACAGCCCCGTACGCGTAATGCAAATCATCGTCCTCGAGTAAGGCGGGACACGTGAAATCCTGTCTGAAATTGGGGGGACCACCCTCCAAGCCTAAGTACTCGTGCATGACCGATAGCGAACTAGTACCGTGAGGGAAAGGTGAAAAGCACCCCGACAAGGGGAGTGAAAGAGTACCTGAAACCGATTGCCTACAAACAGTGGGAGCCCGCAAGGGTCACCACGTACCTTTTGTATAATGGGTCAGCGACTTAGTGTGACGAGCAAGCTTAAACCGATAGGTGTAGGCGCAGCGAAAGCGAGTCTGAACAGGGCGTTCAGTTCGTCGCATTAGACCCGAAACCGAGTGATCTAGCCATGAGCAGGTTGAAGGTAAGGTAACACTTACTGGAGGACCGAACCCATAACTGTTGCAATAGTTCGGGATGACTTGTGGCTAGGGGTGAAAGGCCAATCAAACTCGGAAATAGCTGGTTCTCCGCGAAATCTATTTAGGTAGAGCGTCGACCGAATACCCCAGGGGGTAGAGCACTGGATGGGCTAGGGGTCCTCACCGGATTACCAAACCTAACCAAACTCCGAATACCTGGGAGTAATAGTCGGCAGACACACGGCGGGTGCTAACGTCCGTCGTGAAAAGGGAAACAACCCTGACCTACAGCTAAGGTCCCCAAGTTATGGCTAAGTGGGAAAGGATGTGAGGATCCCAAAACAACCAGGATGTTGGCTTAGAAGCAGCCATCATTTAAAGAAAGCGTAACAGCTCACTGGTCTAAATAAGGGTCTTTGCGCCGAAAATGTAACGGGGCTAAAGCCATACACCGAAGCTTAGGGTTTGCAGCAATGCAAGCGGTAGCGGAGCGTTCTGTAAGCTGATGAAGCCATACCCGTGAGGGGTGGTGGAGGTATCAGAAGTGCGAATGCTGACATGAGTAACGTAAGGGGAGTGAGAGACTCCCCCGCCGAAAGTCCAAGGGTTCCTGCTTAAAGCTAATCTGAGCAGGGTTAGCCGGCCCCTAAGTCGAGGCAGAAATGCGTAGACGATGGGAACCACGTTAATATTCGTGGGCCTGGAGGAAGTGACGGATCATTGAGGTAGTCCAATCTTATCGGATTGAAAGGGCTGCTGCGTGGTTCCAGGAAATAGCTCCTCCTTATAGACCGTACCCGAAACCGACACTGGTGGACTGGTAGAGTATACCAAGGCGCTTGAGAGAACTATGCTGAAGGAACTCGGCAAATTGCACGCGTAACTTCGGAAGAAGCGTGACCCTTTCATGCGCAAGCATGGGAGGGTGGCACAGACCAGGGGGTAGCGACTGTTTATCAAAAACACAGGGCTCTGCGAAGTCGCAAGACGACGTATAGGGTCTGACGCCTGCCCGGTGCTGGAAGGTTAAGAGGAGGGGTGCAAGCTCTGAATCGAAGCCCCAGTAAACGGCGGCCGTAACTATAACGGTCCTAAGGTAGCGAAATTCCTTGTCGGGTAAGTTCCGACCTGCACGAATGGCGTAACGACTTCCCCGCTGTCTCCAGCATAGACTCAGTGAAATTGAATTCCCCGTGAAGATGCGGGGTTCCTGCGGTTAGACGGAAAGACCCCGTGCACCTTTACTATAGCTTTACATTGGCATTCGTAGTGGCATGTGTAGGATAGGTGGTAGGCTTTGAAACCTGGGCGCCAGCTCAGGTGGAGCCACCCTTGAAATACCACCCTTATCACTATGGATGTCTAACCGCGGCCCGTTATCCGGGTCCGGGACAATGTATGGTGGGTAGTTTGACTGGGGCGGTCGCCTCCTAAAGAGTAACGGAGGCGCGCGATGGTGGGCTCAGAACGGTCGGAAATCGTTCGCTGAGTGCAATGGCATAAGCCTGCCTGACTGCGAGACTGACAAGTCGAGCAGAGACGAAAGTCGGTCATAGTGATCCGGTGGTCCCGCGTGGAAGGGCCATCGCTCAACGGATAAAAGGTACGCCGGGGATAACAGGCTGATGACCCCCAAGAGTCCATATCGACGGGGTTGTTTGGCACCTCGATGTCGACTCATCGCATCCTGGGGCTGGAGCAGGTCCCAAGGGTATGGCTGTTCGCCATTTAAAGCGGTACGTGAGTTGGGTTCAGAACGTCGTGAGACAGTTCGGTCCCTATCTGCCGTGGGTGTAGGAATATTGAAAGGATCTGTCCCTAGTACGAGAGGACCGGGATGGACGGATCTCTGGTGGACCTGTTGTGGCGCCAGCCGCATAGCAGGGTAGCTATATCCGGACGGGATAACCGCTGAAGGCATCTAAGCGGGAAACCCACCTTAAAACGAGTATTCCCTGAGAACCGTGGAAGACGACCACGTTGATAGGCCGGGTGTGGAAGAGCGGCAACGCTTGAAGCTTACCGGTACTAATAGTTCGATCGGCTTGATCGTTCTCATTCCTAATGCCCATCTCGGCGCAATCCGAAGGATTGTCGCCTGACACGATGGATGGCACAGAAAACAGCTTCTCGAGCAACGTGCGTTTTGCCGACCTGGTGGTTATGGCGGAGCGGCTGCACCCGATCCCATTCCGAACTCGGCCGTGAAACGCTCCAGCGCTGATGGTACTTCGTCTCAAGACGCGGGAGAGTAGGTCGCTGCCAGGTCTGCCAAGCGCACGTTGTTTAATCTTCTCCTTACGAACAGGCCCGCCAACGGGACTCCGGGCCGCGCAAGCGGCCCTTTCATTTGGCGGAAGCTTGAATTCGGTGAGCCAAGGCTTACCTTTAGGGTTGACGCGGGGTGGAGCAGCCCGGTAGCTCGTCAGGCTCATAACCTGAAGGTCACAGGTTCAAATCCTGTCCCCGCAACCAAATACGAAAACGGCCCGCCTTGTGCGGGCCGTTTTCGTTTTGATACCACCCCTGCACAAAATGCATCGAACCCCGGTAGCCCTACGGCGCCGGGTTTTTGTTTTGGGGCGTGCTGCCAAACACCGGAGAGCACCGCGGGCGGGACGGAGTTTCACGTCCTCGCCGGCACCCGAATGTGCTGCATGGATACAGCTCTCTTCTCGTCAATTCATCCTGATTTTGCAGACGCACATGAGGCCGCCAACCGATGGACCTATCCTTTTGCGTGCTGCAAGGGCGATCCTGAGGATGGAGACTGCCAAAGAATTCCTTACGCTGCAGTGAAGACTCGACCGAACGGCTTCGTGGTAACTCTCTACCCCGGCGACCACCACCGGATCACCACGGAGGAAGACGTGAACTGCTTTTCGCTCCTCCTGAAGGAGTTTGATTTCTAAAGCGGAAGGTCCGGAAGGGGTCGATAGTGTTGAAACCCCATGGGTTATCCGCCAATAACGGACAGAATCGAGTTCGCGCCAAAAGCTCAAGAGCCACGCGGCAACGAACTATTCCGGCGGCTTGATGCGGAAGATCGAGTTGCCGGAGATCCATAGCGAATTATCTCCATAACGGATACCGTCGCCTAGGTACACTCCGGATGGGCGCTTGAACTTGCCACTGAACGAGTTCGTATTCGGGTCAATGCGAATGACCGGGACGAGTATCGTTGATACCCAGACAAAGCCGCCTCCGACTGCTATATCGCCGCCCTTTCCGGCGGCGTCAGCCTCGATGGTGGCGAGAACCTCACCGGTTTTGCCATCGATCCGCTGGACGGTTCCGTCGCCCTGATTGAGGACCCAGATCGATCCTTCGCCGGACGTCAGGAACCGCGGCTCTGGGTTGAGAGCAGTTGTCCTAACGATCTGATTCGTTTTCGGATCGACACGGTACAATTCACTCTTCGCAGTTCCTGTAACCCAGACGGACCCGAAGTCTGCGACTACGCCGGAGCTGGCAGATGGCAGCGGTACCTTCGCGACCTCGTTCGCAGTCTGAGCATCATAGCGAGCCAGGATCTGGCCATTGCTACCGGTGACGGCCCATACGGCACCTTCACCGACTCCGATGCTACCTTCGCTGTCGAATAGGAGGGACGGTATTTGCAGGACGATTTTGTTTGCGTGCGGGTCTACCTTGTAGATTGTCTTGCTGCCGACATCCGGCACCCAGACGGCGCCCTCGCCGACGGAAATCCCGCGGTAACTGCCGACAGCCCCCTCAATGGGAATGTCGGTAACAGAGTTGTCGTCTGGATTGATCCGAACAAGCTTACGGCCACTCATCATCCAGAGAGAGTCAAAACCGAAGGCTAAGAAATCGCCGCCACGCTCTATTGTCGCTTCTATGAGCACCTCAGGGGGTTTTTCGGGAGCTGCCGGAGTTGCCCAAGCCGAAGCTGCTATCGAAAAAGCGATTGCGTATGTTGCTGTTTGGATTCCCATTTGCCCCTCCATCAGGGGAATTTCACCTCGCCGTACTGGCTCTGGTCATTCCAAGTAGCGGCCAACCGCAAGCACCCCTGGCATCACGGCTACGATGGTTGTTGTTCAAGCGTCTTTCGCTTCGTGCGGCGGGCTAGCTAGATCATATACTTTGGACGGCAGCACCGGAAGCCGAAACGCTCCGAGGCCTTGCGGAGGGATCCGACAGCATCCAGCTCTCAGGCGCCAGGAGTTCGAACTCTTTCGGTTTGGAAAGACGCTCCTTCTTGGAAATGAGCATACGTCGCACGCCCTTAGCCAGGCCACTCGGCGGCTGGTTCATAGTACACGTACCGACATCGCCGCTGCTGAAATGAGTGTAAGAAGTACGCGAGAGAGAAGCTCAGCATTTCTTGTCGGTATCTCTTCAGCCGCGCAGTTCCCGATGAGGATCATGGCGCCGATCGCTACCGTGCTTTCAGCCCGGCTTAACGGGCTTACGGCTCCACCAAAGGCAGGCTCTCCTTGCTTCTTCTCGCCACCGCTCATCCCTTCCTTTTGAGAGCGAGCGGTGGCTCCAGACGAAGCAGGCGGTGAAGAATTCGGGAGACTTCCGAACGGCGGGAGAAGGGGACTTGTAAACTTCTTTAGGAATCAAGTGGTTACATGGTATAAGAAAACGTGCGTTGGCCACGAATCAGGCGCACAAACTCGCACAAATCTTCGCACAAATATTATGACTACCGATCTTTTGATTTAAATTTCAATTACTTAAATAATTGGCTGTCCGACTCATAACCTGAAGGTCACGGGTTCAAATCCTGTCCCCGCAACCAAATACGAAAACGGCCCGCCTTGTGCGGGCCGTTTTCGTTTTGATATCGAACCCCGGTAGCCCTACGGCGCCGGGGTTTTTGTTTTGGGGCGTGCTGCCAAACACCGGAACAGCGCGCGCGGGGACGGAATTCCACAATCTCGCCGACACCTGAATGTGCTGCATGGATGCGGCTCTAGCCGGCATCCCGGTTGGTCAAGGCGATGTGGCAGCAACCGGAACCGTGGCCCGGCGTCCAGGTGACGTTGTCGAAGCGCACTCCGGTGGCCTCGAACAGGCCACGGTCGAAGGCGCCGGCGATGCAGCAGAGCGTGGCGAGCTTCTCGTCGCCGACGCCGGCTTCGACCCAAGCGTCCTTCAGCGGACAGCGCCTGACCTTGAAGGCGATGCGGTCCGGACCGCGTTCGACGTCGGTCGGATAGATGCGGCCGCCATCCGGGCTGACGGCGAGGAACGCCTCGCCGATTGCCGGCGCGTCGTTCGGACCGAAATCGGCGAAGGCCGCCGCCGCAACCTCCTTGCCGCGCCGATCGATGGTGCGGATCATGATCGCCTCAGCCCTTTCCGCGCCAACTTCCGCGGTTAGCTCGTCGAGCAACAGACGATAGAGATCGGCGCGGTTGCGGAAGGCGGAATCGAGTTCGCGCGACAGTTTTTCGGCTCGGGCTTCGACGTCGGTCATGATGCGTCCTGTTCGATCCTTGACACTCTTGGCGCTGCCGCCACCAGCGCCTTGCCGATCGCGGATTGCGGCGCGTCGATGACGGTGCGGGCATCGCCGCTCTCGGCAATGCGCCCGGCGTCCAGAATGGCGACGCGGTGGGCGATGGCACGGACGACGCCGAGATCGTGCGAAATGAACAGATAGGCGATGCGCTCCTCGCGTTGAAGGTCGAGCAGCAGCCGCAGGATCCGCGCGCGCACCGAAACGTCGAGCGCCGACACGGCCTCGTCGAGCACGACCAGCGACGGTTTCGTGGCGATGGCGCGGGCGATTGCAACGCGCTGGCGCTGACCGCCGGAGATTTCGTGAATGGCGCGGCTGGCGAGACCGGGGCTGAGGCCGACGCGTTCCAGCAGAGCGGCAATGCGGCGCGGACGCTCGGCACGAGAGGCGATATGATGAATGCGCAAGGGGTCGTCGAGCACACGCGCCACCGTGGCGCGCGGGTTCAAGGCGGCGAGCGGATCCTGAAACACCATCTGCTGACGAGCGCGCCGGTCGCGCAAGGCAGCGCCGTTCAGCGACAGGAGATCGCTGCCTTCAAATTCGACCTGGCCAGCGTCGGCTTCGATGAGCCGCAGTATGAGCCGAGCTATCGTCGACTTGCCGCTGCCGGAAGGTCCGGCCAGCGCCAGCGTCTCGCCGGGTTCGATGTGGAAGGAAACGTCGTCGACCGCGGCGATGATCTTGCCGCCGCGACTGTATCGTTTGGTCAGGCCGGAAACGGCGAGCAGCGGGTTGGTCATGTTCGCCGCAACAGCGGCTCGGCGTCGAGGCCGAGATGAGCGTCAAGCAGCACACGAGTGTATGCGTGACGCGGCGCACTGACGATTTGGGCGGTCGAACCGAGCTCGAGCAGCTCGCCGTGCCGGAACACCGCGATGCACTCTGCCAGCTCAGCGGCCAGCGCGATGTCGTGGCTGACGAACAGCAGCGTCACGCCGTCCTCGGCCACCAACTGCCGGATTAGTGCGACGATCTCGGCCTGCACGATGGTGTCCAGCGCGCTGGTCGCCTCGTCGGCGATCAGCAGTTTCGGCCGGGCCGCAATCGCGGCGGCGATCGCCACGCGCTGCTTCTGGCCGCCTGAGAGCTGGTGCGGAAAGGCGCGCAAAGCGGCATCGGGATCGGGCAGACGGACACGTTCGAGCAGGGTTTTTGCCCTGGCATAGGCGTCTCGCCAACTGAGGCCGAGATGGGTGTAGGCGACTTCCGCGATCTGCTTGCCTATTGGCATCACCGGATCGAGACTTGCGGATGGGTCCTGGAAGATGAAGCCGATGTCCAGGCCACCGAGGGGACCGAATTTAGGTTGGCGTCTCGTCGCACCCCCCTCTGTCCTGCCGGACATCTCCCCCTCAAGGGGGGAGATTGCGCTTTCATCTCTGCCTTCGCCAATCACCGGAGCTGGCGGAAAGGAACCGGCTGCGGAACTGCCGATCTCCTCCCTTGAGGGGGAGATGTCCGGCAGGACAGAGGGGGGTGCCTTGGCACCAAACATTGGCGGCGCGCGCAAGAGCCAATCGATGCGGCCTTCGATCCTGGCGGTGGCCGGCAGCAGCCCGGCAATGGCCAGCGCCAACGTGCTCTTGCCCGAACCGCTTTCACCGATGATGGCAAAGCGCTCGCCGGCGGTGATGTCGAAGCCGACATTCTTCAGCGCCGCCACCTCGGCGCCGTCGCGGCGATAGGTCACCGTCAGATTGCGGATCGAAGCAAGCGCCGTCACGACAGGCTCCTCCTCATCGCCGTGGTCTCGACGACGCCTTCGCCGGTGAGATACACACCGAGCACGGTCAGCACGAGTGCTACACCTGGAATGATCGACAGGAACGGCGCGGTGCGCAGCACGGAGCGGCCTTCGGCGATCATGCCGCCCCAGGTAACCCGGTTGGGATCGCCGAGGCCGAGAAAGGACAATGCCGCTTCGGTGAGAATCGCCGCGGCGACGATCACGGACGACAAAGCCATTACCGGCGGCAGCGCATTGGGGAGCACCTCGCGAAAGGCGATCTCCAGCGGATGCATGCCGATGACGCGGGCGCCGGCAACAAAATCGCGCTCGCGGATCGACAGCACTTCGGCTCGCGCCACGCGTGCCGGTCCGGTCCAGGCGCCCAGTGCGATCGCCGCGACCACGACGCCGAGCGACGGCCCGACGATGCTGACGAAAGCCAAAGCCAGCAGGAAGGCTGGCACGGTCTGGAAAGCGTCGGTGATGCGCATCAGCACCTCGTCGACAAGGCCGCCGGCAAAGCCGGCCAACGTGCCGATCACGGCGCCGACGGCAAGGGCGGCGGCTGCTGCTGCCAGCCCGACCGCCAGCGAGGTACGGGCGCCATGGAAGAGCTCGGCAAGCACGTCACGGCCGAGGCGGTCGGAGCCCAGTGGCAACGACCAGTCCTGGAACGGCGGCAGCAATGCCGGCCCGGCAATTGCCTGCGGATCGCCGGGAAAGAACAAAGGTGCGGCAAGCGCCACGGCAAACAGCGCCGCCAGGATGACCGCCCCGGCGATCGCTTCCGGGGTCCGGAGAAAGCGGCGAAGCGGGTTCACGCGCCGGCCTCACTGGCCCCGACGCGCGGATCGAGGAAGGCGTAGGCGATGTCGACGAGAAGGTTGATGATGACGACCAGGACGGCGCTGACGAGAATGATGCCGAGCAGCAACGGCGTGTCGCGTGCCGCCACCGCTTCCTGCGCCAGCCGGCCAAGGCCTGGCACGGAAAAGACGCTTTCGATGACGACGCTGCCGCCCAGCATTTGCGCGGACTGCAGGCCGAGCATGGTGACCAGCGGCAACAGCGCGTTACGGGCGACGTGAGCGAGCACGATGCGACGGCGGGAAAGTCCCTTGGCACGGGCGGCCAGCACAAAGTCCTGTCGCCACACCTCGGCCATACCGGCGCGCATCATGCGCAGATAGAGCGCGAGATAAATGAAGCCGAGCGCCGAAACCGGCAGGACGAGATGGCGGGCGATATCGGCGGCGCGATCGAGGCCGGTCCTGGCCGAGGCGATACTCTCGATGCCGCCGATCGGAAACCAGTGCAGGTCGACGGCGAAGACAATGATCAGCACAAGCCCGAGCCAGAAGCCCGGCACGGCATAGAGCGCCAGCGAACCGATGGAGAGAAAGCGATCGCGGAAGCTGCCGGGTCTGGCGCCGGCATAGATGCCGAACGCCGAGCCGAGACCGAAGGAGAGCGCGGTGGCGCTGCCCATCAACAGCAGCGTGTTGGGCAGGCGCTCGAGCATGATATCGCGGATCGGCCGCGAAAAGGTGACCGATTGGCCGAGATCGAGATGCAGCAGCGCCCAAAGATAATTGGCGAGCCGCGTCAGCTCCGACTGATCGAGACCCCAGCGATGGCGCAACAGCTCGATCATCCCGGCGTCGCCGCCGGTCGAGACGATGTAGGCATCGACCGCGTCGCCGGGAGCGGCTTCGAGCAACAGGAAGGTGCCGATGACGACAATCAGCAGCACGAAGATGCTGCCGACGAGACGGCGGCGAAGGAGGATGACGGCGCGGGTCATGGCGCAACGCCGATAGGAGAGCCAAGTTTTCGGCGCCGCGCTCTACGGCGCCCCCCTCTGTCCTGCCGGACATCTCCCCCACAAGGAGGGAGATTGGCAGCTTCGGCGTTGCCGGCCTTGCAACGCTGGAGATTGGCGAAAGCGACAATGACAGCCGATCTCCCCCCTCGTGGGGGAGATGTCCGGCAGGACAGAGGGCGCGAAGGAACTCTCATTGCCGAAGCTGAGCACCCACATAGGCGATGTGCAAGCCTTGAGCCGACCTACCTAAGCCTGCAGCCAAGTGTCCGCCCAGTTCGATACCGCCCAGCGCGGGTTGTTGGCGATGTTCTTGACCGTGTCGCGGGCGACGCTGATGAAACTCCATTCGGCGACGTTGATCAGCGGCAGGTCGGCGGCAACTTTTCTCTGGAACTCCTTGTAGAGTTCGGTACGGGCGGCGGTGTCGAGCGTCTCCGATGCCTTGGCGATCAGGGCGTCGAGATCGGCGTTCTTGTAGCCACCCTGGTTGGAGAAGGGCACGCCGTCGGGAATGCCGCTCTGCACCAGGATGGTGGTCGAGATCGCCGGATCGCCGCGGAACACCGGCGGCCCGACCGCAAGGTCGAAGGCGTGGTCGGTGTAAACAGCCTTGATGTGCGCGGCAGAGTCGTTGTTGACCAGCTGGGCGTCGATGCCGATGGCGGCGAGCGCCTGGCGCAGATAGTCGCCGAACTGCTTGGTTTCGTTGAAGTAGGGCGCCGGCAGCAACCTCAGTGAAAAGCGCTTGCCGTCATCGCCTCGGCTGTAGCCGGCCTCGTCAAGCAAGGCGTTGGCCTTGGCGACGTCGAAGGCGTAGGTCGGCACGTCGGCGGTGTAGAATTGCGGGTCGTTTTTCGGCACCGGGCCAGTGGCGGTCGCGGCATAGCCAAGGAATACCGTCTTGACGACGAAATCCCTGTCGATGGCGTGAGCGATCGCCTGGCGTACTTTCAGGTCGGCCAGCTCCTTGCGGCGATGATTGATCTCGACGACGAGCTGATAGGTCAGTCCTTCATAACCCTTGGTGATCACCTTGAGACCGGGCACTTTGGAGATGCGGTCGAGATCGGCCAGGGGCACGGCGGAGAACGCGGCGAGCTGGATCTCTTCGGCTTCCAGGGCGCTGGCCGCCGACGTGCGGTCCGGCAGCACCTGATAGATGATCTCGTCGAGATAGGGCTCGTCCTTGCCCCAATAGTCGGTGTTCTTCTCCAACCGGTAATATTCGCCGGGCTTGTGTTCGGCAAATTTGAACGGTCCGGTGCCGACCGGGGCGTTGTTGGCCGGGTTGTCCTCGATCTTTCCGGTCTCGTAGATGTGCTTGGGCACCACGCTGCTCAGCGCCGGCAAGGCGTTGCGGATCAGCTGGAACGGTGTCGGCCTGGCGAATTTAAACACGGCGGTTGCCTCGTCCGGCGTGTCGACCGCCTCCAGATCTTTGAACACGGTGCGGCCGAGATTCTGCAGCGGCTTCCAGACCTGCAGCGCCGAGAAGGCGACATCGGCTGAGGTGAAGGGTTTGCCGTCATGCCATTTGACGCCCTCGCGCAGCTTGAACGTCACCGACAGGCCGTCGGCGGCGCCTTCCCAACTGAGCGCCAGGCGCGGATCGAGCCCGTCCTTGCCGCCGAAAGAGGCCTCGGCCAAGGTTTCCACGATCTTGCTCGAAATGAAGAAGACGCCGTTCGAGGCGACAATCGCCGGATTGAGGTTGCGCGGCTCGGAATCAGCGGCGACAACCAGTCGTCCGCCCTTTCTCGGCGTCTGCGCCGAGCCGATCGCCGGCATCGCGGTGGAGGCCAGCAGCAATGCCGAACCGGCCAGCATTGTACGTCTGGAAATGGTGAACTCTGGCATGATCGAACTCCGTCCTCTCCGCGGACCCGGCCGGGTCCGCCGTACCCCTCGGACGCTCGTAAGCATCCTGCAAAGCTGATTATGGGCCTTGTCCGGGGTTTCGCCAGAGACGGAATTGGCGCATCCCCACGTGGCTTTGAAATTTCCGTCCGCTGGACCAGTTGTACCGAAACGGTTCGATGCGCGGTTCTGGCAAGACCAGGCTGGAGTAAAGTGCAGCAGGTGGAGCAGCTTTTGGGGCTGGTTCGCCCATTCTGGCTGGACCACATCGGGCAAAATGATGCAGATTTAAGCATAGCCGAGGATCAGAGCCGGCAAAGCCGGTGCCGGCGAGCGGCCGGCTAAGGGATTCAGGGAGAGAGACATGAACATTGCCCCAGGCAAGAATGCCGTCGGCAGCGTGCCGTTCGACCAAGCCAGGGTGGATGGGCTGATGGAGGAGGCCGGCATTGACGTGCTGCTCGCCACTTCCAAGCACAACACGCAATATCTGCTTGGCGGCTACAAGTTCATCTTCTTCGCCGCCATGGATGCGATCGGCCATAGCCGCTATCTGCCTGTTGTCGTCTATGAGAAAGGCGGGCCGGAGCACGCCGCCTATATCGGCAACCGCATGGAAGGCGGCGAGCACCAGAACCATCCGTTCTGGACGCCGACACTGCATGCCGCCTGCTGGGGCACGCTCGATGCCGCCAATCTGGCGGTCGAGCACTTGCGAAAGTTAGGCAAGGGCATTGCCCGCATCGGCATCGAGCCCGCCTTCCTGCCATCCGACGCCTATATGCTGATCCGCAACGCGCTGCCGGATGCCAAGCTGATCGACGCGACTGATATGCTGGAGCGCATGCGGGCAATCAAAACCGAGGCCGAGTTGGAAAAGCTGCGCATCGCTTCGGAGCTGATCACCGATTCCATGCTGGCGACCATCGGCTGGGCACGCGAAGGCACGACCAAGAGCGAGATCATCGAACAGCTCAGGCGCGAGGAGACCAATCGCGGCGCGCATTTCGAATATTGCCTGTTGACGCTAGGCTCCAGCCACAACCGTGCCGCCTCGCCGCAGGCGTGGAAGAAGGGCGAGGTGATGTCGATCGATTCCGGCGGCAACTACCACGGCTATATCGGCGACCTCTGCCGTATGGGCGTGCTGGGTGAGCCTGACGCCGAACTCGAGGATCTGCTGGCCGAGATCGAGACAGTGCAGCAGGCGGCCTTCTCCAAGGTCAAGGCGGGCACGCTGGGCGGTGACATGATTTCTCATGCCGAAGGCGTGCTGAAGAAGTCGAAGGTTGCGCCCTATACCGATTTCTTCGCGCATGGCATGGGGCTGATCACGCATGAAGCGCCGTTCCTGATGACCAACCATCCGGTGACCTATGAAGGCACCTATGCCGCAAAGCCGCTGGAGAAGAACATGGTGCTTTCGGTCGAGACGACCATGCTCCACCCGACGCGCGGCTTCATCAAGCTGGAGGACACGGTGGCGGTGACCGGTGCCGGCTACGTCATGTTCGGCGATCGGGGCCGGGGCTGGAACAGGGGCGGGGGCGGCTTAGGCGCTGGTACCTAGCCCGTTCTTGAGATTACCTCGTCCGAGCAAATAATTGGCTACTCCAGCGAGCATTTACCGATATGGAACGCGAACTGCCCAAGCAGGTCTTTATCGACGGGTGCGAGCAGATCTCCATGGGGTTCGAACCGATTGGGTTCCGCTTTGCGAAAAGCGGTCCTCATGCGAGTTGCCGGGCCGGCGACTGGACATTCAAAATCTCCTTTCAATCAAACTATCTGAATGTCGGCGGCGAGTACGCCGAACTCGTCGTGCATGCGTCGGTCTACAGCAAGGCAATAAAAGAGTGGGACGAGCGAAGCGCTTGGCCCGCCAGTGCCAGCGATTGGGTCGCCGGTGGACAGCTTGGCAATTTGCGAACCCCGCATCATTGGCGGACATGGAACATCGCAAACCCGCACACCCGCCAGGCTGAAATCGCGAACATCGTTGCCAACATCCAAACGACTGTCCTGCCGCTCTTCGAGCGTTTCGACGTTCCGCGCAAATTAGCCGAACAGGTCGCATGTTCTGAAGTTCCGGGCTTCATGTTCCCTGAAAATGCTGTTCGATTTGTACTTTGGCAGCTGGGGCGCGAAGAAGCCGAACAGTGTTTGCGTTTTTGGGCGCAGCATTTCGACGATTGGGAGGGATTTCGCCATGACCGTGACGCCCCTGTATCTCCGCGCCGTATAGGTGGTGATACAGGCGTCCAACGCCTGGCGAAATTCGCTCGCGCAATGAAGCTTGGACTGGACCTATGATCGCAAGACGTCATGTTTACTCTGGCGGCAGCAGCCTGAAATCCGGCAGGTCGCGCAGTGCCAATTCCGGCCCGGCCGGCGAATAGACGACGAAAAGCTGCATCGGCCCGTCGCCGGTATTGAGTGTCGAATGGAAGCGGCTTTCCGGCACATAGATGGTGCAGCCGGGGCCGACTTTCTCGACGACCGGGTTGCCCTTCTCGTCTTCGACCATCTGCTCGCCACTGCCTGAGATGACGAAGATAATCTCCTCCGCACCCGGGTGGTTATGACGCGTATGGCCCTTGCCCGACGGCAGGTCGACGACACCACCGGAAAATCGCTTCGCGCCGTTCACTTCGGGAGCGACCGTCAGCGACAGCCTGCCCCAGTCGAAGCCGAAGGCGCTGACGTCTTTTGGATATACGAATACCTTGCTGTTGTCGGTCATCGTCCCACCCTTCTTTTTGCTGGTCTTCTACGCAGCGCCGAACGTGACGGCCTTGAAATCCGCCGTTTGCCTGGCGATCGAGGCTTCTGCCGGAAGCCGCTCCATCGAACTGGCGCCATAGAACCCGTGCAGGCCCTTGCAGCGCTCGAGAATATATTTGGCGTCGTCCGGCATCGAGATCGGCCCGCCATGGCAAAGCAGGATTATATCCTCGCGCACTGAGCGTGCCGCTTCGGCGATGGCGTCGATCGCCCCTATACAGTCGTCCAGCGATTTGGCCGATGTCGCGCCGATCGAGCCGCCGGTGGTCACCCCCATATGGGCGACGACGATGTCGGCGCCGGCTTTTGTCATGGCGCGCGCCTCGTCTGGGTTGAAGACATAGGGCGTGGTCAACAGGTCGAGTTTGTGAGCCTCGGCGATCATGTCGACCTCGAGCCCGAAGCCCATGCCGGTTTCTTCAAAACTCTGCCGCATCTGGCCGTCGAACAGGCCGATGGTCGGAAAGTTCTGCACACCGGAAAAGCCCATCGTCTTCAACTCGGTCAAAAGCAGCGGCATGATGACGAAGGGATCGGTGCCGTTGACGCCGGCCAGCACCGGCGTCTTCTTCACTACCGGCAGCACTTCGTAGGCCATCTCCTTGACGATCTCGTTGGCGTTGCCATAGGCGAGCAGGCCGGCGGCCGAGCCGCGCCCGGCCATGCGGTAGCGGCCGGAATTGTAGATGATGATCAGGTCGATGCCGCCGGCTTCCTCTGCCTTGGCCGACAGGCCGGTGCCGGCACCGCCGCCGACGATCGGCACGCCGTCCGCGATCATCTTGCGGAATTTCTCCAGGATTTTCTTGCGCGGTATGGCGGCCATGTCTTGGTGTCTCACTGTCTGGCGATCTCGAGGAAGGCCGTGGTGGCAGCCCAGGCGAATTCGGGGTCGTTGATATGCAGCGGCAAGCGCAGCACGCGGCGCTTTTTGTCGGGCTTGATGGTGCGCTCGATCGCTTCGAACAAAGCTGCATCGGCTTCAGGGTCGAAGAAGGCGCCGCCTTCGATGTCGAGCGCCGACACGCCTTTCTCCGGAATGAGGAAGCGAACCGGACCCTGGCAGAGACTCAGCCTTGTACCGATCCATTCGCCGATCATTCTGCTTTCGTCGGCGGTGGTGCGCATCAGTGTGACGTTTGGATTGTGCTCATAGAATAGCCGGCCGCGATAGCGTTCCGGAATTGTTGGCGGCGCCCAGAAATTGACCATGTCGAGCGCGCCGACCGAGCCGACATAAGGCAGCCCGGTGCGGGCGATGGCACCAAAGCGATCTTCGGTCGCCGGCAGCACGCCGCCAAACAGCAAGTCGCAGACTTCGGTCGTTGTGATGTCGATGACGCCGGACAACAGGCCGCTGTCGGCCAATTTTTCCATGGTGCGGCCGCCGGGTCCGGTGGCATGAAAGACCATGCAGTCATAGGTGGAACGAAGCTCATCGGCGATCGCGGTCACGCATGGCGTGGTGACGCCGAACATGGTCAGGCCGATCGAGGGTCTGCCGTCGGCCGGCGGCGCCGGCTTTGCCGCCATGCCTGATATCGCCTGGGCGGCATTGTGCAGCACGACACGCGAAAGCCGGTTGAGGCCGGCCATGTCGGTCACCGACGGCATCATGACGATGTCGGAGACGTCGACATAGGGCGCGGTGTCACCGGAGGCCAAGGTCGAAACCATGATCTTGGGCAGACCGAGTGGCAGCGTGCGCATGCCTGCGGTGATGATCGAGGTGCCGCCACCGCCGCCAATGCCGATAATCCCGGCAATATCGCTGCGCGACTGGACAAACCGTGCAAAGGCGGCGGCCATTGCCGCCACCGCAGTGCCGCGATCGTCGACGCCGAGCACGGCATTGCGACCCTCGGGATGGCGGCTGGCGACCTCGTCTGCCGAAACATCGACCGGCACGGTCGCGCCGCGTGTTCCGATGTCGATACGGGCAACCGATGCGCCGGTTGCGGCGACCGCATCGGCCAGAAAAGCGAGTTCCTCGCCCTTGGTGTCGGCGGTGCCCACCACATAGATGCGCTTCATCGCGTTTCCCCGGTCTTGGCCGTGTTCGGCGCCGCCGCCCCTTTGCCCGGCCGTTCGACTGGCGAAGGGCCATTGCAATTTTTTGAGACGCGCGTATCGTATTGACATGGATGTCTCACGTCAACAAGCGGCAATGGACGACGATGCCGGCCAAGGGCCGAACCCGCGGGTAGAGCGCGGGGCCCGCGCGCGCACCAGGCGTCTCATGCTGGAGACGGCGACAAAGCTGATGCAGGCGGGCGCCACGCCCTCCGTCAGCGAGGTGGCGGAGGCAGCGGAAGTCTCGCGCGCCACCGCCTATCGGTATTTTCCGAGCCAGGCGGCGCTGGTGCAGGCGGTGGTCGATGAGGGGCTTGGGCCGATCCTTACCTGGAAATCGAGCTCTGCCGATCCCGAGCGCCGGGTCGCCGAGCTGTTCGAGACCGCCATGCCGCGCATCGAGGTCTTCGAAGCGACGTTCAAGGCGGCGCTGAAACTGTCGCTCGACCAGTGGGCGCAGCGACAGGCAGGCACGCTTGACGGCGAACCTGCCTTCACGCGCGGCCATCGCGTCGATCTTTTGAAAGATGCGATCGCGCCACTCAAAGGCCGGTTGCCGCCGCGCGAATTCAAGCGGCTCGCGCAGGCGCTGTCATTGATCTTCGGTGTTGAGATGCTGATCGTATTGAAGGATATATGGGGATTGGATAGCCGCAGTATGATGTCGGTTGCGCAATGGGCGGCCGGCGCTCTGGTGCGCGCGGCGATGACCGAATCGATGGTTGAAGGAGATGGGATCGCGCCGACGTCGGCCGCTAGATAACGCCAATCTGGTTCGACCAGATTTTCAACCTGACTATTCATACTACTAGCGATGCAGCGGCCCAAGCAAGGCATTCATGTATCAAGGAGTAGGAAAATTCAGGGAAAACAGGCAGATATCGCAGAAACCAACTTGTTTGCGTGTCCGCGACCGTCCAAGAAAGGGCTTGACGTTCGTCTGAAATTGGTAATACCAGATCAGGACAAATAATGCGGATGAAAGGGTGAAGGCTAAGTTCCGTTTCGGTCGAACGAGGAGGCTCAAAAACCGGAGCGGGGCCGTCACGGGAGGACTACCAGGGCCGGCCTCGCCGCCGGCTCGCATGACGCGGTAGAATGCGCACAAGGGAGGAAATCATTATGCGCAAGACAATGACCAGCTTGCTTGCTGGTATCGGCCTAGTGCTCGCCTGCGGAACGTCCGTCTACGCGCAGGAAAAGGAACTTACAATCTTCTGGGCGGAATGGGATCCGGCCAATTACCTGCAGGAACTCGGCAACGAGTACGAGAAGGAAACCGGCGTCAAGATCACGGTGGAAACCACACCGTGGCCCGACTTCCAGACCAAGGCCTTCACCGAGTTCAACGCCCATGGCGATGCCTATGATATGGTCGTCGGCGACTCGCAATGGCTCGGTGCCGGCTCGACCGGTGGCCACTATGTCGACCTGACCGACTTCTTCAACAAGCACAAGGTCGGCGACGTGATGGCACCGGCGACGGTGAAGTACTACGCCGAATATCCGGGCGGCAGCAGCAAGTACTGGGCCATCCCGCTTGAAGGCGACGCCGTCGGCTGGTCCTACCGCAAGGACTGGTTCGAGGATCCGAAGGAAAAGGAAGCCTTCAAGGCCAAGTATGGCTACGATCTCGACGTGCCGAAGGATTTCAAGGCGCTGCGCGACATCGCCGAGTTCTTCTACCGGCCGGACCAGAAAAAATACGGCATCGCCATCTACACCGACAATTCGTATGACGCGATGGCAATGGGCTTCGAAAACGCGCTGTTCTCCTTTGGCGGCGAGCTGGGTGATTATAAGACCTACAAGGTCGACGGCTTCATCAACTCCGACAAGGCGATCGCGGCGCTCGACGCCTACAAGGAACTCTACAAGTTCACGCCTCCGGGCTGGGCCAAGTCGTTCTTCGTCGAGGACAACCAGGCGATCACTGAAAACCTGGCCGCGATGAGCATGAACTACTTCGCGTTCTTCCCCTCGCTGATCAACGAGGCGTCGAACCCGAATGCCAAGAACACCGGTTTCTTCGCCAATCCTCCCGGCCCGAACGGCGACCAGTTCGCCGCACTCGGCGGTCAGGGCATCTCCATCGTTTCCTACTCGCAGAAGCAGGAAGAGGCGACGAAGTTCCTGGAATGGTTCATCAAGGACGAGACCCAGAAGAAATGGGCGGCGCTTGGCGGCTACACCTGCAGTGCCGCCGTGCTCAAGTCGCCCGAATTCCAGAACGCCACGCCCTATAACAAGGCGTTCTACGAGACCATGTTCAAGGTCAAGGACTTCTGGGCGGTTCCGGAATATGCGGAACTGCTGCAGCAGCTCAACCAGCGCATCTATCCCTACATGATCGGCGGCGAAGGCACCGCCAAGGAGACGCTGGACGCACTGGCAGCCGACTGGAACGCGACCTTCAAGAAATACGGCCGCGGCCAATAAGCATGAAGTTTCACGGAGGGGGCGTTCGTGCCTCCTCCGTTTCTTTTTCTGATTCTTGAACCGGGAGCAGGGTCTTGGCGACCACGATGATCACCACGCTGGACAGGTCCTCGCGGGCGGCCGCTCGCGGTCTAAGCGATATTTCGATCCGCAATCTCTTCATCATCCCGACGATCCTGTTTCTGATCGTCTTCAACATTTTCCCGCTGATCTATTCGCTGGGTTATTCGTTCACCGATTTCCGCGCCTCGACCAGCGCGGCGGCGAATTTCGTCGGGCTGCAAAACTATCGCGACCTGCTCAGCGATCCCTATGTCTGGTCCAACTTCGCCATCACCGCAAAATACGTCATCATCTCGGTCGCCGGCCAGCTGCTCGTCGGCTTCGGCGTGGCCATGCTGCTCAACCGCGACATTCCGCTCAAGGGCCTGCTGACGACGCTCCTGTTGTTGCCGATGATGCTGTCGATGGCCGTCGTCGGCCTGTTCTGGAAGCTGCTCTACGATCCGTCCTTTGGCATCATCAATTATGCGCTGGGCCTCGGCACCTTCGAATGGCTGTCGGATCCGAAAATGGCGCTCTATGCGGTCGCGCTGACCGACATCTGGATGTGGTCGCCCTTCGTCATGCTGTTGTCGCTGGCCGGGCTGTCGGCCGTGCCCAAGCATCTCTACGAGGCAGCCGCGATCGACAGGGCCGGGCCGTTCTACACCTTCTTCCGCATAACGCTGCCGCTGGTTGCGCCGATCCTGATGATCGCGGTCATCTTCCGCACCATGGAGGCGTTTAAGACCTTCGACCTCGCCTACATCCTGACCAGCCAGCCGACGGCCGAGCTGATCTCGATTCGGCTCTACAAGATGGCGTTCCAGGAATGGCAGACCGGGCGTTCCTGCGCGCTCGCCTACATCGTGCTGATCATGGTGCTGGCGATCACCAACATCTATGTCAAATACCTCAACAAGGTGAAGGAGCGCTGAGATGGCCGCAGTCCGCACTTCTTCCGAAATCACCTTCAACCGGGTCGCCATCGTCGCTGTCCTGCTGGTGACGATCATCTTCCTGGCGCCGATCTACTGGATCGCCTCGACGGCGTTCAAGCCGCGCAACCTCGCCACCACCATTCCGCCGACGGTGGTTTTCCAGCCGGAGATATCGCCCTTCGTCAAGTTGTTCACCAAGCGTTCGCAGCTGCGCAGCCCGCCGTCGCCGGAGGAGTACGCGGCTGCGCCGTGGTGGGAGCGCGTCGTCTTCAATGGCGGCGAAAAGATCGTGCGCGACGGCAAGGGCCAGGTGCAGTGGTCGGGCTATCCGAGCCGTTTCATGAACTCGCTGATCGTTGCCATAACCTCGACCGTCCTGGCCGTCGGCATGGGCACCTTCACCGCCTATGGGTTCTCGCGGTTCAAAGTAAAAGGCGAGGCGGACCTACTGTTCTTCATCTTGTCGACGCGCATGTTGCCGCCGGTGGTCGTCGCCATTCCGATGTTCCTGATGTACCGGGCGGTCGGCCTCAACGATTCCCATATCGGCCTGATCATCCTTTACACTGCCTTCAACCTGTCCTTCTCGGTGTGGCTGATGAAAGGCTTCATGGACGAGATCCCCAAGGAGTATGAGGAGGCGGCCCTCGTCGACGGCTATACGCGCATGGAGGCCTTCTTCAAGATCGTGCTGCCCGAGGCCGCCACCGGCATCGCCGCCACCGCCGTGTTCTGCTTTATCACGGCGTGGAACGAATATGCCTTCGCACTGATCATGACCAGCCGCCGTGCCCAGACAGCACCGCCCTTCATCCCCAGCCAGGTCGGTTCCGGCCTGCCGGACTGGACGGTGATTGCCGCCGGAACCTTCCTGTTCCTGCTGCCGGTGGCGATCTTCACCTTCCTGCTCCGCAACCATCTGTTGCGCGGCATGTCCTTCGGAGCAATCCGCAAATGAGCTTTCGCGACATAAACCAGAAATATCTCGAACCGGGCAGCCAGGTGCTGATGGTGCTCGGTATCATCGCGCTCTGCCAGCCGTGGAACATGCTGCTGCACAGCTATGGCGTGACCATCATCCTGATCGGCCTGATCGGCTTCAACATCACCTCCAAGATCGCGCCGGAGGAGAAGGCCGGCACCGGGCAAGGGGCAAATCCGGGGGCACAGCATTGACCCAGATCGAGCTTCGTAGCGTCCAGAAATATTTCGGCGCCGTCCAGGTCATCAAGGACCTCAACCTGAAGATCGACGATAACGAGTTCATCGTGCTGCTCGGCCAGTCGGGCTGCGGCAAGACGACGACACTCAGGGCCGTTGCCGGACTGGAGACGATCGACGGCGGCGACATCCTCATCGACGGCAAGCCGGTCCAGCACCTCAAGGCCGCCGACCGCGACATCGCCATGGTCTTCCAATCGTTTTCGCTCTATCCGCATATGAGCGTTTACGAGAACATCGCCTTTCCACTGAGAGCGACGCGCAAGAGCAAGGCCGAGATCGACAGCGAGGTGCGCTCGGTCGCCAAGACGCTGCAGATCAGCGATCTCCTCGCCAAGAAACCGTCGGCGCTGTCGGGCGGCGACATGCAGCGCGTCGCGATCGGCCGAGCCTTGGTGCGGCGGCCGAAGGCGATGCTGATGGACGAGCCGATCGGCGCTCTCGATGCCAAGCTGCGCGAGGAGATGCGGGCCGAGATCAAGCGGCTGCACATCAAGCAGGGCTCGACCAGCATCTACGTCACCCACGACCAGATCGAGGCGATGAGCCTCGCCGACCGCATTGTCATCATGCATGAAGGTGTGCTGCAGCAGGTCGGCTCGCCGGATGAGGTCTATTCGCATCCGGCGAATCTTTTCGTCGCGCAATTTGTAGGCAGCCCGGTGATGAACGTCGCCGACGCTTCGGTGACCGAGAAAGCCTCGTCGGCCTCGGTCACGGTCGGCGATGCGGCCGCCGGTTTCGAATTCCCGCGCGCCTTGCTGTCGAAGCTCAACGGCCATGCCGGCGGCCAGCTCGCGCTCGGCATCCGGCCGGAAGGCGTCCTCGTCCGCCGCGAAGCCGCCGAAGGGTTCTTGCCGGTAGAGACGCAGATCGTCGAGCCGCTCGGGTCCTTCGACATCGTCGACCTCAAGGTCGGCTCCAAGATGCTGCGTGCGCGCACCAAGAGCGGCTTCATTAGCGGCCCCGGCGAAAGGGTCTTCGTCAGAATCGATCCCAGCCAGGCGCATTTCTTCGACACGGCGAGCGGCAAATCGCTGGGAGTGAGACTCTGATGGCCCACATCCAGCTCAAGAACATCTCGAAGAAGTTCGGCAACCACACCGCCTTGACCGGGCTTGATCTCGACATCGCCGATGGCGAGTTCTTCGTCCTGCTTGGCGAGACCGGCGCCGGCAAGACGACGACGCTGCGCATGATTGCCGGCCTGGAAAAACCGAGCGAAGGTCAGGTCTTCATCGACGGCGTCGATGTCGCCGACTGGGGCGCGGCCGAGCGCGACGTGGCGCTGGTGCTGCAGCAATATTCGCTCTATCCGCGCTATACGGTGCGCGAAAACCTCGAATTTCCGCTGAAGCCGAAGATCCGCCGGCTGCCCGATGCCGAGATCAAGGATCGTGTTGACCGCGCGGCCAGGACGCTGCGGATCGAGCATCTGCTCGACCGCAAGACCGACAGGCTTTCAGGCGGCGAGATGCAGCGCGTCTCGATCGGTCGCGCCATCGTGCGCAAGCCGCGGGTATTCCTGATGGACGAGCCGTTGTCGGCGCTCGACGCTAAATTGCGCGAGGCGCTGCGCACCGAATTGAAGAACCTGCAGATGCAGCTTGGCGCCACCTTCCTGTTCGTGACGCACGATCAGATCGAGGCGATGTCGATGGGTGACAAGGTCGGCGTGCTCAACCATGGCCGCATTGTCCAGACCGGCACGCCCTACGAGATCTACAACAATCCGCGCGACACCTACGTGGCGAGCTTCGTCGGCTCGCCGCCGATGAACCTCATCGACGGCAAGCTCGTCAACGGACGTGCGGTGATGGCGCCGCTCAATTTCGAATTGCCGTTTGCGGGGGGTGCCAAGACTTCGGGGGGTGCCAAGACGGGCGCGGGGGGCCCCCAGGGCCCGGGGCACGGCGGGATTTATTGTCCCCGCGGGCGAAAGGAGAAACCACAGCCCGGGGAGGGGGCGCGGGAGGCGCGCGGCGAGAGAAGGCGCGGGGAGGAGAAAGC
>NZ_JAMYTU010000047.1:0-35639 GCF_040322615.1 Mesorhizobium sp. M0119
TAAGTTTATCCACGGACGGTCTCCCTTGATTGAGATCTGCAACGACCTCATTCTGGCACATCACGATGCCGTCGGGGGCCGTCCACCCCAACACGGACCTAAATGTCCGCTGCGCTCCGGTTCTCGAAACCACCATCATATGACTCGTCAGAGCGAATTTCGAAACGGTCTCCGAGGACACGGCCTCAGACAGGTGCGCGGCAGCGCAATCAACGCGACATCGCCTCTTCAAGCGCCCTGAAAATCCGGTCGTCTCCCGATTGGGCGACGTTGAAGCGCATGTAACGGCTGGCCGACCGGGACAGGCTGAACGCATTGCCGGGCGCAAGCACGACATTGGCCGTCAGTGCGTGGCGGGCGACATCCGCGGCATCTATCCCCTCCGGCAGCCTGCACCATAAAAACATGCCGGCGGGCTGATCTATCCATGGCACGATGCCGATCGCCCTGAGGCGGGTGCTGGTTTCTTCCATGGCGCGCGAGAGCCGCGCGCGCAGCAGGTCGACGTGCTTGCGATAGAGGCCGTCCTTCAGCAGCGTCAGTACCAGTTCGGATGCAAGCCGACCGCTGCCAAACGATGTGGCGATCTTGAGATCGGTCAATCCTTCTATCCAGTCGCGAGGAGCGGCGATGAAGCCGCAGCGCACCGATGCCGACAGCGTCTTGGAAAAGCTTCCGATGTGGATGACCCGGCTGAGGCCGTCGAAGGCCGCCAGCCTGGGCGCGGGCGTGTGTTCGAAATCGGCGAAGATATCGTCCTCGATGATCGTCAGCCCAGACTGGTCGGCGAGCTTCAGCACCCGATGAGCAACGACCGGCGACAATATCGCGCCGGTCGGATTGTGCAGCGCCGAATTGGTGATGTAGAGGCGCGGCCGGTGCTCGTTCAGCGCCTGCGCGAACAGTTCGATGTCCGGACCCGAGCGCGTGTAGGGGACGCTGATCACCTTGGCCCGATGGGCGCGCAACAGGGCATGGAAGTTGAAATAGCAGGGATCGTCGACCAACACCGTGTCACCCGGTTCGAGCAGGAACCGGCACAGCAGGTCGATCGCCTGAGTGCCCGACTCCGTCAGCATGATCTGGTCCGGAGAGGCTTCGATGCCGTGCTCGGCCATGCGCCGCGCCAGCAGATGGCGCAGCGCCGGCAACCCGAGCGGCGTGCCGTAGTCGGTCAGCGCGGCGTCGTCGGCGCGGGCCATCGTCCGCAGCGCCCGGCGCAATCCGGCCTCGGGCATCCATGCGGCCGGCAGCCAGCCGCAACCCGGTTTCAGGACGCCGTCGCCGGCTTCCAGCGATTGGCGCGAGACCCACAGCGGGTCGACAGCACGGTCAAGCCTGGGGCCGATCTCGGCCAGCGACAGCGGAGCCAACTGTCCGGCGGCATAGAAACCCGAGCCTGGCCGCGAGCGGATCATGCCTTCCGCCGCTAGACGCTCATAGGCTTCGACCACGGTGGACTTGGAAACCTGCATGGCCTTCGCAAACGCCCGGATCGAAGGCAGCCGCATTCCCGGTGTCAGGCTGCGCGCGGCGATCCTGTGCCTGATCGTCGCCATGACGCTTTCGACAAGCGTCCGGCTGCCCTCATCTGTTGTCGTCTGCTCATCCATCCGTACTGCTCAGTCTACCATGACGGTTTTGTCAAACTGTACCTCATTGTCTCTGGCGGAGCCATACGCCCGGCCCGATAGAGGGCGAAAACGAGCGGGGCATCGATGGACAAGGCGGCGAGTAGTTGGGCGGCGAGTGGTTGGGCGGCGAGTAGCTGGGCGGCGAGTGGCTGGGTCAACGGGTTCATAGGCGTGCTGATCTTCAGCGGTTCGCTCCCGGCGACGCGCGTGGCGGTGATGGATTTCGATCCGGTGTTCGTAACGGTCGCCCGTGCGGCTTCGGCGGGCATCCTCGGCCTGGCGCTGCTGCTTCTCTTTCGCCAGAAGCGCCCGGAGCGGCGAGATCTGTTCCCGCTGGCGATCGTGGCGCTTGGCGTCGTGGTCGGCTTTCCCCTGCTGACGGCGCTGGCGCTCAAGCACATCAATTCGGCTCACTCCATCATTTTCGTCGGCCTGTTGCCGTTGGCGACCGCGATCTTCGGCGTGGTTCGAGGCGGTGATCGCCCGAAGCCGGCGTTCTGGCTGTTCTCGTGCCTCGGCAGCGCCCTTGTTGCCGGTTTTGCAGTCACGCAAGGCCTGTCGGTCTCGCCGCTCGGCGACATCTTGATGCTGGCCGCCATCATCGTGTGCGGATTGGGCTATGCGGAAGGAGCGGCGCTGTCGCGTAAGCTCGGCGGTTGGCAGGTGATCTCGTGGGCGCTGGTGCTGTCGCTGCCGGTCATGTTGGCGCTGACGTTCATCACCATGCCGCCGTCGCTCGAAAGTGCCGGCAGGGGCGCCTGGATTGGCCTAGCCTATGTCTCGCTGTTCAGCATGCTGATCGGTTTCGTGTTCTGGTATCGCGGCCTGGCGCAAGGCGGCATCGCCGCGGTCGGGCAGTTGCAACTGCTGCAGCCCTTCTTCGGCCTGGGGCTGGCGGCAGCGCTGCTGCATGAGCAGGTCAGTCCCGCCATGATCGCCGTCACCGCCGCCGTCGTGCTTTGCGTCGTCGGTGCCAAGAGATATGCGAGATAGGTGCGCCAGCTGCCGGAGTTGCATGCGAACCGGGTGGAATCCTCAAGGATGCTTGGCAACGATATTTGTTCGCCCGGCAGTAGTGCGGGCTGAAAATATCGCAAGGATCAGCGCCATCAGCACCAGACCCGTCGCCACCTGGAAAGTGACCTGCATCCCTCGTGCCGCTGCCGCAGGTGCCAACACTGCCAAGCCAGTGCCTTCCCCAGCCGATGAGAAGGCAAACACTGCACCCATCACCGACGCACCGGTGATCAGGCCGAGATTGCGCGACAGATTGAGCAGGCCGGAGACGACGCCGCGCTGGTCGGATGCCACACCGGTCATCACGGCTGAATTGTTGGAGGTCTGAAACAGGCTGTAGCCGGTGCAGACAAGGATGATTGGTACGACATAGCCGGCAATACCGAATTCCGCCCGCGATAGAGCAAGGGTACCAATAGCGAGATCGATCAGGCCGACGATCGTAATCCGGCGCGCTCCGAAACGATCGACCAGGCGTCCGGCCGGCAGCGCCGCCCATGCGGTAACCAGAGGGCCGGTCGACAGAACCAGCCCAACCATGGCTGCGTCCAGCCCCAGCGCGCGCGACAGATAGAATGGCGCGACCACCAGCGTCGCCATCATTACGGTGGCGACGATCAGGTTCATGGCGAGGCTTGCGTTCAACGCCTGATCGCGGAACCTGGCAGGCTGGATCAAAGGGTTCTCGGCCCTTGTCTGCGCAATGACGAACAGCAGGCCACCCACGGCGGCGGCAATCAGCAAGCCGACATTGAGAAGACCAAAACTGCCGCGCCCAAGGGTCATGGCGAGCGCATAGGGGGCCAACGTCAGAGCGAGCAAAGCCGTGCCAATTCCGTCGAAACCGCGCCGATCTGGTTCCGCTGTCTTTTTTCCGGCCGGCAGGACGCGCAAGGCGAGCGCGAAGGCCAGCGCCCCCAACGGCAGATTGATGAGGAAGATCGCTCGCCAGCCGAGGCCGGCGATCAGCAATCCGCCAAGCGAGGGGCCAAGCGTAGTGCCGATCGCCGACATGGCGCCGAGCAGGCCCATGGCGCTGCCGGTTTTTTCCCGGGGGACCGTATCCGCGACAAAGGCCAGCGTCAGAGCCATCATGACGGCCGCGCCGAGCCCCTGTGCCCCCCGTGCCGCAATCAGCAGCCAGAGCGTCGGCGCGAGCCCGCAAAGCACGGATGCGAAGGTGAACAGGGCACTGCCGCCGAGCAATAGCGGGCGGCGGCCGAATATATCGGCGAGTCGCCCGGCGCTGACGATCAAGGTGGTGATGGCGAGCAGATAGGCAAGAACGACCCATTGCACGAGCTGGAACGATGCGCCGAACGCCTGCATCAGCGACGGCAGCCCGACGCTGGCGATGCTGGTGGCGAGCGAGGACAGCAGCGTGGAAAGCGACAGGCTTGCCAATGCCCATCGGGCCGAGCGGGCGCTCACCGGGGCAACTTCGTTCCAAGTCTCTTCAGCGATCGATGCCAAGGTGAACTCCTTTGCCGGCAGCCCCAGTATCGGAGCTGCCGCAAGCTATTCCCCGGCTTGATGTGGCGGAAGGCGCAGCATTTGCATTTTATTCGTGCATTGAACGCCACGTCACGATTGAACTGTGCTACGGTCCTTCCATGTCGTCGCCCGATCTCAATCTGCTTGTCGCCCTCGATGTGCTGCTGACCGAGGGCAGTGTGGCGCGCGCCGCCGGGCGGCTGCGCCTCAGTCCCTCGGCGATGAGCCGGACGTTGGCGCGGTTGCGCCAGGCGACAGGCGACCCATTGCTGGTCCGGGCCGGCCGTGGCCTGGTCGCGACCCCGCGCGCGCTCGAATTGCAGCAACAAGTGGGCCGCGTCGTGCAGGATGCGGAAGCGCTCCTGCGCCCGGCCAGGCTCCTCGAGCTCTCCGGCCTCGACAAGGTCTTCACGCTGCGCGCCAATGAAAGCTTCGTCGAGGAGTTCGCGCCGCGTCTTGTCGCCCGCATCGAAGCGGACGCGCCCGGCGTGCGGCTGCGTTTTGCGCCGAAATCCGACAAGAACGACATGTCGTTGCGTGACGCGGCGGTTGATCTCGAAATCGGGGTTGCCAGTGAAACGAGCCCTGAAATGCGCATTCAGGCGCTGTTTCGCGACCGCTTCATCGGTGCGGTGCGAACGGGTCACAGGCTGGGCGAGGGCCCAATGACGCCGGAACGCTATGCGGCCGGCCGCCACATCAGCGTTTCGCGGCGTGGCCGCGAAAAGGGCCCGATCGACGAGGCCTTGAAACTGCTCGGTCTCCAGCGGACGATCGTGTGCATGGTTTCCAGCTTCTCGGCCACGCTCGCCATGGCGCGCGCCTCCGATCTGATCGCCAGCGTCCCCGAACGGCACACGCTGGGTGCGCGCACGGGCATGTACAGCTTCCCGTTGCCGGTCGATATCGAGGAGGTCACCATTTCGATGCTGTGGCATCCGCGACTCGATGCCGATCCGGCACAACGCTGGCTGCGAGCCTGCGTGCGGGAGGTCTGCGCGTCGTTTCGCTGATCCAGACTCAGGGCGTGATCTAGAATCTGGTCACCACGCCGATGCCTATGCCTTCGAAGCCGCCCATCGCCATCAATGCGGCCGGCGCTTCTTCGAGGCTGATCTTCTTGCCGACCAGCAGTTCGGGTTTCAGCTTGCCGGTGCGGATCATCTCCATCATCGCCTGGTAGCGGAAGGCCTGCATGCCGTGGCTGCCGCGGATTTCGAGCTCGAATGCGATCACCTTGTCCATCGGTATCTGCGGCCTGGCATGGTCGCCGAGCATCAGGCCGACCTGCACGTGGCGGCCGCGGCGGCGCAGGTTTGCGATCGAGTTGAACGAGGTACTGGGGTGGCCGAGCGCGTCCATCGACATGTGCGCGCCGCCATTGGTGATCTGCTTGACCGCCTTGACCACGTTCGGCGTCTTTGCCGCGTTGATCGTCGCCACCGCGCCGATCTTTTTGGCAAAGTCCAGCTTCTCGTCGGTGAGGTCGATGGCGACGACATTGGCGCCCATGGCGCTGGCGATCATGATCGCCGACAGGCCGACGCCGCCGCAGCCGTGCACCGCCACCCATTCGCCGGGCGTCACCCGGCCCTGGTCGACGATGGCGCGGAACGAGGTGACGAACCGGCAGCCGAGGCTGGCGGCGGTGGCGAATTCCATCTCGTCGGGCAAGCGCACGAGATTGGTGTCGGCATGATCGATGGCGACATATTCGGCGAACGAACCCCAGGCGCTGAAGCCGGGCTGGAACTGATGTTCGCACACCTGGTGGTTGCCCGACGTGCATTCGAAGCAGCGGCCGCAGCCGACGGCAAACGGCACGGTGACGCGCTCGCCGCCCTTCCAGCGGGTCACCTGGTTGCCTGCGGAGACCACGACGCCGGCCAGTTCGTGGCCCGGCACATGCGGCAGGCGGATGCTGTCGTCGTGGCCCATCCAGCCATGCCAGTCGCTGCGGCAGAGGCCGGTCGCCTCCACCTTGATGACGACGCCTTCCGGTGCCGGCTCCGGATCGGGAACGGTCTGGATCGTTGGCGTTTCGCCGAACTTTTCGAAGACGACGGCTTTCATCGGCAGTTCCTCATCACTTCATGCAATTTGCGGTCTACTCGGCATCGATCTGGTTCTCAGGCGCGGCCTTCTGGAACGCCGGCAGCGCCATGCAGGCGGCATTGATGCGCGAGATCGTCGGGTAGGGCGTCATGTCGACGCCGAAGCGGGCATTGCTGGTGACCTGTGCGACCAGGCAGATGTCGGCCAGCCCCGGCGTGTCGCCATGGCAGAATGTCTTGGTCTCGGGCGAGGAAGCCAGAATCTTTTCAAGCGGCTGGAAGCCTTCGTTGACCCAGTGCCGGAACCAGTTGACGACATCCTGGTCGCCGGCGCCGAACAGTGTGCGCAGCGAGGTCAGCACGCGCAGATTGTTCACCGGATGGATGTCGCAGGCGATCATCTGCGCCAGCATCCTGACGCGGGCGCGGCCAGGCGCATCCTTGGGCAGCAGCGGCGGCTCAGGCGTGGTCTCGTCGAAATATTCGATGATCGCCAGCGATTGCGTCAGCAGCGTGCCGTCGTCCAGGACCAGTGCCGGCACCAGCCCTTGCGGATTGACCGCGAGGTAGGCGGGTTCGAGATGCTCGCCGTGGCGCAAATGATGCGGCACGTAGTCGTAGGACAGGCCCTTCATCTCCAGCGCGATCCGCACCCGGTAAGAGGTCGAGGAGCGGTAGTAGTTATGGAGGACGATGTCGCTCATCGGATCGGTTGGCCGATGGTCAGTTCGATTTCGCCGATGCCGTCGACGCCACCGGTGATCTTTTCGCCCGGCCCGACGGCGCCGACGCCAGCCGGTGTTCCGGTGAAGATCAGGTCGCCGGGCTTAAGCTCTAGCGCCTCGCTGCAAATCGAGACGATGTCGGGAACCGGCCAGATCAGTTCGGCAAGGTCGCCGTCCTGCCTGATCTCGCCGTCGACCGCGAGCCAGATGCAGCCCTTTTCGGGATGACCGGATTTTTGCGCCGGGACCAGCGGGCCGCAGGGCGCTGAACGGTCGAAGGCTTTCGACCAGTCCCACGGCCTTGCCGCCTTTTTCGCCTCGTCCTGAAGGTCGCGGCGAGTCAGGTCGACGCCGACGCCGTAGCCCCAGACATGGTCCAGCGCGCGCTCGCGCGGGATGCGAAAGCCGGCTCTGCCGATCGCGACGACCAGCTCGATTTCGTGATGCAGGTTTTGGGTCAGTGGCGGGTAGGGGATCGTGGTGCCCGAACCGACCACCGAGTCGACCACTGCGTCGCCTGGTTTGGTGAAGAAGAAGGGAGGGTCGCGCTCGTCATTGCCGAGCTCGCGGGCATGGGCTGCGTAGTTGCGGCCAACGCAGAAGATCCGGCGCACCGCAAAACGCTCCGGCGAGCCGGCCACGGCCACCGACGGGGTTGCGGGCAGGGGAAGGACGAAGCCGGTCATGCACTGTCTCTGTTCAGCGGATCTGTCCGCGGCACATTCGGCCGATTTGGGCGGACGGGCAAGGCATTGGATGGCGGAAGAGCCAGGCCTGCCGCATGGGCGCCGCGGAAATCATGGGCACATTCTGCTTTAGCAAGCCAGGATGGCAATGTACTATTTGCCAATAAGCTGGCCATGGTTGCAGGACTATTCTAGGCCAGACCAAACCGAAATGAAGCTGATGACCGATCGCGCCAGGTTCCTGATCATTGACGACCATCCGCTGTTTCGCGAGGCGCTGCACAGCGCCGTGCAGATGGCCTATCCGGAGGTCGACACGGTGGAGGCGCGCTCTATTGCCGAGGCGCTCGAGCTTCTGACGGATGCCAAGCCGTTCGACTTGGCGCTGCTCGATCTCAGTATGCCCGACGTGCATGGCTTCGACGGACTGCTGCAGCTCAGGACGCGTTATCCGCGCCTGCCGGTGGTCATCGTCTCCGGCTATGAGGAACCGAAGATCATTTCCGAGGCGCTGTCCTATGGTGCGGCAGGCTTCATCCCGAAATCGGCGCGCAAGAGCGATCTTGCCGCGGCCATCCGCTCGGTGATGGAAGGCGCGATCTATGTTCCTGGGAGTTATGAGGGCCGGCCGCCCGATGCCAACAGCACCGACCGCGCCGAGATGGTGCAGCGCCTGGCCACGCTGACGCCGCAGCAGCTCAAGGTGCTGCAGATGCTGCGCCAGGGCCTGCTCAACAAGCAGATCGCCTACGAGCTGCAGGTCGGCGAAACCACGGTCAAGGCGCATGTCTCCGAAATCCTGCGCAAGCTCAATGTCTACAGCCGCACCCAGGCGGTGATCGAGGTCTCGAAGCTCGACAATGCCGAGCTGTTTCGGGACCATGCGGGGTTTTGATCTCACGGTCGCCTGCGAACAAAGATGGACTCTTCACCCCTTCTGTTGTTCTAAATTTTCATCAAAAAAACCGAACCAAGATAGAAGATTCCAGCTTTGTTATACAAATGAATACTTCCTCCATCGTGCAGGCGAAGACCACGGTCGGAATCGCTGTCAAACGTTTTATCGTAGTTGAATCCGACAGAGTTAATCATTAGATATTCCACAACGTTACTCATTTGTAATAGTTTTTTGGAAATTCTTTCGCTATCAAGCTTTGGAAGCCTGATCTCGCCCTTACTGGTTTTCCCAGGATATAAGCCGTAGTACCCAACAGTTTTCAATTCGTTTGTTTCGTCTAGTCCGACCTCGAGGTCGTCGAAGCACATTATATTCTCCCCTTTCTCCCAAAAAGGGTCGGGACCAAGCGCCCGATTGATGGCTTCCGGCACTGACGTTTCATCAAGTTGGTACACAGCCTCTCCTCGAAGAATGCGCCAAAAGGGAGATGTATAGTGTTCAACTTTTTTCTTATTGCTGTTGGTCATTGTTTTGTTCGGCACACCCTTCATTGCCCCCTTGTTCCCCGGCAGCGTCGTTCTTGGCCTTGTCCGCGACGGTTTCAATCACTGCAATTCAAAATCGGTGACAGGTGTACTATGTTTCTTTCGTCGCCTGCCTCATTTTCGTGGGTTCACGGCTTTGCCGATTTGCACCGCAACCCGGTCAGCTGCTTTACCTGATGCGGCAGACCGGGAACGATAAGGCGGGCGAGGCGAGCCGTGCAGTCGATCTACGGACAACGACGGCCGGGCGAACAGTAGAAAAGTGCACTGTCACCGTAATTGCTTCTATTAGATCCGAACTTTCACTCCTGGCGTCATTGCTTGTTCCAAATTCTCCAGCTTGTCGCTTCAAGGAACATGATTGACGTATTTCCTTACGAGGTGGCGCGTCTTCTGGTTGGCCGATCGGGACGATGACACTGATGACAAATACGGCTGTAATTCTTGTCGATCCTCGCTCGAAAGTGACGGCAGCCAAACCAGAGCCTTCTGAGCATTGATTTCGGACGTCGACAAAAACGCCGCCGCCACAATTTTCCAAAAAGGAAACTGCTGGCCGCTGCCTCCAATTAGCGATCGAGCGATGATATTGGACGCTCGCTCAAACGGTTCGTCTAAGAGGATGAAAAGGCGGAAAAAATCTCTCACCTCGCTGAAAGGGTAGGGCCCTTGCTCGTCTCCAAGAGCCACAGACCATGATCGTATCGCAACTGGAATTCTTGCACTGCCTACATACCCTCAAAGTGAACAAGGACCAATGTGCGGAAATCCAATAACGAGCGTTCGTCGTGTTCATTGTATACATGGAACACCTGACCCCTTGCGCAAGGCTAACGCCTCTGAGACGTCAAGCCAGCAAATGCGCCAGCACGCCGCGCAGTCGCGCCGGCTTCAGCGGCTCATGTCGCAGAAAACCGCAGCCCCGTCATTCCATGCGACTCATATATGTACTTGAATTTGTCAGAAACGATTATATGGAATCTTGTCCCAAAGTTATCATTCAGCCGAAAAATATCAAACTCTGTCGAGAAACCATCAACGAGCTTTAGCTGATCAATGCGGTATATGTCTCCGTCTTCAAATGTTTCGAAAATAGACTTGGAAAAGTCGAACCCGCTTATCTCCTCCGTGGGCACATATATTTTCAAATCGCCCCTATCCGTCTTGGCCGTATAAAAGAGGTGCTTGCTTCTCGAAACAATTGGACCAAACGCCTCGAATATCTCCCGCTTTGCAAACAACACGCCTGGATGAGAGCTTGGTACGAAGTCCGAGATACGTAGCGGCCGCTCGTCATCAAAGCGAAAAAGCAACTTACTTTTGTCGACAGGCCCAGCCTCCTCCATCTCGAGGAAAGCCTGGGATCCGTTTGTATTTCCGTCGTCGACGAGAATACAGTAGTCTCGCGCGTTTTCTTCAATTCTCCAATACATCCTTGGCCTTTCAAATTTGATTCTGCCTGATGCAGTTCGCCCATGCCCTCAAAAGGGATCAAGCCAGCAGATGCGCGAGCAGCGCGCGCAATTGCGCTGGCTTCAGCGGCTTGCGCATCAGCTCGATGCCGGCGGCCCGGGCCACCTTGGCGACTGTCTCCGAACCGTCGGCGGTGACGATGAGCGCCGGCACGGCGCGACCAAGATAATCACGGACCTCGGCGATTGTGGTGGTGCCGAGGTCGCCGCCGTCGAGATGCTGGTCGGCTATGACAATATCTGGCAGCCAGTCGGTATCGCCAAGCATGTCGAGCGCGTCACCGGTCGAGGTGGCGGGGCGCACCAGGCATTGCCAGCGCTCGAGCAGGGAGGTCATCGCCTGCAGCACGTCGATGTCGTTCTCGACCAGCAGCACCTTTGTGCCGAACAGGCCGTAGCCGCGCGGCCGCTCCATTTCGGCGGTGCTGGCGATTGGATCGGCTGTGTCGCCGATCCCGACCGGAACGTCGATATGGAAAATCGTGCCATGTCCGACCTTCGACGAAAACGTGACGGGATGGCTGAGTGCCGCGGCGATGCGGCGCACGATGGCCAGCCCCAACCCCAGCCCGCCGGCGGCAAGCCCGGCATCCGTCGGGATCGCGCCGCGATGGAATTCCTCAAACACCGCCTCGCGCTGGTCGTCGGGGATGCCGCAGCCGGTATCGGCGACGTCAATGCGGATCGTGTCGCCGCGATGCCTGGTGCCGACCAACACGCCGCCCGAGCGGGTATAGCGCAGTGCATTAGACAGGATGTTCTGCAGGATGCGGCGCAGTAAGGTTCGGTCCGAACGTACGAGAGCATTGACCGGCCGGAACTTCAGCGTCAGCCCCTTCATCTCCGCAACCGGCTGAAAATCCGAGCGCAGAGACGAAAACAGCGTCTCCAGGCTGACATCGGTGACGTCGGGCTGCACGACGCCGGCATCGAGCTTGGAAATGTCGAGCAAGGTGCGGAGCAGGTCCTCCATCGTCTCCAGCGATCGCTCGACCTGGCGGACCAGGTTTCTGCCTTCCTCGCTGGTCTGTACTTCGGCAAGCGCCGAGACCGACAGATGCGCGGCGTTCAGCGGCTGCAGCACGTCGTGGCTGGCGGCCGCCAGGAACCTGGTCTTGGACAGGTTCGCCAGCTCGGCGTTTTCCTTGGCCGCGTTCAAGTCGATGTTCGACTGCTCCAGCCGGCGCAAGGTCGAATGCAGCTCTTCGGTGCGGCTGCGCACCCGGCTCTCGAGCGAAA
Organism: Mesorhizobium sp. M0119; assembly: GCF_040322615.1. Classification (NCBI taxonomy): domain Bacteria; kingdom Pseudomonadati; phylum Pseudomonadota; class Alphaproteobacteria; order Hyphomicrobiales; family Phyllobacteriaceae; genus Mesorhizobium; species Mesorhizobium sp. M0119. Next base: position 11,765 of record NZ_JAMYTU010000047.1, read on the forward strand.
TGGCGGTCTGGAACAGCGAAAAGGCATTGCCTTGCTGGTCCATGGAACGCTCGACGCGGCTGATCAGCGCGGCGTTGATCTTCTTCAGCCTTTCCAGGTCGTCGATGTTCCTGAGCGGCATCCCGGATTTCCTACTCCGCCGCTTCGGCCGCGTTGCGTTCACCGAAGGCGATGCCGGTGAAGGTTTGGTTCAGATGCATCGAACGGTACTGTTCGCCATAGGTGCCGAAGCCGAGGACGTTGTTGACCTTGTAGAGTTCCGAAATCTCGCGATAGACTTGGCGGTTGCGCGCGTCGAGCCGGCGCAGCACGCAGTCGAAACCGAGGATCAGGTCGATGCCGCCAAGCCTTTGGCTGACGTCGCTGAGTGCGGCGCGGGTCGCCTCGACCATGTCCTTGGGCTGGGCGACGGCAAGCACGACACCATCGTCGATGGCGCAGAAGAACGACAGCGAGCCGTCCGCGTGCATCTTCTGGATTGAGCGGCAGTAAAATTCGCCGCCCACTTTCACCACCACCGGGTGCGAGGCAAAACTCAGTGGCGTCAGCATCTGCGCGACGACGCCGACGGAGGCGGCATATTCCTCGGCGGCATTGGTGGCGTTGAATTCGCGCACGATGCGGTGGTCGGGATCGGATGCCGTCACCACCAGCTTCTCGTCGGTGGGAACGAAATTGTCGGTCTTGAACACGTGGAAAGGAATTTCCGTGGTGATCAGCACGATGATGGCGCTGTCGGAGGTCACTTTGCCGTTCGAGATCAGCCGCGTTGTCTCGAATTTCAAATCATCGCCGGCCGACCCGCCGATCAGTGGAATGTCGTCGAGCCCCCAATGGATGGCGGAGGTCACCGCTTCTTCGGCATAGGACAGCCCGTCGATCAAGCAGAGCGCGAAAGTGGTGTCGGCTCGCTCGTGCCCGAGGCGCTCGCGTAACGAACGTCTCAGCGCCTCGACTTCGCCGGTAATCCCGTCCATGCCCGATGAGGACAGATTTTCGACCATGGTGCTGGCTGCCGAAAATGATGCGGAGGGAAACAGCATAGCCAGGATCTGGCCTTCCTCCAGCCCTTTGGGCGTTATCTCACCGGCCGTCGAGCAGCCGGCATAGTGGAGCGCCGGCGCGTGGGTCTTCAGCGCTTCCGACAGGGCGACGGCCTCTATGAGACGCTGCGAGAAAAACAGGAGGGCAAACCCGACGTCGATGGCCACTGCTTCCGCTGCCACCGCCCGGGCGAACGCATCCGCGTCAGATTCGTCGGTGGTGAGCACCGAAAGCCCGCATGCATAGCGCGTCCGTGACTTGGCCAGCGGCTTCCTCCTCCATTTCCTCCGACGCTTTTTTTGTGCGCGTCTGGCGCGCCGGCGTCGAGGTCATTGTTGTCTTGAAGCGGCGCTTTGGCAATGAGCCAACATGATGGATTTGAAGTTTCTGCCGTTTGACGGCGTCCGGGCGGCCGCTCACAGACGGAAGGCGACATCGCACCGCGATGGCGGCGGCTGCCGCCAACGCCTGAGACTGCAGACGTCGGTTTGGGAAGGGCCTTGATGGCCCCTTTTTTGTGCGTCCCGTACTTCGGGCGTGTCGTTATCTCGCACTTGCACAAAGTTTTAGTGCACTGCAATATGGCTGAGAATGCGGCTTCCAGCCCGCCTGTCGCAGAAGGGACCGGCATGACGGACATCTCCGCGACGCGTCTTGTGGTGTTCAGGCCTGTCGCCGACAGCTCGGCAAGAACCAGGCTTGCCTATCTCGACGGCTGGCGTGGCCTGTCGATCGCGCTGGTGCTGATCGGCCATTTCTTCCCCATTCCCGGCATCAATCTCGGCGTCTTGGGTGTCGAATTCTTCTTCGTGCTCAGCGGCCGGCTGATGGCCGAGATCCTGTTTGTCGAATACTATCCGCTGAAGAAATTCTTCAAGCGCCGGTTCTCCCGCATCTATCCGGCACTGCTGGTTTTCGTCGTCGCCGCGATGGTTGCCTTGTCCGGCACATTCATCGCCTTCAAGTGGAAGGCGGCGCTGACGGCGCTGACGTTCACCTACAACTATGCCGGAATTCTCGTCACCCGCGCCGGCGCGCTCGACCATATCTGGTCGCTCTGCGTCGAAGAGCATGCCTATATCATCCTGGCGCTGATCAGCGTTGTTGTCTCGGGGCGGTCCCGGGTCATCGTGCTGCTCGGCGCATTGTCGGTGCTGGCCATGGCAAACGGCGCCATCTCCTACTGGGTGTTCGCAATCGGCTACGAGGGCACCTATTGGCGCACCGACGTGCACATCGCCGCGATCCTGCTGTCGGCGGTGATATGCCTGCTCAAGGCCGACGGCAGGCTGCCGGCGCTGCTCAAGGGGCCCCATGTCGCCCTGGCGGCCTCAGTCGTGGCTGTGCTCCTTTTCATGGCTGCCGTGCCAACCCCGATCCACTATCTGGTCGCGGTGCCGCTCTTAGCGCTCGCCGTCAACTCGCTCGACTTCAGCAGCCGGTACCTGACCGGGTTTCTGTCCTCCCGGCCGATGACGATGCTGGGGCTGTGGTCGTATTCGCTCTATCTTTGGCAGCAGCCCTTTTACCAATTCGTCGACATACAAGGCAGTTCGCCGTGGCTGATGCTGGCGGCGGCGTTCGCTTGCGCGCTGTGCAGCTACTATATCGTCGAAAAGCCGGCCCGCTCCTGGCTGAACCGCAATTGGTAGGACGAGGCGGCTGCCGTTCAGCCGGCGATCCGCCTTGCATAATACCGTACCGCCTTCTTGCCGCCGTGGATTACCGCGTCGCCCACTTCCACAAAGCCGAGTGCGGCATGGAAAGCGTCCGAGGCCGGATTGGGCGGCTCGGCATTGACTTCGCAGGTGACGATCGCCTGGCCGGCGCGTGACGCCTGCTCGAACAGATCCTCATACAGCCGGCGGGCATGGCCGCGGCCGCGCGCTTTGGCGTCGACCACGACACGATCGACATAGACGAACCGCGGATAGCGCTGGCGAAACCACAGGAAGTTCGGGCTGTCGTAGCTGGCGTCCTGGTCGAAGGTCATGATGAAGGCTTCGAGCGTGCCGATGCGGCGCGTGTAAAACGCTTCGCCGAGCAGGAAGGACAGGCGCTCGGGTTCCAGCCACGACAATTCGGCAGCATGCTCGTTGTTGAGCGCGAGAATGGCGGGCTCATCACGCGGCGAGACGTGCTCGATCGGGAAATGCGTTTCAATCATGTTTTCTTCTGTCATCCGGCATCATGTCCGGGCAGCGGCGATGGTTGCCGCCACCATCGCCTCGTCGGTCACGGTGTTGCGGTATTCGCGGTCGAGGTCGGTGCCGCCCATGCCGACTTTCGGATTGCGGTAACGCATGGCGCTCGGCACGTCCTTGAGCGCGGCGAAATGCATTTCGCTCAACCCCGTTTTTCTCCGCACCTTGCCGATGTTCTCGGGATCAAGCCCGCCGCAGCCGAGGATGATGATGCGGTCGCCGGCCTGCCTGACAAGATCGGCGAGCAGGTCCGCGCCTTCCAGTGCCGTGTCGTGCTGGCCGCTGGTCAGCACGCGGCCGACCTTGCAGCGGACCAGCGCCTCCAGCGCCTCTGTCGGGTCGCGGGTCATGTCGAAGGCGCGGTGGCACGTGACGTTCAAGCGCCCCGCCGCCTTCACCAGTTCGCTCATGCCCTGCTCGTCGATCATGCCGTCGGCGTTGAGGCAGCCGACGACGACACCGGCGACGCCGAGCTCGGCAAGCGCGCGGACATCGGCGAGCATCGAACGATATTCGGCTTCGCCATAGAGAAAATCGCCGCCGCGCGGCCGCACGATGACGTGGAACGGGATCGTCGCTAATTCAAGCGCCGTGCGCACGGTGCCGAAGCTCGGCGTGATGCCGCCTTCGATCAGGCTGGCACAGAGCTCGACACGGTCGGCGCCGGCGGCTTGCGCGGCCAGCAGGCCGTCTATGCCTTCGACGCAGATCTCGATCAGCGGGAGGCGAGGGCGTTCGGTCTCGGTCATGGGCGATCCGTCGATGATTTGGCTGGCCAGCGGTAGCATCGGGTCTGGTGCGATGAAAGCCCGAAGTGTTGGCTCAATGTGCTTGCGGGCGCGCCTGCCATTCCGCCGCTTGACACATTCATAACTTAAGCGTTATACGTAACTCATAGCTGATGGGTTATTGGTTCTCATGGAGAGCGCGTTGTTGAATAGCCCAGCCAAACCGCAACCAACGGGTCCGAAGTCATGACTGAAGCAACCACAATCGAAACCAAATCCATTGTCGTCGAGCGTCTGATCCCGCATGCGGCTGAAAAGATATGGCGCGCACTGACCGTGCCGCATCTGGTTGCCGAATGGCTGATGGAGAACGACTTTGCGCCTGAGCAAGGCCATCGCTTTACCTTTCGCGCGACGCCGGTGCCTGGCTGGTCCGGCGTGACGAACTGCGAGGTGCTGAAGATCGAGCCGCCACGCCTGCTCGCCTACAGCTGGGGCGACGGCACCGAATCCGACAGCGGTCTGAAGACCGTGGTGACATGGTCGTTGACGCCCGAAGGTACGGCGACGCGGGTGCGCATGGAGCATTCCGGGTTCCGGCCCGAGGACGAGCGCGGCTACATCGGCATGGGAAGCGGTTGGCCGCGCATTCTCGAGCGGCTTGAGCGGGTCACTGCCTCGCAAAGCTGAAGATCCCGGCGCTCGCCTTGCCGCAACGCGGCGGCCGGCGAACTGACAGAACCAAGAAATATCGAGACCCCGGATGTTCGTCGTCCGGGCTTGAGAAAACACGTCCGAAGGAGACCACTGTGCAAGCACGATTGAAAAACCCGGTGATGCTCATTCCCGGCGCCCTGCAGGCGCTACTGGCGCTGGACAAGTCGACGGAAACGGCTGACCTGTCCTATGTGACGCGCAAGCTCGTCCATTTGCGCGCCAGCCAGATCAACGGATGCAGCCTCTGCGTCGATATGCATGCGCGCGAATTGAAGAAGGCCGGCGAAAAGGACGAGCGCGTCTTCACCGTGTCCGCCTGGCGGGAGACACCTTATTTCACCGACGCCGAGCGCGCCGCGCTGGCGCTGACCGAGGCGGCAACCCGGTTGGCCGACCGGCCGGATCCGGTGCCGGACGCGGTCTGGGACGAGGCAGCCCGGCACTACGACGAAAAGGCGCTTGCCGCCCTGGTCGTCCAGATTGCCCTGATCAATGCGTTCAACCGTCTCAACGCAACTACCAGGCAGATGGTCGGCGCCTGGGGCTGAACGGGGCCGGGTTCCCGCAAAGCCACATCAGATCCGCAGCTTGTGAGAATTCGCGCGCACGAAGTCGATGAAGGCCCGCAGCTTCGGCGGTACGAGGCGGCGGCTGGGATAATAGAGGTGGAGCGGCTCGTAAGCGGGACAGAAAGGCTCCAGCACCTTGACCAGCGCGCCTGAGGCAACAAGCGGCGCGGCGAGGCCCTCGACCGCGAAGGCGAGGCCAAGCCCTTGCGCGGCGGCGGTAATGCACAGCGGAAGCGTGTTCACGACCAGACATGCGTCCGGTGTGAATGCGACTTCACGTCCCTCCACGATGAACTCCCAGGGCGAAATCGTGCGGGTGCGGGTGAGAGCGAATGCGATGCAGCGATGGGCGGCGAGGTCGGCCGGCAGCTTCGGCGTGCCGTTGCGTGCCAGATAATCGGGGCTGCCGACCACGACCATCTGCAGGGGCCCGCCCAGGCGCGCGCCGATCATATCTTTCTCGAGAAGCTCGCCGATGCGCAGGCCGGCGTCGAAGCCCTCGGCGGCGATGTCGACGAAGCTGTCGTCGAAGATCAGGCTAAGCCGCACTTCGGGATAAGCATCCATGAACGGCCGCATCAGCGGTTCGATCAGCAGTGGGGCGGCGATCCAGGGCAGGCTGAGGCGCAGCGTGCCGGCGGGACGGTCGCGGGCCTCGCGCAGTGCCGCACCAGCCGCCCGGATATCTTCGGCTGCCGGGCGCACATGATCGAGGTATTGGGCGCCAGCTTCGGTCAAGCCAACGCTGCGGGTCGTGCGGTTGAGCAGCCGCACCCCCAGACGCTCCTCGAGCCCCTTGACCGCCTCGCTCAACGAGGCCGGAGCGACGCCGAGCTCGGCCGCGGCGCGGGTGAAGCTCCTGGCCTCCGCAACTTTTACGAAGGCGACGATGCCGCTGAACTGGTCAAGGCGCATTGTAAGGTTTTTCCAAATAGCCCTGTCGGATTCTACTGGTTTTTCCGGTGAACAAAAGGCCTCATGTTGGATCCGACGAAGGGCCTCGCTGTTGCGATGGCTCGGAACTGGCAAGGAGACAGGACCGATGACCAGGCTCGCTTCACTCGCCGCCGGCGCTCTTCTGGCGGTGTCTGCCGCCCCGGCGAATGCCGGGCCGCTGGAGGACAGCAACATCCAACTCATCAAGGACTATTACGCAGCTTACGCGACCGGAAATCCCGAGGCCGTGCGGCCCTTCCTCGCGCCCGACATCGTGTGGCACATTCCCGGTCATCATCCGCTCGCCGGCGACAAGCGCGGGCCGGACGAGGTGGTCGCCTTTTTCCGCGGCCTGGCCGACGGCAAATTCAAGGCCGAGCCGATCTTCTTCCAGGCGCAAGGCGACCTCGTCGTCGATGTCCATCGCGGCCGGTCGAATGTCGGCTCAGGTCCGGAGATTGACCAGCTCTACGCGCTGACGTTTCGCATCCAGGACGGCAAGATCGCCGAGGCACAGAATTTTTTGACCGACATGTACCAGTCGGACGCCTTCTACTGGGCGCATTACCCGCTGACGCGATTGCCCGGCCGACTGGCTGGCGAGCGTTGAGACGGCGGTCTTATCGCAACGCGCCGCGCTTCTCGCTCCAATCCAAAGGAGACTTGCGATGCTTAAAACCCTGACACTTGCTGCAGCAACCGCCGTGGCGCTCGCCGCCTCCAATGCCTTCGCCGCACCGCGCATCGAGCGCGTCGCTTTCGCCTCGAACGGTGAGCAGATCATCGGCGAGCTCTATCTGCCGGAGGATCTGGACGCGGCGAAACCTCGGCCCGCGCTGGTCGTGACCGGCGCCTGGATGACGGTAAAGGAGCAAATGCCGGCCCGCTACGCCCGCGAGATGGCCGGTCGTGGCTTCGTCGCCTTGACCTTCGACTTTCGTGGGTGGGGCGAAAGCGGCGGCATACGCCGCCAGTATGAGGATCCTAATGCCAAGATCGCCGACATCGAAGCAGCCGTCGCCTATCTGGCGAGCCGGCCCGAAGCCGATGAGGACCGCATCGGCGGGCTCGGCATTTGCGCCAGTTCCGGCTACATGGTCACCGCTGCGGCCGAAAACGCCGCGATCAAGTCGGTCGCCCTCGTTGCGCCCTGGTTGCAGGATGCCGAAGTGGTCGAGCAGACCTATGGCGGCAAGCACGGCGTCGCCAGGCTTGAAGCCACGAGCGATGCGGCCGAGGCCGCGTATCGCCGCACCGGCAGACTGGCGTTCCTGCCGGCCGCGAGCCTGACCGACGAGCGCGCGATCATGTTCAAGGTGCCTTATTACACCGAACCCGATCGCGGCATGATCCCGGCCTGGCGCAACGAGGCCGATCCGGCCTTCTGGCGCGGCTGGCTGAGGTTCGACGCCATCCAGGCCGCCCCGCGCCTGCACCAGCCCTTTCTGATGGTGCATAGCGAGGCGGCAGCCATTCCGCAGGGTGCGCACAAGTTTTACGCGCGGCTGACCAGCTCCAAGCAGGAGCTGTGGCTCGACAACGTCACTCAATTCGATTTCTACGATCGTGCCGCGCCGGTGAAGGCCGCGAGCGACGCCGTCGCCGCGCACTTCCGCGCGACGCTGGGCAGTGCGGGGGAGGCGGGACAATGAGCCCCGTCACGCGCCGGCATGTCCTGGTCTCGGCGGTTTCCGCTGCGATGGTTTCCGCCGTCTCGGCGCCCGCCTCGAGCGCTCCGGGAGATGCACTGACGGTCGAAGACAGGATCGCAATCGCCGAGGCGATTGCGGGGATCGGCCTCTATGCCGATCTGCGTGAATGGAACCGGGTCAGATCCTATCTCGCGGCCCGCGTCACGACCGACTATACCAGCCTTTTCGGCGGCGAGGCGACAACCAGCGACCGCGACGCGCTGATCGCCCTGTGGCAAGGGCTGCTGCCGGGCTTCGACGCCACCCAGCACCTCATCACCAACATCACCGTCGAAGGCGCGGGCAATGACGCGGTTGCACGCAGCCATGTCCGCGCAACCCACTGGATCGGCGGCCGGTTCTGGACGGTCGGCGGCAGCTATCTCCACCGGCTGGTGCGGACGTCGGAAGGTTGGCGCGTCAACGCCATTGCCATCCATCGGTTGTACGAGGAGGGGGATCGCGCCGTTCTGGCCGCCGCCGCCGACCGGGCGAAAGCGGCGGAGTGAATTCGGACGTGCTTGCTGCAGTGCCCGACGACCGCAGCTACTGGCGCAACACCGTGTTCTTGGTGCCTTCTTCGACCTGGTCGATGACCAATAGCTTGACCGGATCGGCGCCGACATTGGTCGCTTGATGCCACTGCCCGATCATCTCGATGATGAAATCACCTGTTTGATAGGTGTTGCTCTTGCCGGTCTCGACGTTGGTGACCTGAAGCGTGCCGGCCTCGACATAGGCATAGCGCGGAAACGGATGCTTGTGGACCGGCAAGGTCGCGCCCGGCGCGATCTGATAGGCCGAGACCAGAACCTGCACGTTCTTCTGCGGCAGCGTAATCGGCTGGCCGGACGCGGTCTCGGTGCGAGAGGCAAGCGGGGTCACGACAACCGGCGTCCCGCTGGCATCCAGCGCCTGGGCGTTATTTGCAAACAGTGCAGCCGCGAGCAGCAGCGTCGATGCCAAGATTTTTCGCATGATTCCCCCCGAGCTGCGTCAGCATTGCGCAGCACGCATTGGCGCGCAAGCTGTCTGTTCAGGAGCGCCTATCCCGCTCTTCTAAACATGCCCGGCGTCATGCCACGCATGGCCCGGAATGTACGGGACAGATGGCTCTGGTCGGCGAAACCGGCCGCGATGGCGGCGTCGGCGAGGCCAAATCCCCGTTCGATCAGCGCGCTCGCCCGGCGCAATCGCCGGTCGCGGATATAGGCCGCCGGCGTGAGGCCGATCGCCTTGTTGAAGTCGCGGATGACCTGGAACCGGGTTACGCCAGCCGCGCCTGCAAGCCGCTTGAGGTCGAGCTGCGAGCCAAGCTCGCTTTCGACAAGATCGCCGTAGAGCGAAAACCTTCGCCGTGAACTGGAGCTTTCGAGCTCCTCGGGACGCCCGTTCCAATCGCCATGCCGAACGATCAGCCGTCGCAGCGCCACGAGCAGGGACGTCTCGGCCGTCATTGTGTCCGGGGATGTCGAGCCCTGGTGTGCTGCCGCCAACGCTGCAGCAAGACCACTGTCTTGGATAGTCGCGCGCGAAAAGGCCGGAGCGCCATCGCGGCCGAGTTCGCGGGCAAGCGCGGTCATCAGCGGCACCGAAGGATAAAACGTCCGGTAGGCCCAGCCTTCGTCCGCGCCGCGTTCGCCGTCATGCCAATCCTCTGGATTAACGACGGCAATGGCGCCTGCCGGAGCAAGAACGCTTTGACGGCCGATGCGAATCCGCTCGCAGCCGAAGGTGATCAGGGCGATCACATAGGTCGGGTGCGTGTGCAGTTCGTAGCGGTGCTGGGTGAAGCGCGCCTCGAACAGGCCAAGGTCGGGGAAGCACGGATGCCGCCAGTATTTCCCGGTCTCTGCCGCTTCGTTTGTCCTTGCCATGGTCAATCCGGTTCAAGACGCCTCTCGTCCGGCCTTGTATGCCTGGCAGGATCAAATCGCGCCGCCTTTGTCGGCGTGAAAGGAGGCATCATGCTGCATAATGACCCCATCGCCGCGCTGACACCAGACGTCATAGGCTGGCGACACCATATCCATGCCAATCCGGAGCTCGGATTCAATGAATACGAAACGGCGCGTTTCGTTGCAGAGAAACTACGCTCCTTCGGCCTCGACGAGGTGCATGAAGGGATCGGCGGCACCGGGGTCGTCGGTGTCCTGCGCAGCGGTGGTGGCGCGCGCGGCATCGGCCTGCGCGCCGAGCTGGACGCGCTTCCGGTGCTGGAGAAAACCGGCTTGGCCTATGCTTCGAGGAGAGAGGGCCTGATGCACGCCTGCGGCCACGACGGCCACACCGCCATGCTGCTCGGCGCCGCCAAACTGCTCAGTCAATCCCGCACCTTCGACGGCACCGTCATTTTCATCTTTCAGCCCGCCGAGGAGAACGAGGGCGGCAGCATGCGCATGATCGAGGACGGCCTGTTCAAGCGCTTTCCGGTCGAGGCGATCTATGCGGTCCACAACTGGCCGGGCGTCAGGCTGGGGACGATCGCCGCCCGCGCTGGTGCGCAAATGGCGGCCGTGGACAATTTCGAACTGACCTTCGAGGGTCTTGGCGCGCATGCCGCGATGCCGCAGCTCGGCGACGACCCGATCCTGGCCGCCAGCGCCTTCGTGCAAGCCGTCCAGCGCATCGTCAGCCGCTCGGTCGATCCGCAAAGCGCGCTGGTCGTCAGCCTCACGCAGATCCATGGCGGCAATGTCGGCAACATCGTGCCGGGCAAGGTCTGGCTGCAAGGCACCTGCCGCTTCTTCGAGCACGGCCTTTCCGACCATTGCGAGACGCTGATCGGCGAGATCGCACAAGGCATTGCCGCCGCGCATTCGCTCAACGCCAGCGTCGACTACAGGAGGGGCTATCCGCCGCTGATCAACACCGCGGACGCGACGGCCCGCGCCGTCGAGGCGGCGGCATCCGTCGTCGGCCGGGAGAATGTCTTGACCGAGTTCAGCCCCAGTCTCGGCTGCGAGGATTTCGCTTTCATGATCCGCGACGCCGGCGGCTGTTATGCGTGGATCGGCACCGGCGAGGTCGGCCCGGGCGAAGGCCTGCACGGCGACCGCTACGTCTTCAACGACGAGATCGTGCCGACGGTGATGCGCTATTATGTCAACCTCGTCGAGCAGACGCTTCCGCGGGCCGGCCCTTCTACAGCAGTTTTTCCGGCGTGATCGGCAACTCCCGGATCCGCTTGCCTGTAGCGTCGAAGACGGCATTGGCCACCGCAGCGGCAACGCCGGTGGCGCCGAGCTCGCCGATGCCCTTGCCGCCGATCGGGCTGGCATGCTCGTCCACCTCGTCGACGAAGTGGATTGTGATATCGCCGGGAATGTCGGCGTTGACCGGAATGGCGACCCCGGAAAGGTTCTTCGACAGGAACCGCCCAAGCACCGGTTCGTGCCTGCTCTGCTCCATCGCCGCCATGCCCCAGCCCCAGATGATGCCGCCCGTCATCTGGCTGCGTGCGGTGCGGGGATTGACAATGCGGCCGGCGCTGTAGCTGCCGACGGCGCGACGAAGCCTGAGCAGGCCGAGCCCCGGATCGACACCGACCTCCATGAAGATCGCGCCGAAAGTGCGCATGGCGAGGCCTTTGCCATGCTGCGCCGGATCGAACGAGCCGGAGCCGATGATCTCGCCGATGTCGGTATGGCTCATAACATCGGCGATCGTCTGACCGCCGGCAGCGCCTTTGCGGCGAATCTTGCCGTCTTGCATCTCGACCTCGTCCGGCAGCAGATTGGCAAGACGGGCAAGCTGCGAACGTGCATCTTCGGCGGCTGCGAGCACCGCCGCGCCCACCCCCATGGTCGACGATGAGCCATAGGTCGGACCCGCCTCCGGCAGCTGTGTATCGCCCATTTCCAACTCGATCTTCTCCATCGGCAGGCCCAGCACGTCGGCTGCGATCTGCGGAAAGATGGTGAGTGTTCCGGTTCCTATGTCCTGGGTGCCGGTGCGGATGAGCACCGTGCCGTCCCTGTGCAGCCTGACCTCGGCTGCAGGCGTCGGGTTGCGGAAACAGCCCATGCTGCAGGTCGCCATGCCGTAGCCGATCAGCCAATCGCCGTCGCGTTGCGGCTTGCGCGGGCGCTCGCGCCAGCCGAACAGGCGGGCGCCTTCCTCGTAAGCCTCACGCAGCTTCTTCGATGACCAGGGCTGGCCGGTGGCCGGATCCGTGTCCGCATGGTTGATCAGACGCAGGTCGAGCGGATCGATACCGAGGCGGTGGGCGAGCTCGTCCATCGCGCTTTCAAGGGCCCAGGTGCCGGGACCCTCGACCGGCGCGCGCAGCGGCGTCGGCATGGCGACGTTCGCGCGCTCGACGCGCTGGCTGAGACGCATGGCCGGCGTGGCGTAGAGACCCTTCGAGGCTTCGGTGGCGAACTCGACGAAATCGTCGGTCACGGTTGTCAGGTTGACCACGTCCTGTTGCACGGCGGTCAGCTTGCCGGACTTGTCCGCCGCCAGCACGATCTTCTGTGCCATGCGCGGCTGGTAGCCGAGACAGGAATAGGCATTGGCACGGCTGAGCGCCAGCCTGACCGGGCGCTGCACGATGCGCGCCGCTGCGGCGGCCAGCACCTGATGCGGCCAGATCCAACCCTTGCCGCCGAAGCCGCCGCCGGTATGGCGGGAAATCACGCGGACCTTCTCGGCCGGGATATTCAAACGGGCGGCAAGCACCTGGCGGACACCATAGACGTGCTGCGTGGCGTCGTGCAGCGTCAGCTCTCCGTCGTTCCACTCAGCGAGCGTCGCCGAGGGCTCCATGGCGTTGTGATGGCGCGACGGCTGCAGGTAGACGGCTTCGACCATGGCGGCCGCGTTGCTAAGCCCGCGGTCGATCTCGCCCTTCGTAAACGTCGGCTCCAGGAACAGAAAGCCGCTCTCCCTCGGCACGACCGCAGCCTTGTCGATGGCGGTCCACTCCAGCGGTGCCGGCAATGCCGGCTCGGCGAACTCGTAGCGCAATGCGACGCGGCGGGCGCCGGCTTCCGCCGCCTCCAGCGTCTCGCCCAGCACAATGGCAAGCGGCTGGCCCTCGTGACGTATCTCGTTGCCCTGCATGGGCATGAAGCTCTGCGCCGCCGGCGGACCTTCGGCCTGCTGCATCTGCGTATCGGGCTCGGCCCTCGGTGATGCGAACCGGCCGAATTTGGGCATGTCCTCATGCGTGAGCACGCGCACGACGCCTTCCTCGGCGAGCGCGTCGTCTACCACGATCGACGTCACGCGGCCGGCGGGAACCGGCGCGGTCACCAGCACTGCATGGAGCAGATCGGGAGCAAAATAGTCGGCCGCATAGCGGGCGCGGCCGGTAACCTTGACGCCGCCGTCAGGGCGGGCAACAGGCTGGCTGATCATCATGACGGCATCCTCGCTGCTTTTTCGATCGCCCGCAAAGCGGCGGTCTTGGCCAGTTCGATCTTGTAGGCGTTCTGCGACAAGGGACGCGCTTCGGCGAAGGATTGCTCGATGGCGGTGCTCAACGCCTCGCGATCGCCGAGTTCGGTACCGGCGAGCTGCTCCTCGGCGGCGCTCAGGCGCCACGGCCGCAGCGCGACGGACCCCAGCGCCACGGCAGCCCGACGGATGGTTTGGCCGTCCATCTCCAGCACCGTGGCGGCCGAGACGATGGCATATTCGTAGGATTCGCGCTCGCGCACCTTGAGGTAGGCCGATCGCGGCGCCGCTGCCGGCAGCTCGATTGCCGTGATCAGTTCGCCTTGCTGCAACACATTGTCTGCCTCGGGCCGCGTGTCGGGAAGCAGGTGGAATTCGGCTGCCGGAATACGCCGGCCGCCGCTGCGGTGCGCGGTGACGACAACCGCATCAAGCGCTGCCAGCGCCACCGCCGGGTCGGATGGCTGGGTGGCGACGCAATCTTTGGTCCAGCCGAAGATTGCGTGATTGTCGTTGATGCCATGCAATGCCGAGCAGCCGGAGCCGAGCTGACGCTTGTTGCATGGCAGCTGCTCTTCGGCACGGAAATAGGCACAGCGCGTCTTCTGCAGCAGATTGCCGCCTATCGTTGCGAGATTTCTCAGTTGCGGCGACGCCGCGTTGAGGATCGCCTGGCTCAACACCGGATAGTCGCGCATGACCAGCGCATGCTGCGCGACGTCGTTGAGATGAGTCAGCGCGCCGATCGTCAAGCCGCCGCCGGGCAGTGCCTCGATCTGATCCAGCCCGTCGAGGCGGGAGATATCGATGATCCGCGTCGGCTCGGCAATTCCAAGGCGCAGCCAGTTGAGCAATTCGGTGCCGCCGGCGAGAAAGGCGCTATCCGGCGCGGCACCTGCCGCGATCGTGTCGCCCAGGCTGTCGGCGCGCGCATAGACGAATGGGGTCATTGGCTCACCCTCCCGGCCGCCGCGCGCACCGCCTCGACGATTTGCGGATAGGCCGAGCAGCGGCACAGATTGCCGCTCATCCATTCGCGGATCTCGGCATCGGAGCCGGTATGTCCCTCCTCGATCAGCGCAGCCGCCGACATCACCTGGCCGGGCGTGCAGAATCCGCACTGGAAACCATCATGATCGATGAACGCCTGCTGCACGGGATGAAGCGCATCGCCGTTTGCCAGACCTTCGATCGTCGTGACCTCGCGTCCCTCGGCGGACACGGCAAGTATCATGCAGGCATTCACACGCCGCCCGTCGAGATGCACCGTGCAGGCGCCGCACTCGCCGAAATTGCATCCCTTTTTCGTTCCGGTCAGATGAAGCCGCTCGCGCAGCAGGTCGAGCAGCGTGACGCGGGGATCGAGATCGGAAAGGCTGTGATCCTCTCCGTTCACCCGCAACCTCAATAGGTGCCGATCGTGGAAGTTCATGTGGGGTACCTCGAAGCACATGCCGTACTCGCCGCAAGGACTCGTCCAGCAAGCAGCCGCCCACCTGTCGAGACGAAATAGGGCGGGCGATTCCGGGGGAAAGACGCTGTCATGCGCCGAAAGCAAAAAACGCGCGTTTGAGATTTGCGGCGGAAAGGCTTGCACGACCTACGACCGCTCGATCCCCCAACTCTGGAGTAAGATCTCAGCTGGGTTGACCAGCTTCCTGGGCATCATTTGCCGATATAGGCGGCCAGCTCGTCAGGCGTTCCCATCGGAAAGGCCTGCTTCAGATGGTCGATAAATGCGGAGACGCGGGCGCTCAGCAGCCGCCGAGAGGGATACAGCGTCCACAGGGCGATGTCGGGCCGATCGAGATCCCCCCAATGTACCAGCGTTCCGTCCGCCAGATCATGGCTCACCAGCGACACCGGCAGGCGTGCCGCGCCGACGCCCGCTCGCACCGCATCCCGGACCATGATGAGTGACGACAGCGCAAGGACCGGCTCGATCGCGATTGTTGACCGGCCAGCGGGCGTCTTCACGTCCCAAGCCCTTCGATCGGCTGTCGAACGCATGACGGCCGAGGTCGCCAGACCCTCAGCCGGCCGGGCGAGATGAGGGACTCGCCACGACCACGAGGCACACTGGAATGATTGCGCCTTGGCTCGCGTTCATCGTTTCCGCTGGTGTCGCGCTTGCGCTGGCGTGGTGGCCATACTGAGCATGGGCCTGCTCAATTGTGTTTTGACTATTTGGCTGCACGGGCGCGTAAAATATCAGGTTCGCCCAGTTGTGGGCGGACTAACTCAGGGAGGATAATGTTATGAAGATGACTCGACGTAATGCTCTCGCCCTTGGTGCCACCTCGTTGTCGACCCCGCTATTGGTTGCATTGCCGACTCCGGCAGCGGCCAAGACCTACGGTCCGACTGATGGCAAAGAGATTTTTCCCGGCGTTCGGCTCGTCGAACTGGGAACACGAGACTCCCATATCAAGGGGTACAAGAAAATCGCGATGGAAGACGTCGTGTATCAGCCAAAGGGATCTAGCCCGCTGGGGGATGTCATGGCCGACGACATGGTCTGCACGGTCACTGAAGGCGAGCTGCAGGTCACGGCCGGGGATATGCAGTTCACAGCCAAGGAAGGCGATGTATGGAGCTGCGGCAAGGGTAGCACGAAGGAGGCTGCTACGAACAACGGGACAGTGGTCGCCGTGATGCGGGTGATTAACCTCAAGGCTGAATAAAGCCAAGTTGGCGATCGTGGGCGCAATCCGCGCACGGGTGGAATCTTGCGGGTTAGCGATCTAACCGGCCAGCGCCATTCCAGTGCCAACGCCGATGCTGTAGGAGGGGATTGAGACGCTGATACGGTCGTCGGCGACCCGCCTACCTACCGTGGCCGTGATCGCAACCACGTCACCGATGCCAATGCCCCGCGCCATACACTTGAGTGTGGAGCGGACGGTGCCCCTAGTCAAGATGTTGCTAATATACACGCGGCCTGCAAGCTTCGCCCTTGGCGAGGCGACCCAGCGGCTTGGTTGCGGGGGAGACTGGCAGCTAGAGGCCGCTGGGCCTTGACGGCCAGCGAGCTTAAGAGGAGGCCCTGTGCTGGCTGACCAAAACCTTGCGCTTATGGCAACGGAAAAGCATCATTCGAACGAACACTTTTCGTCCACGAGGAGGGAAGGGAATGCGGTCGGTGGCGCTCTCAATACCTACACATAGCCGGCCGTCAGCAGTGGTGACGATGGCACCGTTCGCGGAGCCGGTTGCCGTTAAAAAATGTCGCGTTCGCGGAAGACATTTCGAATAACGCACCCACCAAGAAAGCACGGCAACTGCTTTCCTTGTGCCTCGCATAAGGCCTCAGCTGGGTTAACCAGCTTCCTGGGCGTCATTTGCCGATATAGGCGGCCAGCTCGTCAGGTGTTCCCATCGGAAAGGCCTGCTTCAGATGGTCGATGAATGCGGAGACGCGGGCGCTCAGCAGCCGCCGAGAGGGATACAGCGTCCACAGGGCGATGTCGGGTCGATCGAGATCCCCCCAATGTACCAGCGTTCCGTCCGCCAGATCATGGCTCACCAGCGACACCGGCAGGCGTGCCGCGCCGACGCCCGCTCGCACCGCATCCCGGACCATGATGAGTGACGACAGCGCAAGGACCGGCTCGATCGCGATTGTTGACCGGCCAGTGGGCGTCTTCACGTCCCAAGCCCTTCGATCGGCTGTCGAACGCATGACGGCCGGGGTCGCCAGACCCTCAGCCGGCCGGGCGAGGTGAGGACTTGCCACGACCACCAGTCGATCACGCAGAAAGGCTCGCCCAACGAGGCTCTCATCCGGATCCGGATTGACCCGGATCACCAGGTCAAATCCCTCTTCGATCATGTCGACGGCGCGGTCTTCCGTCGTGACCTCGAGCCTTACCTCCGGGTATTTCAGGGCGAAGCCGGCAGCGATCTTCCCCATCGCGGTCTGTGAGAACAGCACTGGGGCGCTGATCCGCAACCTGCCTCGCGGCCTTTCGCCGCCTGAGGCGATCGCCGCCGCCGTCTCTTCGAGCTCGGAAAGCAACCGGCCCGCGCGCTCGAAAAGCGCACGTCCTTCTTCCGTCAGTTTCAACGCGCGCGCGCCACGCTCAAACAGCCGTAGATCCAGACTCGCCTCCAGCTCCGCCACCCGTCGGGACAAGGTGGCCTTCGGGCGCCCGGCAGCGCGCGCGGCCTTACCGAAGCCCCCGTGGCGGGCGACCAGATTGAAATCAGCAAGGGCAAGTAGATCCATGTGTTCCACCAATGAGACGGAGTGTCCAGATATAACGCCTACCGACACAAATGTGGATCACTAATTTTCTGGGATGCCATCCGGCTCAACTCAGGAGTAACCCCATGACCATTCTCGTTACCGGCGCGACCGGCAATGTCGGCCGCAACGTAGTCGAACAGCTTGTGAAGCGTGGCGCCAATGTGCGCGCTTTGGTTCGCGATCCCTCGAAGGCCAATTTCCCCGCTGGCGTAGATGTCGTGCAGGGCGACCTGCTCGACGTCGATTCCCTGCGCAAGGCCTTCTCGGGCGTCTCCACCCTTTTCCTGCTGAACGCGGTGGTGGCCGACGAATTTACCCAGGCGCTGGTAGCGCTGGCCGCTGCCCGCGAGGCCGGCATCGAGCGGATCGTCTACCTGTCGGTGATCCACAGCGACCTCTACGTCAACGTGCCGCATTTTGCGGGCAAGTTCGGCGTCGAGCGGATGATCGAGCAGATGGGGCTCAACGCCACCATCCTGCGGCCCGCGTACTTCATGAACAACGACATCACGATCAAGGACGTGGTGACCGGCTACGGCATCTATCCGATGCCGATCGGAGCCAAGGGCGTCGCCATGATCGACGCGCGGGACATCGGCGAGATCGCCGCGATCGAACTCATCCGCCGCGAGCAGGCCGCCGCGCCTCTGCCGTTCGACCGCATCAACCTGGTCGGCCCCGACACGCTGACCGGCGCGGATGTCGCGGCCATCTGGACGGACGTCCTCGGACGCCAGATCGCGTATCCGGGCGACGACACCGCCGGCTTCGAGCAGAACCTGCGGCAGTTCATGCCGAGCTGGAAGGCGCTCGACATGCGCCTGATGGCGGAGCGCTTCCTCACGGACGGCATGGTCCCCGATGCCGGCGATGTCGATCGGCTGACCGCGCTGCTGGGCCGGCCGCTGCGCTCCTATCGCGACTATGCGGCCGCAATTGCCGGCTGAGCCCCATCACCGATGACCTTTTGTCCAGGAGACACATCGTGATTTACACGACCGCTACCGTTCCGGTGAATTCCGGAGGCGAGACCAAGCTGACCCGTGCGCAGATATGGCAGGGCCTCGAACTCAAGGCGCGCGATGCCCGCCTGTTCCTGCCCGCAGGCCTCTGCACCCGTTGCGACCCGATTTCCGCTTCGCGCGGACCGGTCGCCTGGAAGAAGGTGACCTTGCTTTCCGGCTCAAGCGTGACGATCTCGCGCAGATCAGCACCGGCGATCGTAGCTTCGCGCACGAAGTGCGCTGCGCTCTCCTCCACGACGCCTTCATAGCTAGTGGTCGGGTTATTCACATCAGAAAGTTGCGCCAACGGCAATTGCAACCAGCTGGTGAGCGAGCTGCTTCATAGGCACGGACGACAACGCAAAGCCAGTCCGTCAAACAATCAGCCCGATACCCTCTCCAGCACCCTCGAAACCTGCTTCGCTGTCCATCGGCCGCCGCGTGTGCTGAATAGCGGCGAACCCAAAGGCTCCCCAACGCAACGTACCCCGACTACGCGCGTTCTAGTGAATGGGAGGGCGCCATAGCCGATCTGACGGGGGTGGCCTGATGACAAATCGGAGCAACAGGGATGGCAAAGTTTAAAGAAGCCCTTGAGCGCGGGAAAGAAGCTCGCCGTCAGCAGGAGGAGCCCGTCGGCGGCGCGGAGATGGGGAAGCGAGATGCCCCCATGTTGGACTTCAGCGAGCAAGCAAAGGCCTGGCTAAACGACGTCGTGATTGCATCGCTGGAGGCAGCCAAGGCTGACGTGGCAGGCGAGGTGGCTGTCGACATAGACACCGCGCCACGCCGGCGGGTCAAAGCTTTAGCCCCGTCGATTCGTTTCCAGATCTACAGGAAGCGAGAATTGGAGAAGGCGCCTAGAAGAACCTTTACGGTCAACGTTAAGGTGAGCGGGGCGGTGTCCGTATCTTCGCCGGGGATGGTGACGAAAGATGTGGGAAACATAGGGGATAGGTCCGACCTACGGGTCCGCACCTTAATAGCCGAACTGATCGAGGACGCTGCCAAGGGTACATAGCAAGGCTGTGTCCACCGGCGCCGTAAGGGAACGGAGGGGGGTACGGGGGGTCCTCGCGCGAGCCAGTTGTCCGATCACCCCCTCGGGTTTTTGTACCAAACATTCCCCGCCCTCTAAGGAACAAATCCGCTCGCGAGGGGGGTTCGGCCCTATTAAGCATGTAGGCCTGAACGTGGTCGAAATCGATAAAGCCAAACAGGAAGTTGTTGCCGAAGTTGTGCGGCGGTGGATCACTTCAGAGGTAATCCGCAATTACCTTCGCGCCATGCTAAATCTGCCTGTAGAACAGGAGCTGCCGGCTGAGCAAAAGCATTTGCTGCAGGAACTTGATCGGGCCGGCAAAGAGTGACTGCATGGCGCTCCATTGGTTCTCCCCGCCGGTCCCTGTAAGGACCGAGGGTAGCGGTTCGACGCGCAAGGTCAGCAACGCTGAAGCAGCCGCTGAGGAACTCCTGAAGTGGACCAACCATGGCCTTCAGTGGGACCTCGCGGTGCGCGTTTGCATCGCCGTGATTTCCGACCAGATGGAACCCGAGGAGGCCCGCAAGGCATTCCTGGCTGCCGCTAAGGAGCAGGGGACGTTAGTCCCTCCATAAGGTGGAGGCCCGCCGCTCGTGAGAAAGGCGACGGACCCAGCAGGCGGCTGCATCCACGAAGAATCGACCGCTGCGATTTCTAAACTACAGAGCGCCTGCGTTGTTCCATTATTGCGGACTACAACTGGGTTGGTCGGCAGGCTCGTCCCGCTCTAGATTCCCCTCATGGCAACCCATTGGTTCGTCCCTCCTGTGTTCGTAAGGACTGCGTCCGGTGATAGGCATGGCTGCAACAATGCGAGGGCAGCCCTTGAGCAGCTAAAGACGTGGACCCGGAGAGGACCTTGCTGGCACAAGGCGGTGACCCTCTGCCTGTCGGCTGTGGAGGGCGATCCGATTGACCCTCACGTGATACGAAAGGCATTTGAGGCTGCCGCTAAGGAGGCCAAAATGTATCTCTCTCCTGAGTAGTAGTGTCATGGCGACCCATTGGTTCTCCCCTCCGGTCAACGTCAAGACCGTAAGCATCCGGTAGGGACCGCGGCGTGCCGGATTTGACGGGACAACTAGCTGTCGCCTGGTCTCGAATGATTTCGCGAAGGGCCTCGATGCCGAAGTCGCTAAAGACAGGGGTTGCGATTCCATCGATATCGTAGACCCACAGCTTACCATCCTCAGGCTCGAGCTGGTCCGACAGGTCCCACAGCAGGTCTTCATCCTGGCCCAGGATTTGGGCGAGGCGCCGGATCATGAAGACGTGGGCGATCACTGCCATGGTTCAGGCGGCTGCCGCTTGCTGATCGGTCTTTCTCCATTCCCAATTGAACCGCGTAGAGGACACGAACTATCATCACCCGGTGTTGCAACCGGTACGAGTTTGCGACAGACTCAGTCCCAACAAGCCGGCCATCTGATGGACATCGCTCGAGCTCTACGGCACCAAGCAAGGGGAATGCGATGCGTGCATATTGGTTGATGCGCATTGCCGCGCTTGCTCTCAATGCCGCGCCGGCGGCAGGGGAACCTTCGGTCGAGCGAGGACTCTACATCTCCATCATCGGCGGCTGCCACGATTGCCACACCGAAGGATATAGCGAAAGTGGCGGCAAGATCGATCCGGCCAAGGCTCTCAAGGGAAATGCACTCGGCTTTCAGGGTCCGTGGGGAACCAGCTATGCGGCAAACCTACGACTGACGGCCGTCGACCTCACAGCCGACGGCTTCGTTTCATATCTTCGAGGCCTTGGGACTTATCCACCGATGCCAGGGTATAATGTACGGGCGATGAGCGATGAGGACAAGAAGTCGCTCTATCTCTATATCCGCACGCTCGGTGACGCAGGCGAGCGAGCGCCGGCTTTCGTGCCGCCTGGCGACAAGGTCCATACGCCTTATATCGTCCTCGCCCCGCCCTTGTCGCCGCCCGCCTGCACACGCGATTTCGATTGCGGTGTAGGAGAAGTCTGCGATCCCGGCGGCTCCGGGCAGTGCATGAAGAGATAACGCTCAGACCAGCTGGCCGCCATCGCGCACTGGCATTCGCTGGCGACCAGCTCTACTTCGCCGGTGCCATTCAGAATTGTCCAAATGTGTTGAAGGTCCGCCTTGGCATGGTAAGAGATGCGGGCGGTTATGGCGGTGACCTCGTCCAAGGTGAAAGGACGGCGCTTGTCCTTGTCGGGCTCGGCCTTATCCTTCGACGCGGCCTCCAAATTCATGAAGGGATTGGTGACGCCAGATAGGTCAAAGTCTCTTATGGCGTGGTTGATGACCGCGCGAACTACGTTCAAGTAGCGATCTACCGAAGACGCTTTGCGACCGTCAAGCATGTGATCCATGTGATCGCGGACTTCCATGGCATCCGCGCGCTTAATGCTTGCCAGCTTGCGATCCACTATCGCAGACAGCGCAGAAGGGTCGGGGCCGCACCAAAATGCGGCGCCGAAGGGATCAGTGGCTGCTTGCGGCTGCGATGGCGGGATAATCCGTATAGCCCGCGGCGCCCCCGCCATAGATCGTAGCCGGGTCGACGGCCGCCAGCGGTGCGCGGGTCTCAAGCCTCTCCACAAGGTCGGGATTGGCGATGAAGGGGCGGCCGAAGGCGAACAGGTCGGCCTTGTCCTCGGCCAGCCGCGACGTCGCGAGGTCGAGATCATAGCCGTTGTTGGCGATATAGGTGTTGTTGAAGCGCCGGCGGAGCGATCCGAAGTCGAACGGTACGACATCGCGCGGCCCGGCCGTGGCGCCCTCGACGACATGAATGTAGACGATGCCCAAGGCATCGATTTGATCGACGATATAGTCGAACTGTGCCTGAGCATCACTGCTCGAAACGCCATTGGCGGGCGATACGGGCGAGATCCGGATTCCGGTGCGCGCGGCGCCGATCTCCTCGACCACCGCAGCCGCAACCTCCAGCATCAGACGGGCGCGGTTCTCGACCGAGCCGCCATAAGCATCGGTGCGGACATTGGCGCCGTCTTTGGCGAACTGGTCCAGCAGATAGCCGTTGGCACCGTGAATCTCGACGCCATCGAAACCGGCCTCAATGGCGTTAGCTGCCGCTTGCCGGAAGTCGTTCACGATCCCAGAAACCTCTTCGAACTCCAGCGCGCGGGGCTCCGAGACGTCGACGAAGCCATTGTTGACGAACGTCTTGGTCTGGGCCCGGATCGCCGACGGCGCAACCGGCGCCGCCCCGTTCTCCTGTAGGTCGACGTGCGAGACGCGGCCGACATGCCAGAGCTGCAGGAAAATCCGCCCGCCCTTGGCGTGCACGGCGGTCGTGACCTTGCGCCAGCCGTCGATCTGAGCCTGGGAGTAGATGCCTGGCGTGTCCTGGTAACCTTGTCCCTGCCGCGAGATCTGCGTGGCCTCGGAAATCAGCAAGCCGGCCGACGCGCGCTGGCCGTAATACTCCGCGGCGAGATCGCCTGGAACGAAGCCCGGTCCAGCGCGATTGCGCGTCAGGGGCGCCATCACAATACGATTGGAGAGGGTTAGCGAGCCGAGAGTATAGGGCTCAAACAGCGTTTTGCTCGTCATAGGTCACCTTTGTTTGTCCCCGCTGCGGCGGGGTCGTTATCGAAATGGCTTCGTTGGTGCTCAGGCGACCTTGCGGTACCGCTCGGCGGGATGTTCGTTCCGATAGTTTGGAAGCATGGCCTGGCGCGCGGCCTGAAGCGCGTCCCACTGCCCGGCATCGGGAAGCGGCGGGATGGTCACCGGTTCGCGGCGGTCGAATCCGACCAGCGCCGCATCAACCAGATCGTCCACCTCCATCACGTTGGAAAGCGTGTTGACGTCGGCGCCGACGTGTTCCCAGATCTCCGTTCGCGTCGTGGCGGGAAGCACGGCCTGGACGTAGACACCCTTCGGCGCGAGCTCGAGGCTGAGTCCCTGCGACAGAAACAGCACGAAGGCTTTGGTTGCGCCGTAAACCGTCATGCCGAACTCCGGCGCCAGGCCGACCACGGAGCCGATGTTGACGATCGCGCCTTCGCCCGCCGCCGCAAGGCGCGGGGCGATGGCACTGGCAAGCCGCAGAAGGGCGGTCGTGTTGAGCGCTACGAGCCGTGTAACGTCATCCGTGCTCTGCTCGATGAAGCTTCCGCCGATGGCCGTTCCGGCATTGTTGACGAGGATCCCGATGCGGGCGTCGTCGCGCAGCCTCGTCTCTGCGTGTTTCGGTAAGTCCCGGACGCCGATTTCACTAAGTCCCGGACAGTGATTTCAGTAAGTCGCGGACAGCATTTCCGCTAAGTCCCGGACAG
>NZ_JAMYTU010000048.1:0-35527 GCF_040322615.1 Mesorhizobium sp. M0119
ATCGCCGCCGTCAGCGACGTCTTGCCATGGTCGACGTGACCAATCGTGCCAATGTTCACATGAGGCTTAGTGCGCTCGAATTTACCTTTTGCCATAGTCTCTTTCCTTGGACGGCCTGGGGACGGCCTGGACCTTCAGTTCAGTCGAATGCGGGGCGATTAGCGACTAAGGCCGAAAAACACAAGTGCCTTGTCGCCGAGCGCGCTCGCCCGCCCGAACGCGTGATCCGGTTTCGGAGAATGTGGCGCGGATATAGGAACGAACAAGGGCAAATGGAATGGTTACGGCGGCGGCTGACGGCTTTGACGGATTTACAGCCGGATCTGGCCCATTGCCGCTCTGGCGTCGGTCTGATTTCGTGGGCCGATGCATTTCTTCCCGACTGGCATACGAGGCCCGCTGTTCATGGTCGTTTCGACCGGGTCCTACATCGTCAACGACACGATGATGAAGCTCGCAACCGCGGGACTGCCGCCCTATGAGGTGCTGTTCCTGCGTGGTGCTGCCGCAACATTGTGGGGCATTCCGCTGCTGTTCATGCTGGGCTATGGCAAGCAGATCCCGCTGATCCTAGACCCGAAGGTTTTGCGCAGGAACATGCTCGAACTGGGTGCTATCCTTTGCTACGTGGTGGCGCTCGCCAACATGCAGATCGCCGATTCGACCGCGCTCGGGCAGATCACGCCCTTGCTGATGCTGGTCGGCTCCTCGATGCTGTTTGGCGAACGGATCGGCGGGGTACGCCTGGCGCTGATCGGGCTCGGCTTTGTCGGCGCGGTGATGGTGGCACAACCGACAATGCAGGGGATTTCGGTCTACGCCCTGCTGGCGCTAGGCAATGCAGCCCTGTCTGCGGCGCGCGATCTGGCCGGACGCAAGGTCGCCGCCGACGTGCCGGGGATGGTCGTCGCTATTTCCGCGGTGATTGTGGTACTCGCCGGCGCCGGCGTTGCGCATCTGGTTTCCGAGCAGTGGGTGGTGCCTGGGACCCGTCACCTGCTGCTGATGGGCGGCGCCGGACTGTTCCTGATCTTCGGCCACTTCTTCATCTTCATGGCCTATCGCGTCGGGCCGACCAGCGTGGTGGCGCCGTTCTACTATTGCTTTACCGTCTGGGCGGTGATTTCAGGCCTGGTGGTATTCCGGCAGCTCCCGAATGCGCTGGCCATCTGCGGCATCGTGCTGGTGGTGGCCAGCGGGTTGACCATCGTCTCGCTCGACGAGCGCAAGCGCCGGTTGACCGTCGTCGCTTGAAACTGAAATCGGCCTGCACAATGGGAGGAGCGCGTGGCAAGCCCGGATGACAACCAGAATGCAAGCAACCGCACGCTCGCCGGAAAGTGCCTGTGCGGCGCCGTTCAGTACGAGGTGGCGGACGCGTTCATCTATGCCGCGAACTGCCACTGCTCGAACTGCCGGCGCACCACCGGCTCGGCCTTCAAGCCATTCGCCGGCATCGAGCGCGACAGGCTGAGCCTGGCGAGGGGCGAGGACAATCTCATGATCTTCGGCGACGAAACCGGCCATGACGCGCACTGCAAGACTTGCGGCTCGTTGCTCTATTCGGTGGTCCGCGACGGTGCCTTCGTGCATGTCGCCATGGGAACCCTCGTCGACGAGCCGACCATCCGCCCGACGCAGCACATCTTCGTCGGCTCCAAGGCGAAGTGGTTCACGATCACCGACGATCTGCCGCAATACAGAGAACACGTGGTCGCCGGAGATGCCGGCGAATAGCTGACCGTTAGAAACGCTCAACCAAATTATCGTTTCGTTTTCGCGTCCGCCGCCAAGCAAACTATAGTGGGCTCCGTTACTGAACCTATGTCGCGGGGATTTCTGTGGCATTGTCGCCCGACTGGTTGCCCAATGTTGCGATGAGGCGCGTCATTTGCCACTGGACGGCCGGCTCGCATTCGGCCGGCGATACCGACAAGGATGCGTATCACATACTGGTCGAGGGGAATGGCCGCCTGGTCAGGGGCCGGCCTTCGATCGCGGTCAATTCGAGCCGGGTAAAACCGGGATATGCCGCGCACACGCTCAACTGCAACGGCGGCTCGATCGGGGTTTCGCTCTGCTGCATGGCCGGGGCGGAGGAAAGGCCGTTCGATGCCGGCCGCTATCCGATGACCAGGGCGCAGTGGGACGCGATGACCGCGGTTGTCGCCGAACTCTGCAAATATTACCGCATCAAGGTCACGCCCAAAACGGTGCTGTCGCATGCCGAAGTCGAGAGCAATCTCGGCATCGAACAACGCGGAAAATGGGATTTCACCCGGCTGCCCTTCGACCCGACGATCAGCGGCGCACGCGCCTGTGGCGAGCGGCTGCGCCGCGACGTGACGGCGGTAATGGGCGAGATGCCAAATCTGCCGGTGAGGATTGGGCGCGATGCCGTATGGCAGCGATTGCTGGAGGAATTATGGCCGATCATGGTGAGAGGGCTGGAAGCCGGCCTCAACACGCTGATCCGCGAGATCCTCAAAAGGATCAGATAGGCGGTCGGCATTCGGGTGAATGCCGACGCAACTGCCGGACGGCTTCTAGAGTGCCCTCTTGCCGCTGAACTGGTGATAGGCCCACAGGACAACCACGGCACCGACAACGGCTACGATCAGGCTATAGATGTTGAGCCCGGTAACGCCCGACGCGCCAAAGGCGCTGAAGATGAGCCCGCCGACGATAGCCCCGACAATCCCGAGGACGATGTCGAGCACAAGGCCTTGCCCGCTTTTATTGACGATCTTGCTGCCAATGAAGCCGGCGATGACGCCGAGAATAATCCAGCTTAATATTGACATTTTTCCTCTCCGTTCCCCGCGCTCGATTACTTCCACATTATTAAGCAAAGCTCAAGCCAACTTGAAAATCATGATTACGGAAAGCTCAAATCGGCTTGAAATTCGCCATGAATGCGTCATTGTCGGAGACGGACGGGCAATTTGACATGGAGATCCACAATGGGACTGTTTGACAATGCCGTTCCCGGCGGCAACGTCGCCAAGCCGCTGATGATCGCGCTCGGCGCACTTTTGGTGGGAAAAATGCTGAGTGGTGGAAGTTCCGCCCAGCCGGAGGCAGCGCAGAGCCCTGCCCCCGTCCCACCTGATACAACCGCATCCGCCGACGGCGGACTGCTCGGCGGTCTGGGCGGCCTGCTCGACAAACTGAAGGACGCCGGCCACGGCAACGTCGCCAATTCGTGGGTCGGCACCGGTCAGAACCAGCCGATCAACCCCAGCGATCTAGGCAGTGCCCTCGGCCCGCAGATCATCCAGGAGATCGCGCAAAGGACGGGCCTGAACCAGCAGGAATTGCTCCAGCAATTGTCCGCGGCCTTGCCCGGGCTTGTCGACCATCTGACGCCGAACGGGCAAGTGCCGCAGCAGAACCAGCTCGCGTCGATATTCAGCAAATTCGCGAGCTGACGCCTGTCGCCCAACGCCGCCTGCGGGTTGCGACAACGATAATACAGATTTAAGATGCACGCCCGTCTGGACGCGCAACCTTGAATTATCGGCAAAGCGCTTCGCTTGGCGCTGCCTGCTTCGGCATCGTGCGCGAGTGCGCCGCGGCTTGGGGGAAATCTGGAGCGGGTAGCGGGAATCGAACCCGCATATTCAGCTTGGAAGGCTGCTGCTCTACCACTGAGCTATACCCGCGCCTTTCAGTCAAGCATCGGATCCGCTCCGACGCTCGCTCTGCGTTTCAGGGCTTCCGGGCCGGCAGTGGTGGAGAGGGTTGGATTTGAACCAACGTAGGCATAGCCAACGGATTTACAGTCCGTCCCCTTTAACCACTCGGGCACCTCTCCAGTCTGCCGCCGGAGCCATGCAACGAGGCATCGACGCGTCGCGGCCGCCAAAGCAGCCCTTCCGCGAAGCGCCTTATGGCGGCAGCGCCCAAAACTGTCAACCGCAACATCCCGGCAAAAAGCGCTGAATCTCACGCCTCGCCCGACAAGCAGCTTCTGCGGCTGTATCCATGGCCGGACGACACGGCTATAGAAGCCGGCCATGAGCAACGATAACAAGTCCAAGACCCCGAAAGACACCCACTACGCCAAGCTGCGCCGCGCGCATCGCGAGGAGAAGAGCGGCGGCGCGCCGGCGTTCAGGCCGCGCCAGCCGGTGCCGGCCGGCGAGAACCCGGCGGATGGACTGGTGCGGCTCTACGGGCTGCACACGGTGCGGGCAGCGCTCGACAATCCGCGCCGCAAAATCAAAACAATGCTGGTGACGCGCAACGCTGCCGAGCGACTGGCAATCGCCGATCTCGGCGCTTTGCCCTTCAAGGCGGAACTGGTCGAACCCAGGGACATCGACAAGGTCACCGGCTCCGATGCCGTGCATCAGGGTGTGCTGATCGAGGCCGAGCCGCTGACACCGAAGCGGCTCGATGCGCTTGGCGACGCCAGGCTGGTGCTGGTGCTCGACCAGATCACCGATCCGCACAATGTCGGCGCGATCCTGCGCTCGGCGGTGGCCTTCGGCGCCGGTGCACTGATCACCACGGCGCGCCATAGCCCGCAGGAATCCGGCGTGCTGGCGAAATCGGCATCCGGCGCGCTGGAGCACATCGACCAGATCGAGGTGAAGAACCTCGCCGACGCGCTCGGCCAACTGCACGAGGCAGGCTTCCAGACGATCGGCCTGGATTCGGACGGGCCGGCGGAGCTCGAAACGAGCTTTGCCGGAGAAAAGATCGCGTTGGTGCTTGGCGCCGAGGGCAAAGGCCTGCGCCAGAAAACGCGCGAAACGGTGACGACGCTCGCCCGGCTAGACATGCCCGGCGCCATCCGTTCGCTCAACGTATCGAATGCGGCGGCGGTGAGCCTTTATGCGGCCCAACGGTGGTTCGCGCGCGGCAAATAGGACGCAATGCATGTCATTGGATTTTGTCGTTCTCAATCCAGATGGACATATCGGTCGATGCGTATCGGTAGGTCCCTCTGCGCATCATGAAATCGTGTCAATCGCAAACCAAAACGCGTTTGAACTCATACTGAAATTCGAAGATTTCTATGAGGACGCGACTCTTCCGATCGAATCCTTACCTTTCTTGACCAAGCAAGTTGAGGCACTTGGGCGAACTGAAGGAATGTCGGAGGAATCCAAAGATTTTCTGAAACGTTTTGCCGATCTCATACGCTATGCGGTCGAACGAAGTCGGCCCATCGAAGCTATTGCAGACTAATTCACCTCACTCTCACCCAACCTCGTGGCCAGCCATCCGCTCCAGTGCCCTGACCAGTGCCGAATGGTCTTCCTTTGCTCCACCGTTCGCCGCGCAAGAATTGAACAATTGCTGCGTGGTCGAGGTGTTGGGCAGCGCCACGCCGAGGGCTTTCGCGCCTTCCAGCGCGAGATTGAGATCCTTCTGGTGGAGTTCGATGCGGAAGCCGGGCGCGAAGCTGCGCTTGATCATGCGCTCGCCGTGCACTTCGAGAATGCGCGAGGCGGCCAGCCCGCCCATCAGCGCCTGCCTGACCTTGGCCGGATCGGCGCCGGCTTTCGAAGCAAAGACAAGCGCTTCGGCGACGGCTTCGATGGTCAGCGCGACGACGATCTGATTGGCGACCTTGGTTGTCTGGCCGACGCCGTTGGGTCCGACCAGCGTAATGTTCTTGCCCAACTTCTCGAAGATGGGCCTGGCGCGTTCGAAGGCTTTTTCCTCGCCGCCGACCATGATGGTCAGCGACGCCGCCTTGGCGCCGACCTCGCCGCCCGACACCGGCGCATCGAGATAGTCGCAGTCGAGATCGTTGATCTTTTTTGCGAATTCCTTGGTCTCGATCGGCGAGATCGAGCTCATGTCGATGACCAGCTTGCCTCTTGTCAGCCCGGACGCGACGTCATTTTCGCCGAACAGCACATCGGCCACCTGCGGCGTATCCGGAACCATGGTGATGACAATGTCGGCCGTTTTCGCGACGGCGCTGTGGCCAGAGACGATCTTCAGACCCTTGTCGACGAGATCGGCCGGCGGTTTCGAGCGGTGGTCGCTGGCGAAGACTTGATAGCCGGCATCAAGCAGATGCCCCGCCATCGGCGCGCCCATGATGCCGAGGCCGATGAAGCCGATGGTTTCCATGTCTTTCTCCGTTTCTTGTTAAGGCGGCGTTCCTGCGCGCCCCCCTCTGGCCTGCCGGCCATCTCCCCCACGAGTGGGGAGATCGGCATTTCCCGCGCCGGCCCTTAAACTGTCCCGACCTCGAAAATAGGCGAAAGCGGCGGTGACATCCAATCTCCCTCCTTGTGGGGGAGATGCCAAGTTTTGGCAAAGAGGGCAGGCCAGAGGGGGGCGCGAAGGAACGCGACGTGCGATACGTAGCGTCTACGCCGCTGCACTCCCCTGCCCGGCCACATCCCGAAACCAGCCAAGTCCGGCTTCCGTTCCGCCCTTCGGCTTGTATTCCGCGCCGACCCAGCCGGAATAGCCGATGCGGTCGATGTGATTGTACAGGAAGGGAAAATTGATCTCGCCCGTCCCCGGCTCATGACGGCCGGGATTGTCCGCAAGCTGGATATGCGCGATGCGGTTGAGGTTTGCCTCAATGGTACGGGCGAGATCCCCCTCCATGATCTGCATGTGATAGATGTCGTATTGCAGGAACAGGTTCTTCGAGCCGACGCGGTCGATCAGCGCCAGAGCCTGGTCCGAGTAATTCAGAAAAAAACCCGGTATGTCGCGGGTGTTGATCGGCTCGATCAGCAGCCTGATGCCGGCCTGCTCCAGCTTCTCGGCCGCGAAAGCCAGATTTTCGGCGAAGACGTCTTCCAACACGGAGCGATCGACGCCTTGCGGCGCGATGCCGGCGAGGCAGTTGACCTGCTCGCAGCCCAGCGCGTGCGCATAGGTGACGACCTTGGCAATGCCTTGCCGGAACTCCGGGATGCGGTCGGGCAGGATCGCGATGCCGCGCTCGCCCTTGGCCCAGTCACCGGCAGGCAGGTTGAACAGGACCTGAGTCAACCCGTTCTTCTTCAACCTGGCCGCGACGACATCCGGCGCATGGTCATAGGGGCCGATATACTCGACGCCCTTGAAGCCGGCGCGGGCGGCGGCATCGAAGCGGTCGAGGAAGTCATGCTCGCCAAAGAGCATCGAAAGATTGGCTGAAAACCGTGGCATGGCAGTAGTTCCTCATAAACGGCTTAATCGAGCATGACGATTGCCGTGGGGGCATCTTCGTGATGTTCGGCAAGCTCCTCGAATTCGGTGATCTTGTCGATTTCGGTGCCCATCGAAACATTGGTGACGCGCTCGAGGATGAATTCGAGCACCACCGGAACCTGGTGCTCGTTCATCAGCCGCTGCGCCTCTTCGAAGGCACCGGCGAATTCCTCAGGCCGGCGCACCCGAACCGCCTTGCAGCCCATCGCCTCGGCAACGGCGACGTGGTCGACGCCGTAGCCCGCCTCAGGTTCGTCTTTCCGGTTGACGTTCTCGAAGGCCAGGCTGACTTCGAAATCCATCGAAAAGCCGCGCTGCGCCTGGCGGATCAGCCCGAGATAGGCGTTGTTCACCACGACATGGATGTAGGGCAATTTGTGCTGTGCGCCGGCCGCCAGTTCCTCGATCATGAACTGGAAATCATAGTCGCCGGACAATGCCACAATTGTGCGGTCCGGATCGGCGGCGCGAACGCCGAGGGCTGCCGGCAATGTCCAGCCGAGCGGCCCGGCCTGGCCGCAATTGATCCAGTTGCGCGGCTTGTAGACATGCAGGAACTGCGCCCCGGCGATCTGCGACAGGCCGATCGTGGTGACATAGGTGGTGTCGCGGCCGAACGCCTTGTTCATCTCCTCGTAGACGCGCTGCGGCTTCAGCGGCACCTGGTCGAAATGGGTCTTGCGCTTCATCGTCTTCTTGCGCTGCCGGCATTCGCCGGCCCAGCCCGACCAGTCGCGCAATTTCCCGGCCGTCCTCCATTCGGTGGCGACGTCGAGCAGCATTTTAAGCGCCGCACCGGCATCCGAGACGACGCCAAGATCCGGTGCGAAGACCCGGCCGATCTGCGTCGGCTCGATATCGACGTGGATGAACTTCTTGCCCTTGGTGTAGACGTCGACCGAACCGGTGTGGCGGTTGGCCCAGCGGTTGCCGATGCCGAAAACGAAATCGGCTTCGAGCATCGTCGCGTTGCCGTAGCGATGCGAGGTCTGCAGCCCGCACATACCGGCCATCAGCCGGTGGTCGTCGGGGATCGCGCCCCAGCCCATCAGCGTCGGGATGACAGGCACACCGGTGACTTCGGCGAATTCGATCAACAGGTCCGACGCATCAGCGTTGATGATGCCGCCGCCGGCGACGATGACAGGCTTGTCGGCCGCATTGAGCATTTTCAGTGCCTTCTCGGCCTGGGCGCGCGACATTGCCGGCTTGAACGGCACCAGCGGCTCGTAGGCATCGATGTCGAACTCGATCTCCGCCAGTTGCACGTCGACCGGGAGATCGACCAGCACCGGCCCCGGCCGCGACGAGCGCATCAGATGGAACGCTTTCTGCAGCGCCATCGGCACCAGATAGGGCTCCATGACGGTGACCGCCCATTTGGTGACCGGCGCGGCGATGGCGGCGATGTCGACAGCCTGGAAATCCTCTTTGTTGAGGCGTGCCCGCGGCGCCTGCCCGGTGATGCAGAGGATCGGGATAGAATCGGCAGCGGCCGAATAGAGGCCGGTGATCATATCGGTGCCGGCGGGACCCGAAGTGCCGATGCACAGACCGATATTGCCCGATCTGGCGCGGGTGAACCCTTCGGCCATATGCGAGGCCGCCTCGACGTGACGCGCAAGGATGTGGCGGATACTGCCCCTCGCCTTCAGTGCCGAATAGAGCGGGTTGATCGCAGCACCTGGCACGCCGAAGGCACAGGAGATGCCTTCCTTTTCGAGAACGAGAACCGCTGCGTCGACTGCGCGCATCCTGGCCATGTCAGCCTCCACGGAATTGTTGATAGCCAATGATGCCAGCGCACCAATGATTTTTCAATTTTTTCAGAATATTTTTTCATTTCTAGAAAACAGCTCTTATAGGTTGAATTAATTGATTTTTTTGTTTTCCACGAATTCGCTTCGCAAATCAGTGAAAAACTTTTTCATTGCCTGTTTGGCCAAACAGAGCGAAGAACGGCCGATGGAAACCACTGAAAAACGCCAGCGCGGCCGGCCGCGCGCCTTCAACGGGCCGTCCGAGGCCGCCTCGGTGCAGTCGCTGGACCGGGCGCTGCGCATCCTGGCAATCGTGGCCGATGGCAGTGGCCTGTCGCTGAGCGAGATCGCCGCCAGTTCCGGTCTGCCGGCATCCACCGCCTACCGCATGCTGACGACGCTGGAGAACCATGGCATGGTCGAGTTCGACGGCACCGACCAGCTGTGGTCGATCGGCGTCGAGACCTATCGCATGGGCGCGGCGTTCCTGCGCCGCCGCAAGCTGGTCGACCGCGCCCGTATCGTCATGCAGGAATTGATGGAGAAGACCGGCGAGACCGCCAATCTCGGCGTCGCCGAGGACGATTGCGTCGTCTTCGTCAGCCAGGTCGAGACGCACCAGGCGATCCGCGCCTTCTTCCGGCCGGGCACGCGCAGCTCCTTCCATGCCTCGGGCATAGGCAAGGCGGTGCTGGCGCATCTCGAGCCGGAACGCGTCGCCACCATCCTGCGCCGGGCCGGGCTGGAGCGCTTCACTGAAAACACGCTGTCCGACATCTCGGCTCTCGCCCGCGACCTGGTGACGATCAAGCTGCGCGGCTGGTCGGTAGACGACGAGGAGCGGCATCCGGGCATGCGCTGCGTTGCCGCCGCCATCTTCAACGAATTCGGCGAGCCGATCGGCGGCGTTTCGGTCTCCGGGCCGACGGTGCGGGTCACGCCGGAACGGCTAGCCGAGATCGGCCCGCTTGTGCGCGATGCAGCTGCAGAGGTGACGAGGATGATCGGCGGCCTGCCGACCCGTCCCGGCCTTGGCAGCGATCCGAGCGCATGGCAGCGCTGACCAGCGCCGAATGGTGCGACATTCTGCCAGGATGGCCAGAGCTAGGCCCCGGGCACCGCGCTCTTGGTCGACAGGTCGTAGAAATCAAGCAGCATCGCCAGCCCAACTCCGCAGGCGGTGAAGATGAGGCCGGCAATGAAGATACGATTGGCGCGTTCAAGAACGCGCCGTTGTAGAGACGTTAAGTCGAGCAGCAACCGCAGCGCTCGTATCTGCAGGGCAATGCCGATCAAAATCGGCACGACTGCGGCCAGGTGATAGATTTCCCATGGTATCGGGTTGGCGGCCCAATGCGTGATGAAGCCCAGCGAGAACGCCAGCAGGATGCCGACGGTGGTGATCGTGCCGTTGCGGAAAACCGTCTCGATCGGCTCTTCGTTCGGATCGTGCTCGCCCAAGCGCCCTCTCCCTGTTTCGACTTCAGCGGTAGTTTAGGCTGTCGGGAAATTCCTGTACATCGGCAAGAGCCGAACGGCGGGATAAGGCAGTCTTCAGTGTTGGCGGTTGGCGTAAACCGTGCGGCAATCCAATCTCCCCCCTTGCGGGGGAGATGTCCGGCAGGACAGAGGGGGGTGGGAAGGATCGCCGGCTTCGATGTTTAGCCACTCCAACTGGGAATTGGCGTAGGGCTTGACTGTCATCTATTGACAGGTAGTGCGGGACAGCACCCCCCTCTGCCCTGCCGGGCATCTCCCCCGCAAGGGGGGAGATTGGCAGTTTCATCGACGGCGCCAAATTCGAAAATGATGAGCTATGCCGACGGTGGCGGTCGACCATTCGAATAGGAGCCCAGACACACAGAAAAGGGGCAGTGGGGTGCCCCTTCTTCCGGTTGCCTGAAACGGTCACCTCCTCTCAAGCTGGCATAGTGGCTCTCAAAGCCGGCAGCGATGGCGATAACCGTCGTAGCCGACATAGGTGTCCGAGTACGGGTCGTAGCTCTGGTAGCGATTGAGGCAGCGCCGGACGTGCCAGGAGTCGCCGTCTTCGTCGATATAGACGGTGCGCGGCTGGGCCAGCGCGCTGCCGAGCAGGAAGCCGCCGACACCTGCGGCAATACCGATGCCGAGGTGCTTGTGCTTGTGATGGGCGGCTGAAGGCTGAACCGTGCCGACCAGCATGGCGGCGGCGACAGTGGTGGCGACGAGGCCGGAAACGACGGTGCGATTGAACATGACGATCTCCTTGTTGTGGGAGGCGATCAACCGCCTCTTGACCGTCAGTCGTCGCAGCAAGGAAAAAGGTTCGAAGGTCTTTGAATTTTTTCTCGAAGCGGGAAATCGCCCGGTCCGATGCTGTCAGCCGCGACTACGAAGGGTCGCGCTGTTCGACAGTTCACCGGAACAATCGGCAGGCCTCAGCCCATGCCGGTAATATGGCGAAGCCAGAAGGCGAGCGCGATGAAGCCGATGATGGTGGTGACGCCGGTCCAGTCGATATTGGCGCGCTTCAGGTCCTTCATGAGCTTCACCAGGAGAACCCAGGCCACGACGACGAGCGGGAGAATGATGACAAACCTGATCATGCGACTGCCTCGCTGATGCGATTGCACCTTCGATCAATATAGGGAGCGAATTGGCCGTTTTCAGGACGCCCTGGCGGCAGAACCGGCGCGTCCGCCGGGAACCGAAAAACGGAGTTTTGTCTTTACTGGCGCAGCAAATATGCTAACCGGAGCGCCGTGCCCTTGTAGCTCAGCTGGTAGAGCAGCGGTTTTGTAAACCGAAGGTCGGCGGTTCGATCCCGTCCGGGGGCACCAGTACGGTGTTCTTGAGACCTGCGGGGCGCTTGATATCTGCTCATCCCCGATATCCACAGGCCGGGGCCGTCAGGATCGGTAGCACATCAGCTTCAACGCATATATTCCCTAGCGGAAACCATAGTTCCCTAGCGGAAAACTTAGGAGTCTTCGTTGGAGCAGAGACGCACGACCGCCCCCTTCGTCAGCGGCATGTTTGGTGGCGTTGTCGTCTTCGCCTTCGCCTTCGGGTTCCGTTTCCTGATAAGTCCTGACCCTGATCCTGCATCAAGAGCAACGACAAGCCTTTCGGTACTGGCCTTCGCCATTTGCTTCGGCGCGGCATTCCTTCGCGAGCATCGGCGCCAGATTGCGGCCGCCCGAGAATTTCTAAGCCGCCCAAGAACGTATTAGGCCCCACGCGTTCCCGACCGTCCCCCCTCGGCGAACCACAAATTTTGCGTGAGTTACCGGGTTAACCTGACATCAGATTGCGCTTTGGCGTCTCATACCAGGAGATCCCTAGCCTATTTGTGTCTTGCGCTTACAGGGCCGTCATTTCGGCCTCTCTCCGGGCTCCGGGCCATTTAACAGCATTCGATTCAATTGCTCCTGTGTATATTAGCACTAGCTCAATTAAGCGCGCCGACAATGCCCGTGCGGCGGGCCAAAAACCAAAGGTGTTGTCATGCGAAGTGATTTCGCCGCGGCGCGCGAGCTTTTGGAGTGCGCACAAAACCGCCTCTGCGGCGTGGATGAAACGAGCCGACGCGTCAACGAGGCCCTCGACGCGCTGATTGAAGAAATAGCCATCGCGGAATTCCGCAAGGCGCCACTAACGGTCGTGCCGTTTCCACGAGCGCGCCCGCCTAAGCATGTCCGGTAGAGCGCCGATCGCCCGCGTTGACGAGGAGCCGGCGGCTGGTGTTTCGGCAATCGCCCGTTCGAGCGTCGTTGAACGACCAATCCGTTGACGATAAAGTTGCCCGACACTGGTGCTCAGAAACCCGCGAGCTGATCCTATGTCACGCTGTGGAGATGTCTACGAGAACAAGGTGACCGGCGAATATGCCGTCATCCTGCGTGGCACCGAAGACCGCGGCCAGGGACCTGGCATCGCTCATCTGACAGCCCGGCCGGGAGCCGCAGTGGTGGGCGAGCACTTCCACCCGAACCTGACGGAACGGTTTACCGTCCTCGGCGGCCGGCTCGACGCTTGCATCGCCGGGAAGACTTTATCCCTGGGGCTTGGCCAATCCGCCACGGTCGAAGCAGGCGTCGCACATGATTGGTGGAACAGCAGCAAAACCGAAGAAGCGCATGTGCTGGTCGAAGTCGACCGGGCGCCAGGTGCGGACAATGTCGACCCGAACCGCTTCGAGCTGCTGATTGGCATGCTCTTCGGCCTGGCCAATGCCGGCAAGGTGGACAGAAAAGGCAGACCTTCGCCGCTTCAGGCGGCAGTCATTGCCAGGGAATTTGCCGACGTGATCGTCTTCACGCACCCGCCACCTTCGATTCAGCGAGTGGCGCTGGGGATCCTGGCGCCACTCGGCCATCTGCTCGGCTATCGCGCGATCGACCCCGACTACTGCAAGCCGCACGGACATGTCACGCCGGCTCCTGAAATCCTCGCTCGAGCAGGCCTAACGGCTGGGTGATCCGGGTCGATACTGGGCGCCCGGCATTTTTGTCGGCAGCCATACACAGCACTCGCGGCAAGCTCTATGAAGCACTCGCGACCTGACCGGATATCGCGGCCCTGTCGAACGTGTTTCTCACCCTGACCGACTTGTAGACATAGGCGACCCAGATCCCGGTCAGTACAAAAGAAACTGCGGGCATGACCGGCGCACCCCCTGCAAGCACCAGGCTCACAGGAGCGCTCATAACCGCTGAGATCCACACCGTGTCCAGAATAAACACGATTGGTATTGCAAACCACTGATACAGGAACAGCTGCTTGAAGCGGGAACTCCGCCGCAGCATTGCCGCGAACACAATCACCTGAAGCACCAGAAACGCCAGCAACAGGGCAATCTCGCCGTAGACCGCCAAGGCGCCATTGGGGAGCGTCATTAGCTGTCGATAGCCCTCGCTCGAAGAGAACAGCTCAGCCAGCGTGCGGAAAGGTGCCAAGCACTGTCCAATCGCCAGCAGCATAAGCCAGCCTCCGAAACCTACGAGAGCCGAAGTATCCTGTAATGGCTTTGCGGCTGACCGAACGGCAAAGAAAACAGGCACACCGATCAGCAGCAGCAGTATAGCCCAATGCCAGATGGAAATCTGCATCCAACCCTCCCTTGATGCCCTTTTAGGTTGTAACAGATTGCAAGCTCAACTCAAGAGGCAACATCGAGAGGAAGCGCTGCCTGCGGACCCGTCAGCGCTATATTTCTGGCACGATACTATTTCCGGCAGGATGCTGCCATGTCGCGAACTCTGATCGTCGTTGGTCTCAGCATAGTCGCCATAGGCCTGCTGTGGCCTTGGTTGGCCCGGACCGGCCTTGGCAGGCTGCCCGGCGATATCGTGATCGAGCGTGAGAACTTCAGGCTTTATGTCCCCATCACCACGGGGATACTGGTCAGCATCGTGCTCTCGGCCATTCTATGGCTGATCAACCATTAGGCGATGCTCCGGCTGCGGTGATTTGTGTTGCAGGCCCTACTCGCCCTTGATCTTCTTACACTCCTATCGCCGCCACCAATATCCTGTTCTGCCTCCGTATCGCCGTGCGCAGCTCAGCAAGCCTCGCCTCCTCGCGCTTCACGAATTCGATGAACATCATGTTCATGTTGTTGAAGATGAGTTCGCCGAGCGCCGGCCCGTCGATGTCGCGCCGCACCAGGCCGAGCGCCTGCAGGCGGGCGATCAGCGCGCGGATCTGCTCGGTCAGGGCGCGGTCTAGCGCGGTATAGGCCTGGCCGAACGGGCTGTCCGGCAGTTGCGTCGAGATCGCCATCGCCTGCCGCCACATCTCCTTGCTGAGGTAATGCAGCGAGTGCTCGATATAGATGCCGAGCAGCGTGTCCAGCGCGTCGCCGATATTTGCCGGCGGGTTGGCGACGACGCCGCGCCCGGCATTCAGCACCTCGTTGACCTCCATCGAGACGATGGCGCCGAGGATGTCGCCCTTGTTCTGGTAGTAATTGTAGATCGTGCCGACCGAAACTTCGGCCTGCGCGGCGATGGTTTCGATCTTGGCGCCTTCATAACCGGCATCGCGGAAAAGCGCCGCCGCCGCCTCGATGATGCGGCGGTGCCGATCCGCCTTCTGCCTTGCCCGCAATCCGCTCATAGCGGCTGTTTGCCACAAAAACAGAATTGACTCAATTTTAGAATTGGTTCAATTTTTTGCTACAAGCCAAAAAGGCAAGGGAGAACACTCGATGTCCGTCAATCCAAAGACCCCCAATCCAACCGTCAGGAATCCGCTTTCCGTTCTGAAGAGCCATCTCCAGCGCGCGTGTGCCGCGGCAGCCCTGCTGCTGGCGGCGGGCAGCCTCGCTCAGGCGCAGGACCTCAACGCGCTGATCTGGTGCGATCACGCCGATCCGGCGCTGCTGCAGCCGTTCGAGGAGGCGAACGGTGTCAAGGTCAATGTCAAGGAGTTCGAAGGCACCGGCGCCGGCCTGGCCATCGTCGAACAGTCGCAGCCCGGCGACTGGGACGTGATGGTGATCGACAGCATCGACATACCGCGCGGCGTCGAAAAGGGCCTGTTCGAACCGCTACCGGAAGACAAGCTGCCGCTGGCCGACCTGTTTCCGCAGGTGAAGATG
Source organism: Mesorhizobium sp. M0119 (assembly GCF_040322615.1). Taxonomy (NCBI): domain Bacteria; kingdom Pseudomonadati; phylum Pseudomonadota; class Alphaproteobacteria; order Hyphomicrobiales; family Phyllobacteriaceae; genus Mesorhizobium; species Mesorhizobium sp. M0119. Next base: position 15,526 of record NZ_JAMYTU010000048.1, read on the forward strand.
GATGGCTCCACCGTCGTCGACGGCAAGCGTTACGGCATCACCGAAAAGTTCGGCTACAACACGATCGGCTACAACAAGACCAAGGTCGACCCGGCCGACATGCAGTCGCTTGCCGCGCTGACCGGCGACAAATACAAGGGCAAGATCGCAATCTACGACTATTACCTGCCGGTCATCGGCATGGCCGCACTGGCGATCGGCAAGAAGACGGCGGAACTGACCGAAGCCGACCTTCCCCCAATCAAGGAAGAGCTGCTCAAAATGAAGGCCAATGCCAAGCTGGTCGGCGAAGTGACCGCCAGCCAGACGGCGCTGGCGACCGGCGAGGTCGACATTCTGGTCGGCGGCGGCGAATGGGTGACAGCGGGGCTGGCCAAGGAAAACCCTGCGCTGGACTTCTCGATCCCGAAAGAAGGCGCCGTGCTGTGGTCGCAGTCGCTGGCAATGTTCAAGGATTCCAAGAACAAGGAGCTGGCGCTTAAATTCATCCAGTACATTATGAGCCCCGAAGGCCAGGCGCGGCTCGCCACCTCGTCTTGCTATTGGGGCATGCCGGCCAACAGCAAGGCGGCCCTGAGCGACGAGCAGAAGAAGATCCTGCGCTTCGACGAGCAGCCGGAATTCCTCGCCCGCGCGCAGTCCTATCCGGCGCCGAACGCCGATCTCGACAAGAAGATGCAAGACGTCTGGACCGAAATGCTGCAGGCGCAATGACCGGCTGCCGGTCGTGAGCGTTGCCGCAAAGAGCCCCCTGCCCTGGGCGCTGATCACGCCGGCGCTCGGCTGGACGTTGCTGTTCTTCGTGCTGCCCTTCGTCGCCATGGCGGTATCCAGCCTGACGGCGCATGAAGGCGGCGGCTTCACGCTGTCCAACTACAGCCAGTTTTTTGCCAATCCGTCTTACTGGCAGGCGATGGTGAACTCGCTGCAGGTCACCGCCATCGTTACTGTGATCTCCGTGCTGCTTGCCTATCCCTTTGCCTGGATCCTGGCCGAGCGGGTGCCGGAGCGCTGGCAGCGGCTGGCGCTGATGCTGGCCGTGCTGCCGTTCTGGACCTCCTATGTCGTGCGCTCCTATTCGTGGCTGCTGGTGCTGGCGCAGAACGGCGTCGTCAACCGCGCGTTGACCGGCTCCGGCCTGTTCGGCGAGCCGCTGCAACTCGCCAATACGCGGCTAGCCACCATCACCGGCTTCGTGCATTTCTTCGTCATGCTGTTGACGCTGACGATCTTTGCCAATCTGAAGCAGCTCAGCCCGAGCTACCGCAAGGCCGCCGCCGACCTCGGCGCCGGGCCGGTGCGCACATTCCTGCACGTCGTTTTGCCGCTGACGCTCCCCGGCATAATGGTCGGCGCCTTCCTCACCTTTGTGCTGTGCATCGGCGATTACATCACGCCGCAGATCCTCGGCGGCAACAACGAGCTGTTGATGCCGCAGCTCGTCATGATGCAGATCGGCCGGCGCGGCGACTTTCCGCTCGCCTCGGCGCTGTCGATCATCCTGATGGCGGTTGTCACCATCGCCTACCTCGCCTGCGCCCGCTGGCTGAAGATCGAGCGGGCCTGAAATGCGCGCTCTCATCCGCCTCGTCTCCGGCCTTTACGCCATCGCCATCTATGGCTTCATCTTCCTGCCGGTGGTGGTGCTGGTGCTGTTTTCGCTGCAGGCGACGTCGTTTCCGATCCCGCCCTTCACCGGGCCGTCGCTGCGCTGGTACGAGGCCGTGCTCGCCGACACGCGGCTCACCTCGGCGCTGGTCAATTCGCTGCTGGTGGCGGTCGTCTCCTCGGCTATCGCCGTCACGCTCGGCTTCCTCTCCGCCTGGGGTTTTGCGCGCTTCGCCTTGCCGGGCTCGGGCCTGATGCGCGGGCTGATCACGCTGCCCTTGACCGTCAGCTATCTCATCATCGGCATGGGGCTGCTGGTGCTGTTCAATTGGGCCGGCGTGCCGAAGTCGCTCACTGCTGCCGGCATCGGCCATGTCGTGATCAACCTGCCGCTCTGCTTTGCCATCGTCTACAGCCAGATGGGCGATCACCAGATCAATATCGAGCGCGCGGCGCGCGACCTCGGCGCGCCCGAATGGAAGGTGCTGCTTTTGATCACCGTGCCTGTCATGGCGCCGGCCATCTTCGCCGGCTTCTTCCTGTCGATGACCTTCTCCTGGGACGAATTCGTCATCTCGTTCCTGTTGACGCGCTTCGACACGACGCTGCCGGTCGAGATCTGGAACCTGCTGCGCTCCGGCCTCAATCCCAAGACCAACGCCGTCGGCTCGCTGGTCTTCGCCGTCTCCATCGTACTGGTGATATTGTTCGAGCTGATGCTGTTGCGGAGGAAGCCGGCATGAGTGCGCCACTGGTCGATATAAGCTCTGTCTCGCATCGCTTCGGCCAGCACACGGTGCTGAAGAACGTCTCGCTGACGATCGAGCCGGGCAGCTACACGATCCTGCTCGGGCCGTCCGGCTCCGGCAAGACGACGCTTTTGTCCATCCTCGGCGGCTTCGTCACGCCGAGCGAAGGCAAGGTGCTGATCCGCGGCGAGGACTGCACCGCCGTGCCACCGGCGAAGCGGCCGACGACGACCGTATTCCAGGATTATGCGCTGTTCCCGCATATGAGCGTCGGCAGCAATGTCGGCTTCGGTCTGCGCATGCAGGGCGTCGATGGCGCAACCCGGGCAGCAAGGGCGCGCGAGGCGCTGGCGCTGGTTGGCCTCGCCACCGCCTTCGACAAGAAGCCGCATCAGCTTTCCGGCGGCCAGCGGCAGCGCGTGGCGCTGGCGCGCGCCCTGGTGGTCGAGCCGGCGGTGCTCCTGCTCGACGAGCCGCTCGGCGCGCTCGACCTGAAATTGCGCCGGCAGATGCAGGACGAGTTGAAGGCGATCCAGAAACGCGTCGGCACCGCCTTCATCCACGTCACCCACGACCAGGAAGAGGCGATGGCGCTGGCCGATCATTGCGTGGTGATGAATGACGGGCGTATCGAGGACGAAGGACCGCCCGAGCGCGTCTATGCACGGCCGGCGACGCGCTTTTCCGCGACTTTCATGGGGGAAAGCACGCTGATATCGGGAACGGTGACGGAGGCGAAGAGCGGCAAAATCACCGTCACCACGAAGCTTGGGCAGCTCTCGCTGGCCGGCACATTGCCGGTCGGCTCGACCGTTGCGCTGGCCATCCGGCCTGAGCATCTTGTCCTCGGCGCTGCCGGCGGTGCTGTGGCACTTGGCATGATCAAGGTGAACGATGTCGTCTTTCAGGGCAGCTTCAAGCGCGTGCTGGGGGCCTCCACGACCGACCCGGCGTTACACTTCACCTCCAAGGTTCCCTCCGCATCGGCCGTCCAACCGGGCGACGTGGTCGCCGTATCGTGCGATGCTGGCGACGTCATCCTGCTTGCGGACTGAACATGAGCACGCTTCCAATCATCGACGCCGGCCACTGGTACGAAACGATCCGCATGGGCGATGACGTGACGCTGATCCACGAGCCGTGGATCAAGCCGTTCTTCCGCTGCAACATCTGGCATGTGCGCGGCCGCGACCGCGATCTGCTCTTCGACACCGGGCTCGGCCATTTCAGCCTGCGCCGCCACGTGCCGCTGGTGACGGAGCGCAAGCTCGTTTGCGTGGCCAGCCACACCCATTTCGATCATATCGGCTGCCATCACGAATTTCCCGACCGCTGCGTGCACCCGGCTGAGGCCGACATCCTCGCCGACCCGCGCAATGAGTGGACGGTCGCCGACCGCTATGCCACCGACGCAATGTTCGACGGCATGCCGCAAGGCTGGGACACGAAGCGCTACCGGATCCTGCCGGCGCCGGCCGGCCGGTTGCTCGAGCAAGGCGATATCCTCGACCTCGGCGACCGTGCCTTCGAGGTGATCCACACGCCCGGCCATTCGCCCGGCGGCATTGCGCTCTACGAAAACAGCACGGGCATCCTGTTTTCCGGCGACATCGTCTATGACGGCCCGCTGATCGACGACGTCTATCACTCCGATATCGACGATTATGTGGAAACGCTGCTGCGCATGCGCGATCTCGACGTCTCGGTCGTGCACGGCGGCCATTTCCCGAGCTTCGGCAAAGTCCGCTATCGCCAGCTTGTCGACGAGTATCTCGCGCAAAAGCGCCAGGCCGGCTGCCATCTGCTCGCCCGATAAGGACCAGCGTTACAGCGTCAAAGCGCCCTTTGCGGACAGGGTGTCCCCGCCGCGTCGCCGCAGCGTGAAGCCGTGGGCTCGGGTCTAAAACTCTTTTCCTCCGACTGGCGCACCAGTTCCGCGAAAGCCAGGGCAAAACTTGCCAGCATCAGGAATACGATAATCAAGCGTGCCAGCGGCAATAGATCGGCCTCGACTGGTTAGCCCCCACGCCGCCCGTCCGCTGCCGGCTAACATGATCGATCCGGCTTTACGAGAGTTTAAGGCGGGTCTTAACCATCACATCATTTTGTCCTCCGACATGATGCGCGAGTGCGGCTTGTTTGGCGGCCAACTCAAGGCACCTCCCTCCCTTTGCAGAAATGCCCACCCATGCTAACCCGGCGCTGGCGCGGCCCAGCAACCGGTCGCCGCCAATCGGTCGCCAAACGGTCGTCGCCAATCGGTTGTCGTTGAGAGCCATGAGCAAAACCGCCAGCCGTTTCGCCTTCGTCTCATCCGGTACAGCCGACGCCAATGCGGCGCTGGAAAGCCTTTCGGCACGTTACGGCCAGGCATCCGTCGAAGAAGCCGGGATCGTCGTGGCGCTCGGCGGCGACGGCTTTTTGCTGCAGACCTTGCGCGAGACGATGAGCACGGGAAAGAAGGTCTACGGCATGAACCGTGGCACCATCGGTTTCCTGATGAACGAATACCGCGCCAGCGGCTTGACCGGGCGCATTGCGGCGGCCGTTGCCGAAACCATCCGTCCGCTGGAGATGCAGGCGGTGACGGCGGAAGGCGAGACGATTTCGGCGCTGGCGATCAACGAGGTCGCGCTTTGGCGCCAGTCCTACCAGACCGCCAAGATCCGCATCACCGTGGATGGGCAAGAGCGGCTGGAGGAATTGCACTGCGACGGCGTGATGATTGCGACGCCGGCCGGCTCGACCGCGTATAATCTGTCGGCGCACGGGCCGATCCTGCCGCTCGACGCTCCGCTGCTGGCGCTGACCCCGGTCAGCCCGTTTCGTCCGCGGCGCTGGCGCGGCGCGTTGCTGTCCAACAAGGCGATCGTGCGTTTCGACATTCTGGAGCCGGAAAAGCGGCCGGTAAATGCCGCCGCCGACCACACCGAGGTCAAGGCGGTGACGACGGTCACGGTGAGGGAATCGCCGACGGCAACGGCGACGCTGCTGTTCGATCCTAACCATTCGTGGAACGAGCGCATTCTCGCCGAACAGTTCAGGTATTGAGCCGGCGCGGCAGCCACTGCGCAAATTAAGCATCGCGATTAAGGTTACGACTTCACAATCGCGCCAATGCCGCCCGTTTGTGTTGACAAATCGTGGGCTTGCGCCTACCTGCAATACCAATCTTGCAGGCGCGCGGCGCTTGCCGCGACTGCTTATGTTGCGCCCCCGAACCAGCCAAAGACAGCCAAACTTGTCCTCAGACACCCAGATCGCTCAAGAAGCGTTGACCTTCGCAGACCTCGGCCTGTCGCCGAAGGTCCTTTCCGCAGTTACCGATGCCGGCTACACCGAGCCGACGCCGATCCAGGCTGGCGCCATCCCTCACGCCTTGCTCGGCAAGGACGTGCTGGGCATTGCCCAGACCGGCACCGGCAAGACGGCGTCCTTCGTCCTGCCGATGCTCACCCGGCTGGAAAAGGGCCGCGCCCGCGCCCGCATGCCGCGCACGCTTATCCTCGAGCCGACGCGCGAGCTCGCCGCGCAGGTCGAGGAAAACTTCGTCAAATACGGCAAGAACCACAAGCTCAACATCGCGCTGCTGATCGGCGGCGTGTCCTTCGACGAGCAGGACAAGAAGCTCGAGCGCGGCGCCGACGTGCTGATCGCGACCCCCGGCCGCCTGCTCGACCATCGCGAGCGCGGCAAGCTCCTGCTCAACGGCGTCGAGATCCTCGTCATCGACGAGGCCGACCGCATGCTCGACATGGGCTTCATCCCCGACATCGAGCGTATCTGCGAGATGATCCCGTTCACCAGGCAGACGCTGTTCTTCTCTGCGACGATGCCGCCGGAGATCACCAAGCTCACCGAGAAATTCCTGCACGCGCCGGTGCGCGTCGAAGTGTCGAAGGCAGCATCGGCCGCCACCAACATCATCCAGCGGCTGGTGAAATCCGGGCCAAAGCCCTGGGACAAGCGCGAGACGCTGCGCAATCTGATGAAGGCCGAGGATGCCGAGCTGAAGAACGCCATCATCTTCTGCAACCGCAAGATCGAAGTATCGGAGCTATTCCGCTCGCTGCTGAAATATGATTTCGACGCCGGCGCTCTGCACGGCGACATGGACCAGCGCGCGCGCATGCAGATGCTGGCCAATTTCCGCGACGGCAAGCTGCGTTACCTCGTTGCTTCGGATGTCGCGGCACGCGGCCTCGACATTCCCGACGTCAGCCATGTCTTCAATTACGACGTGCCGATCCATGCCGAGGATTATGTCCACCGCATCGGCCGTACCGGCCGCGCCGGACGCTCTGGCAAGTCCTTCACCATCGCGACCAAATCGGACACCAAACACATCGACGCCATCGAACGGCTGATCGGCACCAAGATCGAGTGGCATGACGGCGACCTGTCGACGGTCGTCGCCAGCGAGGGCGGCGAGGATGAGGCTCCGCGCCGTGGCCGCGGTGCGCCATGCCGCGCCGGCCGCAAGGACGACGCCAAGGACAGGGGCGAGCGCAAACCGCGTGAACGCCACACCAAGCGCAGCGAAGAAGCAGCGCCGGAAGCAGTTAGCGAGGAACAGCCGGTCGTGGCCGAAGCCACCGTCGCCGACATCGACGAGCGGCGTACCCGCAAAGAGGCGATCCGCTCGGAAAACAGCGAGCGCCAGGCTTCACCTGAACGGAAGGCTTCGCCCGATCGCAACGAACGGCGCGCGCCGGAACGCGGCGACACCAGGCCACAGCGCGAGCGCCCTGCCCGCCAGCGCCAGGAAGACAACGACGCGACCGTCGGCTTCGGCGACGACATGCCGGCCTTCATGCGGATCGTCGCCAAGGTCTGAGACGGCGTTCGCGCGTCCCATGGCCGCGCAGCTCCTTCCAGATGACACCCTTCCGTGGCACATTTCCAGGGCTTGCATCGCTTTGCCCTAAAGGTTCTTGAGCTCCAGGCGGGATGCCAGCAGGTCCAGAAAAGCGCGGACTTTGGCTGAGGATGATCTGCCTTCCGGCCACACGGCGTGTATCGGCACCGGCACCGGCTCGAATTCGGTTAGAACCAGTTCCAGGCGGCCATCGTCCACCAGGTGTTTTACCTGCCAAAGCGGCGAGTAGCCCAAACCCAAGCCGTGAACCGCGGCTGCATAGATCGATATCATCAAATTCGACCGGAAGGTGCCCGCGACCTTCACCGGCCGGGGCTTGCCTTCAATCTGAAACATCCATTCGCCGGGGCGGCCGTCAACGGTTCGTACGATGCATTCATGCTCACGCAATTCAAGCGGATGGGCCGGTCGGCCGTGTTGCTGGAAGTAGGCCGGTGCGCCGAACACCACGCGCCGCAGCGCCCCCAAGCGCTTCGCACGTAAATTGGAATCCGGCAAATTGCCGATCCTTACCGCCAGATCGAGACCCTCGGCATCAAGATCGACAAATTCATCGGAAAGCTGCAGGTCAACCTCGAGCCGGGGGTATGTCCGCATATAGTCGGCGATAACCGGCACGAGGAAGTCAGGGCCGAACAGAACCGGGGCACTCACACGCAGGATGCCCGACGGCTCCGACCGTCGATTGGCCGCTTGAAGCCTGGCTTCGTTAATTTCCTCGACGGCGGGTTTGATGCGCTGGAAAAAGGCCGCTCCGGCTTCGCTCGGCGTCGAGCGGCGTGTCGTCCTGTGCAGAAGCTCGACCCCGATTGATTCCTCCAATGTCGCCAGAGACCGGCTGACCGACTGCAGCGAGCGGTTCAGCCGGCGTGCGGCAGCCGTCAGGCTGCCATGCTCGACAATGGCAATGAAGGCTTCGAAATCATCTATCCGGCTCATCGCGTATTTCTCCCGAAAATCGGGAGAAACTATCGCAAAATTGATCAATTGTAACGCAGTTCGCTAGATTTTATCTTCCCTGCACAGGCCGAAAGGCAGACTCGAGGGAAGGAGATCGTCATGCGAACACCCAGTCCAACCGTCCTGGTCGTAGGCGCCGCAGGCCGCGTTGCCGGTTTGGTGGTGCCTGAACTCGTCCGCCGCAAGGCCAGGGTTCGGGCACTTGTTCGTGACGCCGCGAGTGCCGAAAAAGCCCGGAAAGCCGGCGCATCCGAGATCGCGATCGGAGATCTGCGCAACCATCAGAGCCTTGAGCAGGCCGTGAAAGGTGTCGACTGTGTCTTTCACATCGGACCGGCCTTTGCTCCCGACGAAGCCGCCATGGGGGTTGCCATGGTTGAGGCGGCGGCGCGAGCAGACGTTCGAAAGTTCGTCTTTTCGTCGGTGATCCAGCCCACCAATACGAGGCTGGAAAACCATGCAAGCAAGGTACCCGTCGAAGCTGCCCTCTATTCGACGAACATGGAATACACCATTCTGCACCCGGCCAATTTCATGCAAAATATCGCGGCGGCCTGGCCGTCCGTCCTCGAGCATGGCGTTTTCGCCGAGCCGTTTCCAAAGACGGCGAAACTTGCCCGTGTCGACTACCGCGATGTGGCTGAAGTGGCGGCGATCGCACTGACCGAAGCGCGTTTGTCCTATGCGACCCTCGAACTGTGCGCCGACGGTATGCACAGCCGCGAAGAGGTCGTCGCCATGATGAGCCAAGCGCTTGGCCGGCCGGTTTCCGCGGGCGAGCCGACATTTCAGGACTGGGCGGCGAAAGCCCGCCTTCCCTATACCGACCGCCAGTTGCAGATGCTGGCCAAAGTACACAGCCACTACGCCAAATACGGCCTCGGCGGGAACAGCCTGGCGTTGCGCGCCGCGCTTGGCCGCGAGCCGCGTTCGCTGCGAAGCTTCATTCGGGAATTGGCGCTGCAGGCGGCATATGCCGCCTGATCGTCCTCACAATAACGCTTACGCACATTTTCTGATTGGGAGATTTCGATGCAAGCATCACCGGACCGAGCCTTCAAGTTGAGAAAGCTGCCGCCCTCCTACGGCGCGGTGGTGATGCCGTTGGTTCTTTCGATTCTGATGTCCTCGATTGTCTTGGTTTCGACGGCAATCGGCGCAGGCTGGACGAACGGGTTTATTGCGGCCTGGAGCTATGCATGGGGTGCTTCATGGCTTGTCGCGTTTCCCAGTCTGCTGATTGTGCTTCCGATCGTACGCCGGATCGTTGCCGCGATTGTCGATCAGCCGGCCCGGTCCTGACACCACGAACGAAGGGCCGGCGGGCCGGCATAGCCATTAGAGCGGCCCCTTGCGGGGCCGCTGCCGGTTCGTGCGCTTGCCTCAGGTGAGCGGCGACAGCTGGATCTCGACGCGGCGGTTCTGAGCCCGGCCGGCAGCGGTCGCGTTGGAGGCGATCGGACGCGTCTTGCCGAAGCCGGTGACGGCGAAGCGGCGGGAATCGACGCCCTGTCCGGACAGATAGTTGGCGACCGCCAAAGCGCGGCGCTGCGACAGGTCGAAATTGTGCTCGTCGCCGCCGGTCGAGTCGGTGTGGCCGAACACGTCGACCGTGGTCTGGCGGAATTTTTTCAGCACAAGGGCCACCGAATTCAGCACCGGATAGAAACCGGCCTTCACCGCATCCTGGTCGACGTTGAAAGTGATGTCGGACGGCATATTGAGGATGATCTGGTCGCCGGTGCGCGTAACGCTGACGCCGGTACCCTCAAGCTGCCGGCGCAACTCGGCCTCGTTCTGGTCCATGGTGGCACCGATGGCACCGCCGGCAAGCGCGCCGATGCCCGCGCCGATCAGCGCGTTGCGGCGGTCGTTGCCGCCGGCAAGCATACCGAGCCCGGCACCCGCCAAAGCACCGAGACCGGCGCCGGCAGCGGTGTTGGAAACCTTCTGTTCCCCGGTGTAGGGATCGGTGGTGCATGCGCTCACGAGCACAGCCGTCGCCACGACGGCGAGCACAATCTTTTTCATATGGTGGTCCCTCTCCATTCCACGGCCGCGCAACGGCGCACCGCATCAGCCCTTCCAGCGACTTGTAACATGAAATGCGGCGAAAAGCGGACCAGCAAAAGCCGCTGCCGCGGCTTTCCCCGGCTCAATTCCACACGCCTGCAGCGGCTCGCGCGACCACCGCAATTCGACCCGGCTACCAGAGATTCTTGCCGTCGATGACCACCACTTCGACCTTGTCGAGATCGAAATCGTCGAACAGCCGCGAGTTCACGCTGATCTTCGGATTGTCGAAATTCGGCTCGCCTGTCGACCAGTCCGGCGTCTCGGTGAAGGTGCCGCAGCCGCAGGTGGCGCAAAAACCGTGTTTTATGGTTTTCGATCCCCACTGGTAGAACGAAACATTCTCCGGCGGGCTGGTAAGCCTGAATTGCGATGGGGTGTAATAGGCCCACAACGAACCGCGTTTCGAACAGAAGGAACAGGTGCATCGCGTCACTGTCTGCGGCGCTTGCGAAACCTCGAACGTCGTCGCCTTGCAGTGGCAGCTTGCCTTGATGGTCATGAACCAGTCCCTCACAATGCCCGCCGCCCCTACGGCAAGGCACCATAAAGAAACGCTCCTGACAACTCCCCGTCAGCAGACCTGTCGGCCTGCGATGCGCAGGTTAATAGTGCTGGAGCGCGTCAATCCAATACCGCTGCACTCCCTCGGGTCAAGCCGTGGGCAAACGTTGGGTGACATGCACTAATAGGACGACGGGGGCACGAACAGGCAGATGGTCTTTCCGTCATTGGCGCCGGCGACGGAGCACCAATGATATTCGCCGTCGGGCGAATTCTTGATCCGCTTGTCGCTATAGGCCACGACTTCCCCGGTTCCTTTGATGACATAGCCCTCGGGACGTTCGCTGATCGATGTCTGAGAGACCTCGCGGCAATCATAGCCCGAGCAGCAGGAGAAGGGATAGCTCCAGCCTTGCGGCATGGCCGCGGTCGGCGTGGCATCATGCGCCAGAGCAGGCGCCGCGAATGGAATGGCGGCAGCTATCAAAACCACTGCCGCGACAAGTGAATTCAGGAGTCGGCGCGCCGTGCGGGCGATTGGGGCCGGTCTGGGTGCGAGAGCAGGCATGAGCGCAGTTCCTATCAACGGTTGTCAAGCATTTCGCTTGCCCGTTCCCGGAACGTGTCTTCCCAGTGGCCGGATCGTCAGGTCGCAGATACGCCGCGTCCGGCCATAAATGCTTTTTCCTCCCCAGCGCATGAATGCTGAGCTGATTCGTTGGTTGGCGCAAGGAATTGCTGTTGCAACCGAACGCCGACCTCTGCAGTCGGAACCAACCTGCCGCCCTGATTGACGAAACGTGGTCAACCCCGGCAGCGGGATCGCCAATAACGGGATTTGGCTCGCGCTGGTTCCAGGCTTGGCACCGGCAGGCCCGAGGCATCCGCGTCAAAAGCGGAATTCGATTTTGAAAAACTCTACGAAAAACAAAGTTGTAGAACGACAGGTATGTGCAAATTGAGAGCTCGTCACTCTCGCGCGATGGCCGTAACTCTCGCGTGATGAAACCAGGTACTGCCGGACTGGTGCCGTCAGCCTCAGTCGATATCGGCCACCGTTTCACCGGCGCCACCCTCGATCCGCTGCGACAGCGAGGCTTCCATGAAATCGTCGAGGTCGCCGTCGAGCACGCTCGACGGGCTGGTGCTCTCGACACCGGTGCGCAGATCTTTCACCAGCTGATAGGGCTGCAGCACGTAGGACCGTATCTGGTGGCCCCAGCCGATATCGCTCTTCGACGCTTCCGTGGCGTTCGCCACCGCTTCGCGCTTCTTCAGCTCTTCCTCGTAAAGCCGCGAGCGCAGCATTTCCCAAGCCTTGGCCTTGTTCTTGTGCTGGGAGCGCTCCGCCTGGCAGGCGACCGCGATGCCGGTGGCGAGATGGGTTATGCGCACCGCCGAATCGGTGGTGTTGACGTGCTGGCCGCCCGATCCCGAAGAACGGTAAGTGTCGATACGGACGTCGGATTCGGAAACGTCGATGTCGATCGTATCGTCGATGACGGGATAGACCCAGACGCTGGCGAAGGAGGTGTGGCGGCGCGCATTGCTGTCATAGGGCGAAATCCGCACGAGACGATGCACGCCGGATTCCGTCTTCAGCCAGCCATAGGCGTTGTGGCCCTTGATCAGCAGCGTGGCGGACTTGATGCCGGCTTCTTCGCCGTCATGCACTTCCAGCACCTCGACCTTGAAGCGGCGGCGCTCGGCCCAGCGTGTATACATGCGCAGAAGCATCGAGGCCCAGTCCTGGCTTTCGGTGCCGCCGGCGCCGGCATGGACTTCCAGATAGCTATCGTTGGCATCAGCCTCGCCCGACAGCAGCGTTTCGATCTGGCGCGCCTTGGCCTCGCCGCGCATCGAGCGGATCGCCGCTTCGGCCTCCGCGATGACGCCCTCGTCGCCCTCTTCCTCGCCAAGCTCGATCAGGCCGATATTGTCTTCCAGGGCCTGGGTGAGGCCTTTGACCGCGGCAATGCCTTCCTCGAGGCCCTGACGCTCGCGCATCAGCTTTTGCGCTTCCAACGGCTCGTTCCAGAGGCTTGAATCTTCGGCACGGACGTTCAGGTACTCAAGCCGCTTTATGGCTTGGTCCCAGTCAAAGATGCCTCCTCAGCAGGGTGATCGCCTGCCTGATCTCGTCGACAATATTTTGCGTTTCCGCGCGCATGGCTGGCTGTTCTGTCCTGTTGCTGAATGGCGGTTTGGTGGCGCGATACATAGGGACGGCACGGTCTCCTGTAAAGCGCCGGCCCCTGTAAAGCGGGATGGGCCGGCTCGACCATGATCGTCAAGCCGGCCCGATGTAGTGATTGTCAGTAGAGCCCGCCGCCGCCCGACTGGATGGCCTGGTTGGCCTGCGGCGACAGCGCCCCGCCGGTGGCGTTGGAGCCGTCCGCACCCATGCCGATCACCCAATAGCTGTCGGCGGGACCGGTACCCGGTTTGAAGGCTTCGATGATGGTTCCGGCGTCGCCTGCGTTGGCCCGCATGCCGGTCTTGCGATTGATCGCAATCAGCTTCATGCCTTCCGGAACCTTGAAGTCGACATTGGGCGTGCCGTCCAGCGCCACGCGCATGAAATCCTTGAAGATCGGCGCGGCAAGGCCGCCGCCGGTCGCGCCCTTGCCGAGACCTTTCGGCTGATCGTAGCCCATATAGAGGCCGACAACGAGGTTCGGCGTATAGCCGATGAACCAGGCATCCTTTTCGTCGTTGGTCGTTCCGGTCTTGCCGGCGATGTGACGACCGAGTTCGTTGATGGTGGCGCCGGTACCGCGTTGCACGACGCCCTCCATCATCGATGTGATCTGGTAGGCCGTCATCGGATCGAGCACCTGCTCGGAATTATCGACCAGCTCCGGCTCTGGCTGGTTCTGCCATTCTGCGGCGTTGCAGTTCGAGCAGCCGCGTTCGTCCTGCCTAAAGACGGTCTTGCCGTAGCGGTCCTGGATGCGGTCGATCAGCGACGGCTTGATCGACTTGCCGCCATTGGCCATGATCGAATAGGCCGACACCATGCGCATCACCGTCGTCTCGCCGGATCCCAGCGCCATCGGCAGATACGGCGCCAGGTGGTCGTAGACGCCGAAACGCTCGGCATATTCCACGACCAGCTTCATGCCCATGTCGTTGGCAAGCCGCACCGTCATCAGGTTGCGCGATTTCTCGATACCGGAGCGCAAGGTCGCCGGGCCGGCCACCGTTCCGTCGTAGTTCTTGGGCGTCCAGGTCGTGTTGCCGCTCTGGATGGTGATCGGCCCGTCCATGATCACGGAGGCGGGCGTATAGCCATTGTCGAGGGCGGCCGAATAGACGATCGGCTTGAACGACGATCCCGGCTGGCGCATGGCCTGCGTCGCCCGGTTGAACTCCGACTGCGCGTAGGAGAAACCGCCGACCATGGCCAGGACGCGTCCGGTATGCGGATCCATGGCGATCAGGCCGCCTTCCACTTCGGGAACCTGGCGCAAGCTGTAGCTGGTGTCCGAGCCCTCGTTCTTCTGCACGAAAATCACGTCGCCCGGCTTCAGCACGTCGGCCGGCGACTTCGCCTTGACGGTCCTGCCGTCGACCACGTGGCGCATGGCGAAGCTCATGTCTTCCTTGCTGACACTGCCTTCGACGCGGTCCTTGACGATTTCGCCGGAGATCTGGCGCGTCGGCTGCAGGCCGATGGACAGGCCGGTGGCCGAGCTGTCGAGCACGACGGCGAGCGACCATTCTGGCACGTCTTCCAATCGCTTGACGTTGCCCAGCGGCACGCCCCAATCGCCGGAAATGTCGATGCTCGTGACCGGCCCGCGGTAGCCGCGCAGTGTGTCGAACTTCATGAGACCGTTCTGTATGGCCTTGCGGGCAATCAGCTGCATCTTCGGATCGAGCGTGGTACGGACGGAAAGGCCGCCCTCGTAGAGCGCATTCTCGCCATAGCGCGCGATGATCTGGCGACGCACTTCCTCGGTGAAATATTCCCCGGCGAAGAGATAGTTGCCGGTGCGGCGCGGTGTGACGCCGAGCGGCTCGGCCTTGGCCTTCTCGCCTTCTTCACGCGTGACGTAACCGTTCTCGACCATCTGGTCGATGACCCAGTTGCGGCGCTCCAAGGCGCGATCGGCATGCTTGAAGGGATGATAGTTGTTCGGCCCCTTCGGCAGAGAGGCGAGATAGGCGGCTTCGGCCACGGTGAGCTCGTTCACCGATTTGTCGAAATAGGTGAGCGCAGCACCGGCGACGCCATAGGCACCGAAACCGAAGAAAATCTCGTTGAGATAGAGCTCGAGAATGCGATCCTTCGAGTAGGCCTGCTCGATGCGGAAGGCGAGGATCATCTCCTTGATCTTGCGCTCGTAGGTCTGGTCTGAAGACAACAGGAAGTTCTTCGCCACCTGCTGGGTAATCGTCGAGGCGCCTACCTGGCGCTTGCCCGAGCCAACATTCTGCAGGTTGACGACAATGGCGCGGCCAAGGCCGGTCACGTCGATGCCGGGGTGGTTGTAAAAGTTCTTGTCCTCGGCCGACAGGAAGGCCGCCTTGACACGATCCGGGATCGCCTGAATCGGCAGATAAAGCCGCCGCTCACGCGCATATTCGGCCATCAGCGCGCCATCCGACGCGTGGATGCGGGTCGTCACCGGCGGCTCATATTTGGCCAGCACCTCGTAATCGGGCAGGTCCTTCGACAAATGGCCGATATAGATCGCCACGCCCGCCGCGACCACAAGGGCCAGCGTCGTGCCGATGCCGAAGAAATAGCCAATGAGACGAATCATACCCGCTCCAGTCCTTGGTTCGGGAATTTCCTAAACGAAGCCGCCCTTCACGCAAGCTTTCGGGACGATCCCAAACCGTAATCGCAAAACCCATGTCGCGACCATGTGGGCAAAATACGGCAGCGTGGAATTTCGGTTTCGAATGCCGGAAATAAAAGCACAGGGTGTTGTCGCCGTGCAACGCTGCTTCAGGTTGTGGGCGCCGGCGGGCATTTCAGCCTCCGGCCCCCGTTCCGCTCTTGGCCGAAGCAAACAGTGCAACGGCGTTGGTTATGCTCTGGGTCGCCTTGTTGCGCCAATCGGCGCTGAGCAACTGCGCTTCGTCCTTGGCGTTCGACAGATAGCCGAGTTCGACCAGCACGGATGGAACGTCCGGCGCCTTCAGCACCTTGAAGCCGGCAGAACGCTGCGGGTTATTGATCAGGCCGACGCTGGTGGAAAGCTGGCCGACGAGTGTATGGGCAAAGCTCATCGAAAAATTATGAGTCTCGCGGCGGATCAGGTCGATCAGGATATCGGTCACTTCCTTGCTGTCGTCCTTGATCTCCATGCCGGCGAACTGGTCGGAAAGATTTTCACGGTCGGCAAGCGCCTGCGCCTCGGGATCGGAAGCCTTGTCGGACACGGTGTAGACGGTTGCGCCGCGGATGCCCTTGAGGCTGATCGTGTCGGCATGGATCGAGATGAGCAGGTCGGCCTCATGCTGGCGGGCAATGCGCACGCGATCGTCGAGCCGCAGGAACACGTCGGTCTCACGCGTCAGGAACATGTCGTATTTGCCGCTGGCGGCGAGCTTGTCGCGCAGTTCCATGGCGAAGGCGAGCGTCACGCTCTTTTCGACCGTACCGTTCAGGCCTTCGGCGCCGCCGTCGATGCCGCCATGGCCGGGATCGATGACGACGGTGAATCGATGGCCCGGATTGGAGACCGGCCCGGTACCGACCCTGCCGGCCTTGCCGGCGGAGACCGTCGAACCGGTGGTCAGCGCCTGATTGGCGAGCGCTGCATCGAATTCCCGCTGCGACGCCGCCGACATGTCGATGGCGATGCGGTAGCCGTTGCCGTCATCGTTCTTGAGCACGTCGAGATTGTCGACGGCGAACGGTCCCTTGCCGGTGAGAATCAGCCGCGATTTCCCCTCGCCGAGTTCGCCGTAACGCACGGCGCGGACAAGCCCGCGCGGCTTCACATCCTTGGCATTGAGGGCGAATCTCGTGGCCGGCAGATCGACGACCAGACGATTTGGGCCGCGCAGCAGAAACCATTTGATGTCCGGCTCGCGGTCGAAATTGATGACGATACGCATCTTGGTGGCATCGCCGGCCATCTTGTAGCTTATTGCACCGAGCGGTGCGTCGGCAGCACGCGAAAGCGGCGAAAGGAGCAGGCAAGCCAGGATCAGCGGCAGCAGGCAGGCGGTGCGGAAGAACCGGCCTCCATGATGACGGCCCTTGTCTGCGAAGCCTGCCAGTCCCATCTTTCTACCAGTCGCTCCCGTTTGGCGTCATGCCCGATTGCTTGTCGAAGTGCCTTATTGCTTGTCAAAGTGCTGGCAGGCCGCGAACTCGATTAACGATTGGTATCCAGAGAAGGTTAACCAAGCCTTTTCATGGAAGGCTTGGGACCTGTGCTTCCGCTGCGGAACGGCTTTTTGCCGGCATCGGGAATCGGGGTTGCCTTCCAACCCGCCAAATCATAAAAGCGATGGTGGATCACTGCAATCCTGGAACCGTCCTCCTCCGCAGCTTACTGCTACAGGTCAGACGCAAGACGGCTCCTTTCGCTTCAGGCGAAGAAGGCATCGGTGATCGCGACGATTTTCGCAGGCGTGCTCCCGTGGCGGGGGAATCGCCTGCGTGAGCAAAACGGCCGGGATTGTCCCGTGCCGGCTCTGTATGAGCAAACAAGCTGGTCCGGTTTTTCCCGGGCTTTAGTTCAAAAGGTTCTGCTGGTGACGATGGCTTCAAGCGCAATCATGGAAAGGTCCGCAACAAACCGCGCCACTACGGCTGCGGGCGGCACCGCCATGGCGCTCAGGCAGCGGCCGGCGGACGTTCAATTATCCGGCACCCACGTTCCGGGTCCACGGCAGCGGGCATTGTCCTGCAAGCTGCGGCCGACGGCTGCCGGGAGGAAACGAAATAATGCCCAACAAAATGCTGATAGACGCCTCCCACCCGGAGGAAACACGCGTTGTCGTCGTTCGCGGTAACCGTATTGAAGAATTCGACTTTGAATCCCAGGACAAGAAGCAGCTCAAAGGAAATATCTATCTCGCCCGCGTAACGCGCGTCGAACCTTCCCTTCAGGCAGCCTTCGTCGAATATGGTGGCAACCGTCACGGTTTCCTCGCCTTCAGTGAAATACACCCCGACTACTACCAGATTCCGGTCGCCGACCGTCAGGCGCTGCTGCGTGCAGAAGCACAGGAGGCCCAGGACGAAGAGGACGAGGAAGCCGCCGAAGGCGAGGACCGCCAGAGCCGCGACCGTGGCAAGCGCGGACGCCGGCGTGGCGGCAAGAGCCGCGACCGCGGCGAGCACAGGCGCGAGGCAGGCGCATCCGACGGTGAGAATGGCGAGAACGGCGAAGATGCCATCGCAGAAAACCTGGATGCCGCTGCCGACGACACCATGTCCGACATTGCCGGACAGAGCGAGGGTGCCGCCGGGCAGAGCGATGAAGTCGCCGATCGCGGCGAGACCGAGCCGTCCGAAGGCGGATCCAGTACCATCGCTGCCAGCGTCGATGCCGACGTAATCTCGGAAGCTGTCCCGCAAGTCGAGCTAAGCGGGGTCGAGACAAGCGGGACCGAGACAAGCGGCGAAGCAACCTCCGAAGACAATGATCGCGGCATGCTGGAAGAGGTGCAATCCTCGCATCCGGACGATCACGAGGTCGAATCGGTCGGCGCCGAAGACGCGCTGGAAGAAGTGCGCAACCGGCGCAAGCCGGTGCGCCGCCAGTACAAGATCCAGGAAGTGATCAAGCGCCGGCAGATCCTGCTGGTGCAGGTCGTCAAGGAAGAGCGCGGCAACAAGGGTGCAGCGCTGACCACTTATCTGTCGCTGGCCGGCCGCTATTCGGTGCTGATGCCGAACACGGCACGCGGAGGCGGTATTTCGCGCAAGATCACCAACGCGCAGGACCGCAAGCGGCTGAAGGAAGTGGTAGCCGATCTCGAAGTGCCGCAAGGCATGGGTGTTATCCTGCGTACGGCCGGCGAAAGCCGCACCAAGGCAGAGATCAAGCGCGACTACGAATATTTGATGCGGCTTTGGGAAAACGTCCGCAATCTGACGCTTCAATCCACGGCCCCTGCCCTGGTTTACGAGGAAGGCAGCCTGATCAAGCGCTCGGTGCGCGACCTTTACAACAAGGATATCGACGAGATCCTGGTTTCCGGCGAAGAAGGCTACCGCGAGGCCAAGGACTTCATGCGCATGCTGATGCCGAGCCACGCCAAGGTGGTTCAGCCGTTCCGCGACACGACGCCGATCTTTGTGCGCAGCGGCATCGAAGCGCAGCTCGACCGCATGCTGCAGCCGCAGGTGACGCTGAAGAGCGGCGGCTACATCATCATCAACCAGACGGAAGCGCTGGTCGCCATCGACGTCAATTCGGGCCGTTCCACCAAGGAGCACTCGATCGAGGACACCGCACTCCACACCAATCTGGAAGCCGCCGAGGAAGTCGCCCGGCAATTGAGGCTGCGCGATCTCGCCGGCCTCATCGTCATCGACTTCATCGACATGGAGGAGAACCGCAACAACCGCTCCGTCGAGAAGCGGCTGAAGGATCACCTCAAGAACGACCGCGCCCGCATCCAGGTCGGCCGCATCTCGCATTTCGGCCTGATGGAGATGTCGCGCCAGCGCATCCGCGCCAGCGTGCTGGAATCGACCATGAAGCCGTGCCCGCATTGCGGCGGCACCGGCCATGTGCGCTCCGATTCGTCGGTCGCGCTGATGGTGGTGCGGGCAATCGAGGAATTCCTGCTCAAGGATTCGCGCAGCCACATCACGGTGCGGACGCCGGCAGCGACCGCGCTCTATGTGCTCAATCACAAGCGCGGCACACTGGTGGAATTCGAGCACCGCTTCGGCGTGACCATCACCATCGAAGCCGATGACACGGTCGGTGCACAACACTATGCCATCTTCCGCGGCGCGCTGGCCGAAAAGCCTGAAGGCTTCGTCGAGGCGCGCACGTTCCCGGCCTATGTCGAGCCGGAAGAACCCGAGGACGAGATCGTCATCGAGGAGGAAGACGAGGCACCGGTGCAGGCCGAGCAGCCACGCCCTGTCCAGCAGCCGCAGCAGCCAAGGTCCGGCGAGGAAGGCGAAGGCCGAGATCGCAAGCGCCGCAAGCGCCGCAGACGGCGCGGGGGCAAGGATCGTGAACACGGGGAACGCGAGCACGGGGACCGCGAACATGGGGACTGAGAACATGGGGAC
>NZ_JAMYTU010000049.1:0-34661 GCF_040322615.1 Mesorhizobium sp. M0119
TGGATCCGGCGCTGTGGCGCTGGGGCATAGAGTTCCTGGCAAACTGCACGCCACACGCACATCACAGGAACACCGAAACCCTCCAACGTCTGAGCGTAAGCGCGTAGCTGATGCCGTTTAGCGCTGGTAGTTCCAAGGCATGAGCGCCTCGATATCGCTGTTTCGCCAGCCATTGGCGATGCGCTCGAGGGTCTGGGTGAGCCAGGCGTACGGATCGACCTGATTCATCTTGGCGGTGGTCAGCAGCGTGGCGATGGTGGCCCATGTCCGTCCACCGCCGTCGCTGCCAGCGAAGAGGCTGTTCTTTCGGGTAATTGTCTGTGGCCTGATCGCGCGCTCGACGGTGTTGGAGTCGATTTCGATGCGGCCGTCGGTGAGGAAGCGCTCCAGCGCGGCACGCCGGCCGAGCGCATAGCGGATCGCCTCGGCGGGCTTCGATTTTCCCGACAGCTTCGGCAGCTCCTTTTCCCACAGCGCAAAGAGAGCGGCAACGACGGCGGCGGATTTCTCCTGACGCGCAGCTATCCGAACTACCGGGTCCTGGCCGCGCACGGCCTCCTCGGCGGCCCACAGCGGGGCCATCTGCGCCACCGTCTGCGAGGCAATAACGGAGGAGCCTGCGGCATGCAGTTCGTAGAACTTGCGCCGCACGTGCGACCAGCACGCCGCCAGCGTCACGCCGTCATTGCCCCGATCCGATCGGGCCAGCCGGTTATAGGCGGCGTATCCGTCGACCTGCAGGATGCCGCGATAGCCGTCCAGATGGCGGGCGACACATTCGCCGGCACGGCTGTCTTCGAAGCGGTAGGCGACGATGGGCGGTCCGCTGCCACCGAACGGCCGATCATCGCGATCACGGTCTTGTTGGGATCGGTTTTCTGGTCGGTGACGACGGCGTAACCCCGCCCTTGGGCGCCGCCTCCAGCGCCTGGCCGAAGGGAGAGGAATCCGCTTGAGAGCAATCGTCACCTTCCGGCCCGATCTGCTCTGCCAGACGGCTGACCATATCGCCGGCGATGGCGCTCGCCGCTAGACCGGAAACATCTGGCGGCGCGTCGCTGGCGACCAGGCCGTCGGAACCGGTCTGGCATCCGGAAAGAAGGAGGAGAACGAGGCCCGCGGTGGCGAGCTGTCGGATTTGGCGAATGGCACAACCTCTCATCACCGCCCTCCCCGCCGGATCGTCACCTTTTCCTGTTTCCAGCCAACACCTGACACCAAAACGGCCTTATCGACATTATAGTCGACGATCATCATGTCGGCCTTCATCCGGTAGTTCACGATCCGGTTCTGGCCACCGGAAACGACGAACAGCACTGGTGCGTCCTGGCCGGAGATGCGGCGCGGGAACTGGATGTAGTTCTTCTGCCCGTCGCTATAGACCCGCGTCGGCCGCCAGCCGGCTCTGCCGGAAACCGAGTAGGAGAAGCTGAGCTGTTCGGCGATTACCCCGCGCCGGGGACCGTGCTTGACTCCAGCCTGGCATTGATGTCGGCAAGCTTGGCTAACACATCTTCCGGATACTCAAATCCGGCCCGCGCCATATATTGCGTCGGATGGGATTTCAGCTGGATATGGTAGGTGCGCGTCGACGTCGTTATCCCCGTGGAGGTTACGAGACCGGGCTCGGACGGTTTGACGATCAGATGGATTCCCTGCCGGGCGGCACCCGATGTCGCGGGCTCTACCTTCCAGCGGACGGTGTCGCCGACAAGGACGTCCCGCACCACCTCACCGGGCTGGAGTTCGATATCGCAAACCTGCAAGGGCGAGCAGACCACGGAAGGCTGCACCTCGCCATAAAGGAACACGACCTTGCCGTCGTCGCCCCTGGTTACAAGGCCGCGGCTGCCCCGCCACTTGCCGGAAATATCTATGCCCTTTGCTTCGTTTGCGGAGACATCGCCCGCAAGCGCGTCCGACATCAAAGCGGTTCCTGTGATCAGCCCGCTTGCCAGGCAAGGATCAGCCCGGCGCAGTGCCTGTTTGTTCTCATGTTCATGTCCGTGGCCATGCCTTTCAAAGCTGTGCGGTCCAGTCGAAATCGCGGAGATAAAGACCGATCGGGTTGAGGCGGATGACGCCCTCGTCCTGTGGCGGGGTCAGTGTCACCGTGGCAATGCCGCGGAAGCGGCGGACAGCTGTCTCCTTGCCTTTCCGGTCGCGCTCGAACTCGGTCCAGTCGATCTGGTAGGACTGGTTGGACAATGCCACGATGTTGTTGACCTCGATGGCTACCGTGGCACTCTTTGCCTTTTCGAACGGCGAACTCGACCGGAACCACGCATTGATTTTCGGTCGCGGAATCCGTGGTTCTGAGCAACGCATAGGTGCGGTCGATATATTGTTTCTGCACGACGGCATCCGGCGTCACAGAGCGGAAGTTTGAGACGAAGGCGCCAAGCGTCGCGCGCACCACTCTGGAGTCGGCATATTGGGGTCGGAACAAGAACTGTTCCCGCAGACACGCTAAGGTCGAACGAAGTGCGAACACGCGCATAGATCTGTAGATGAAGCCACCGGGCTGGTTGAAAGCCTCCGGCCGATGGCGAACCACTACCCCTTGGAATTTAGTGTGCCGAGGGAGAAGGCGGGTGGGTAGAAGACGGCTTGTCAGTTCAAAGGAAGCGGCGATACTTCTGGGGATAGCGACGGACGAGGATAGTCTGATCCGTCACTTTACACTGGACCCGGCAGATAGATTGGAATGCGAACTCCGCCGGCGACCGCAGAACAAGCTGGGCTTCGCCGTTCAACTCTGCACGATGCGACAAACGGGGCGACTCTTGTGGGACAACGAGCGGCCACCCGCGGCCGTGATCAACTATCTTGCGGATCAGCTCGGTATCGACGCGCGCCTCTACGCCTTCTATGCACATCGAGTACAGACGCGTTTCGATCACAGCCGTTCGTTGATGGCTTACCTCGGCCTCCGGGCTGCATCCAGAGACGATCGCCGTGCCGCCCTTGTGGCTGCAATCGATGCGGCGGCGG
The DNA here is from genome assembly GCF_040322615.1 of Mesorhizobium sp. M0119. Taxonomy (NCBI): domain Bacteria; kingdom Pseudomonadati; phylum Pseudomonadota; class Alphaproteobacteria; order Hyphomicrobiales; family Phyllobacteriaceae; genus Mesorhizobium; species Mesorhizobium sp. M0119. The sequence continues at coordinate 2,995 of NZ_JAMYTU010000049.1, forward strand.
CCAATGGCGATCACGGGTTGCCCATCGCGACAGCAGTCATTGCCGAGTTCCGGAAGCGAAACGCACTCCTGCCCTCGCTGCATTCCATCGAGAAGATCGGCCTCGGCGGTCGCGCGATAGCCCGCCGACGGGCTGAGAAAGAACTCGTCGAAGGTATTCCGCCCGATCGGCTTACGTTATTGGACAGGCTGTTGGAGGTTGACCCGGCCCTCGGCCAGACGCGCCTTCATTGGCTGCGATCGGCGCCGGATGCGCCAGGTGCGTCAAACCTGGTCGGACTCACCGAACGGATCGCCTTTTTGCGCACGCTGGAGATCGATCCGAAATTGCAGATGCGCATATCCTCCGGACGGTGGGATCAGATGATCCGTGCGGGCAACGCCACACCGGCATGGCTGGCCAACGACTTCAGTGCCAGCCGTCGACACGCGCTGATCGTGGCGCAGGTTATCAATCTAGGCCAGAAGCTCACCGACGATTCAGTGTCGATGTTCATCAAGCTGATGGGCAGGTTGTTCTCGCAAGCCAACAACCGCAAGAAGCAGCGGCACATGGACTGCCGACCGGATACCGCCAACGCGCTGCGCCTGTTTCTCCAAACCATCACTGCGCTGCAATCCGCAAACGACCATGGCCAGAACGCATTGGAGGTTCTCGATCAGGAAGTTGGGTGGCACCGGCTGCTCCGGATCAAGCCCGAGCTCGAGTCGATGGTCGAAGACAATGAGGCGTCGCCGTTGAGCTTGGCGGCAGAGCAATATGCAACAGTCAACAAATATGCCGGTGCGTTCCTACATGCGTTCACGTTCCGCTCAGCGCGCCGCACGATCCGCTTCTTGCGGCGATTTCGCTGCTGAAACGGCTCTATGCCGAGAAGCGGCGGGCGCTTCCGGATCGCGTCCCGGTCACCCACCTCAGCCAAGCTGCTCGGATACTCATCTTCGGCAACGGGAGATCTGACGCCGACTTTACGAAATCGCCACGCTCGCGGCTTTGCGGGACCGGCTTAGATCTGCGGACATTTGGGTCGATGGCAGCCGATCCTTCCGGCCAATCAACGACCATCTTATGCCGCGGTCAACATTCACAACCATGAAGGAGGAGGATCGCCTTGGACTGGGCGTCCAAGGTGACGGCGCGCAGTGGCTTGCCGAAGCGCGTCGATGCTCGACTTCAACCTGAAGCGCCTCGCGCACAGAGCACGGTCCGGAAAGCTCGAAGGTGTTCGTCTTGCAGCCGGGACGTTGATCGTGACGCCAACGGCTGGCGAGGTTCCGGCGGCGGCCGAGGAACTGAACGGCGAGATCAGCGACATGTATCCGTTGGTCGAGGTGCCGGACCTCTTGAGGGAAGTGCACGAATGGACCGGCTTTGCGGATTTCTTCACGCATGTTCGCACCGGAGACGTCCCAAGAAATGTCTCGGCCATGCTGGCCGGCATGCTAGCCGATGCGACCAACCTCGGTCCGAAGCCAATGGCGAGCGCGTCCAAAGGCATCAACGCTCACCAGATCGGCTGGATGCGCACCTGCCACGCTCGGTCGGAGACATATCGCGCGGCGCAAGCATGTATCACCGATGCACACACCCGACATCCGCATTCTCGACTGTGGGGCAACGGAACAACCTCATCGTCCGATGGACAATTTTCCGCGCGAGCGACCGAGCTGCAAAGCGCGGTGACATCAATTTGCATTACGGCAGCGAACCCGGATCGAAATTCTACAGCCATCTTTCCGATCAGTATGGCTACTTCAGCATTCTGCCCATCAGTCCGACCGAAAGCGAGGCGGCCTATGTACTCGATGGGCTATTCGATCAGGACACGGTCCTCGACATCCAGGAACACTTTACCGATACGGGCGGCGCGAGTGATCACGTCTTCGGGCTGTTCGCCCTGATCGGCAAACGCTTTGCGGCTCGGCTGCGCAACCTCAAGGACCGGAAATTCCACACATTCGAGAAAGGCGACGCATATCCGGCGCTGTCGACCCACATTGGCGCGCCGATCAACACCAATCTGATTCTCGACCATTGGGACGATCTGCTCCATCTGGCGGCGTCGATCACGACGCGATCCGTGGTGCCGTCTACGATCCTGAAGAAGCTGTCCGCATCTCCGAAGGAAACCCAGCTCGCAAGGGCGCTACGGGAACTCGGTCGGGTCGAGCGATCACTGTTCATGATCGAATGGTACTCAAGTCCGATATTGCGTCGGCGCTGCCAAGCCGGCCTCACAAGGGCGAAGCTGCGCATAAACTGAAGCGCGCCGTTTTCTTCCACGAGCGCTGCGAAATCCGCGACCGATCATTCGAAAGCCAGGCGTTTCGCGCCTCCGGCCTCAACCTCGTCGTTAGCGCGATCGTGCATTGGAATACGGTCTATATCGAACGGGCCGTCACCCACTTAGGCAAAATGCATCGCGAGATTCCGGATCACCTGCTCAAGCACGTCTCGCCGCTGAGCTGGGAACACATCAATCTGACCGGCATCTACACCTGGGATGCAGAACATCAGATGCCTGAAGGCTTCCGGTCGCTCAGACTTCCGGCTCGGTTACGCCACGCCGCATGACGTTCATGCTCCGTTCGACCTTAGCGTGTCGCTGGGAACAGTTCTTGTTCCGACCCCTAGAGCACGTCCTTGACGATCCCGACATCTGCGAACTGCGGCTTAGCAGCGAGGGATCGCCTCGGGAAGGAGGTCAAGGACCAATGTGGTGTGGCAGGAACAGTAGCGGCGCGGCTTTTCCCGGCTCATGGACAAGCTGGTGTCCAGGGACATTCCTGTCGCGACTAAGCTCCGCCGCGAGGCCTGGAAGAGCCGATCGAACATATATGACATTCACCAAAGTTTTCTATCCGCTCAGGGGCGCGATGTCGGCCGCACTCCCATTTCCTTGAGCAACCGTGCCCGCGCCGTCGATCTTGTCCATGGTCCAGAGCATCGAGCGACTATCGACATGGATGCTGCGATTGCGGTCCGCGTCGGGGGCCCAGTCCGAGATCACGCCCTCGAGCGTGCCGTCGAACGCGAGACCAACCAACTCGCCACGCGCGTTCAGCGTCGCCGAGCCGCTGTTGCCGTGGGTGATGTCGACCGTGGACATGAAGTCGACCGGCAATGTGCCCAGCGCTGGCGCGACATATGGGCCATAATCCTTGGCCCGAATCGCTTCAACCGCGGCATCCGGCGCATCGAACTCGCCCTTGCCAGTGTGCTTGGCCGGAAGTCCCTCGGCCGCGGTGAACGGCGTCCAAATCTGCCCGTCGCGCGCTCGCCCTGTCACCTTGCCCCAGGTGATGCGCAGCGATCCATTCGCGTCGGGATACACGGGCCGGCCGATGGCCTGCCGATAGACACACAGGCCCCGCATATAGGTCGCGCGGGCCGCGTGCGTGCGGCCGGCGCGGTCTTTCTTCGCGTCCTCCGCAGCTATGTCGCCGGGATAGAGGATGACCTTGCGCGCCCTGTCGTGCTTGAGCATTTCAATTGGAGTACGACCATCGAGATCGGCCGAAGGACGGACCAACCAAAACCAGGCCAGCCCTGGATTGGGAATGAGGGACAGCACCCCGCTGATCCCTGGCGCCGGCCTGCCGTCGACGAACTGGGGCAAGGGGAAAGACATGCTTGCGCCCGCCCTTGCGTAGGGCGATAACCTCGTTGCGCGTTTGCCAGCGATGCAGCGTCGAGCGGGGTATGCGGAAATTCTCTTCCAGATAGGTCGATCCAGCGACTTCGCCCGCCCAATCCTCGATCAGCATCGACTGGGGCTCCGCCGCTCGCTCGGCAATGTATTGAACGCAGGCTGCCCGAGACCGGCTGTCGGCGCCGGGCTCTCGGAGGTGCGGCCCGTTCCGGTCGAGCCGCCGCGCGCGATCTTGTCCGCTGTCGTGCGGAAGAACTCGGTGGTGAGCGCACTCAAGTCGCCCTTGAAGGAGTTGATCGCGAGCCGCTGTGCCTGCGGCAGGAACGGAAGGGCGGCCGCAACGCTGCCGGCTTTACGGTGACGCCGAAGGCGGCGGGATCGGATCTGGAGGGTAGGCACTCCGCACAAGTTGTGCCCACCAGTATTTTACACTTCTAAAAAAAATTATACAAATAATTAACACAGCATACTGCGCTGTCCGGTCTATATTCCCAAAGCGGTAAGAGCACTTTGGCTAAAAGTGTTTAGAAACGCCAATTGTCAACGCTACCGAACCAGACCACACTGCTGAGAAAGCACGATATGAAAACGCCTACCATGCATGCTTTGATACCGACGCTTTCCGGTTTGCGCCAACCCTCGCGTTTTGGCGACGACAAAATAGCCGACGTCATCGCCAATACATTCCACAAATTTCCAGAAAATCCAGCTATCCGCACGAATGGGAGAGGCGATGTAAGTTACGGCGAATTAGAGACGTCGACCGTCAATCTTAAGGGACAGTTTGAGGCCACGGGAATTCGCCCCGGCGATGCCGTCGTTGTTAAATTACCCCGATCAGTCGATTTGGTTACGGTCATCCTTGCCACTCAAATGATGGGCGTTGCTTTCGTGCCTGCCGATCCACAGGAACCGGACGAGCGACTGGAGAATATACTTTCAAAAACGAACGCCAGTGCCGTTGTGAGCTATGATCCCAATGGTTCGCTTCGCGTCGAGCGAACTTCACGCGGGGGCACCAACTCTGGGTTCACAAACATCGCGTACATCATGCACACCTCAGGGAGCACCGGAGTTCCGAAAGGCGTACCAGTGTCCCAACCAGCTCTTCTGAATTTGGTCGACTGGTATATCGACATGATTGATTTCTCAGAGAATGCCAGCATCGCGCAGCTTTCGCGGCCAGCATTCGATTTCGCGATCCCCGAGTTCTTCGTACCATTTGCGACCGGCGGAACGATTGTTTTGCCCACCACACAATTAGCAACACAGCTAATTCAAACAACCGAGTTTCTAATTCAAAGCGGCACAAATGTCATTCAGATGGTTCCAACACTGCTGCGCAGCTTCCTCGGAACTCTTGAACGTCTACCCTACATGGCGAGGCGGTTCACCGAACTCAAGTATGTGATCTGCGGGGGTGAACCCCTACCCGATTCACTTAGGCGACGGTTTTATTCAATTCTTCCCGGTACGGCGCTAATAAACAGCTACGGGCCGACCGAATGCTGTGTTGCCGTCAATTACTACTATTGCCCTCGTGGTGATTTGGACCTCCCGATGTTCACGGGAAAACCGGTATCCAACATGGATTTCTTCGTTCTGGACGAGAACCAGTGCAACGTGGAGCTTGAAGTCGAGGGCGAGCTCTGGGTAGGAGGATTGCAGACATCCGAAGGCTATGTGGCTGACCGACCTGAAACGAAACTGCGCTTCGTGCCTCACACGACGGCCAACGGCGAGCAAGTGCTGTACCGCACTGGTGATTATGTCGTGGCATCGGAAGAACATGGATTGCGATTTGTCCGAAGAAAGGACGATCAGACCAAATATCGAGGAATGCGACTGGAAAAAGGGGAAATTACCAGCGCGATCGACCGGACGGGCCTATGCGCCGACTCGGCAGTAATCGTGGTAGATAGGGACGACGGCAAGGGCCAGGAGTTGGTCTGCATGGTGACGCCTGCGAGCGCCGACGTAGATGACCTTTCCCGACGGCTGGCGGATGCGCTGCCGAGCGATCGTGTCCCAAGGCTCGTTGTGCCTCTCGATTCGCTTCCTTTTACTGCCAATGGAAAACTCGACAATCGCGCCCTTGAGAGAATTGCCAAGGAGGCGCTCAGGGAGAACATGAACCATGCCACACCTCAGACCGAACATTCGGCGGGGTCACCGTTGGATCATTTGCTGGAAGCGGTGCACGCCGCCAAGAGAAGATGGGTATTCCCCAACTTAATAGCTCGGGAGTGCGACATAGATTCACTGAACTTCCTCGATATCCAACTCAAGTTGGCCGAAGCCGGCCTCATGTTTGGCGAGGACGTCTATCAAGAGCAAGACCTGTCCCTCGGGGAGTGGGCAAAGCGAATTCAACCGGTGGATCGCAGCGAATCTCATGCGAGCACCACAGGCAAGAGCGGACAGGGTGCCGAATTTAGGGACGAGTTGGACCAAATTATTGAATACATTGAAAATCATGCGCCCAGCACGGTTGTACTGCACTCATCGCTTGTAGCTTTAAGGAATGTGACTGCCAAGGAGGTAACGGCTGTTCTTCTTGAAGGGATAGAGCGCGTCTCCGCGTCGTCTACCGTTATTCTTCCAGCATTCACATTGAGTTACTGCGCCACTCGGTCTTTTCACTGGGCAAAAGACAAGTCCGAAACAGGAGTTTTGGCCGATATTGTCATGCGAGAGCTTTCGGCTGGGCGCACCAAACATCCCGCTTATTCAATGGTCGTGACCGGCCCGAGTACGCGGGAATTGTGCGAAGCCGACTGGTGGAAATGCAGTCCGTTCGGTGACGACTCGATTTTTGGCGAGATAAGCCGTTCAGCTAGTTTAATCGTCGGCCTGGGCACGTCAAGCTTTACTCATGTGCACCGGTGCGAAGTCGTAGCGGATGTGCCTTACAGCAAGACGATCAACTTGCAAGGGCTCGCCGATTTCGGAGGCGGCGCGATTGACGTGTCGACACCCGTTTACATTCGCGACATCGCGGGCAGACCCGAATATTCGTTTCTTGCGCACGATACCACGCGTGATATTCGCGAGATGAGAGGTGTTCTGCGGGAGTTCGCAATAGCCGGGACTTATGCGAGGCTGGTGGACGCAGTGGACATGGAGTCCAAGCTGGTTCCGATCATGCGAACCGAACCATTCGGGTTTTTACATCAAAGTGCCAGAGCCGAGGCGCGGCAGGCGTATCCGAGCGAAGAGCGGAACTCTTAGCCGTGACATGTCTGGATCGATGGCCGCAGGAGTTTGATACATGACAGCCAACAACGGTTCTATTCTACGGCAAGATTTGAGCGAGGAAATGTTCGGTCCGAGCCGTTCGCGTGGCGACCTGTCGTCAGAGGTGGTCTATGCGTTTGCGGATGACCGGTTCGCCGGCAATCCGGCGGCAGTCGTGCTTTATAGTAAATATCCACCGATGGCCGAGTGCCTGCTGCTGGCGCAATATTTCCGCCAGCCTGTGACAGTGTTTCTTCGCGCCTTAGAGGAGACAGACCATTTCGAAATTCGGTGGTTCACGCAAAATTCCGAACTGGACCTCTGCGGACATGGAACGTTGGCAGCGACCTATTGGCTGTTTTGCGCCGGTTATGGTCGTTCCAATCGAATCTTCTATCATTCCCGGAGCGGGCATCTAGAGGCTTGGCGGAAAGGCGATATCGTACAAGTCGCGCTTCCGGTTATTGACACGAGTCCTGCGGATCCGATGGAATACGAAGTTGTCCAACGATGCATGAATATCCAGGTCAAAGAGATTCGGAAGGCATATGATGATTATGTTGTTATCGTCGACGACGAACATGTCGTTCTTAATTATGTGCCGAATTTTCGCAGCATAGCTCAGATAGATTGCCGCGGTGTTGCTCTCACCGCTCTGGCTGATCGAGACGGAGCGCTCAGCGAATTTGATTTCGTATCAAGGTTCTTTTCGCCGAGAATCGCCATCGATGAGGATCAAGTTTGCGTGTCAGCGCATTGCAAGCTCTACCCATATTGGGCGAGGCTCCTGGGTAGGACGGACTTGCGGGCGCTGCAGGCATCAGTGAGCGGAGGAGTTCTTGAGTTCTCATCATCGGATGGCCGCGTCATCGTTGGAGGAAAAGCCAAGCTGGGGTCGATCGATAGTAAGCGCGTAGGCTGCCCCACGTAGCTTTAGCATTTTCTGCATGAATCATGCGGAGACTCCTTATAAGCGACAGTGTGAATATGGAAGCTTCTGTGATATCCGCGGCGCACACAGCCGGATCCATGGGACGTGGATAGCGACCACCTCAGCAGGCAGACTGAGGATGCACATCCGCGCAACATGGAGGCGACCAATGTCATCGCTCAATCCCGACCGCGAAGAACCGACCGTTATCCGAACCAATCTTGGTGCCATTTTCGTCTCATTGGAACTCTTATGTTCAGTTGCAAACTGCTTGGCCACGACTGTTCATCCCGCCAATAATGACAGGTCTTGCATAGTGTAGTATGGACTAACCCGCTCCGCGATTGCGGAGCGGCAAGGAGGGTGTGTGCCGCCGGCGTGGATCACTCCTGCGTCTGTCGCGCTTCACGCCATGGGCGCTGCAGAGTTCGAGCGTTAGGCGTCGCGTGCATGATGACGGCGAGCTTGCGGGCGACAGCGACAGCGCGCGTTTGAAGCCGATTTTCTCGCATAGTTTTATACCCAATCGCGCAAGTCGCTGGCGGCCCGGCCGCGTGTTTCAGCAAGTCCTGGACACCTTCTCCGGCAAGTCCGGACACCGTTTTCACTAACTCCCGGACAGTGATGGAGTGCACCCCTATTGTGAGACAGAGAAATTGCGAGACAATTTCATGCTCGTGAGTTCAAATGCGGCATTGTCCGATGGTGTCGATAAGGTCTTTTGTAAGCGATGTCCCGACGGCACCTTTCGGTGATCGGCGTGAAGGACGATGTTCGGAGCCTTTGAGGGCTTCGACACATGACGATTTCAGAGCTTACGCTTAAATCCAGCGATCACGAGCCCGCGCGCCGGTTCGAGGTGTTCACGGGCTCCGGTCGGCGGCGCGAATGGCTGCCGAAGGAGAAGGCGCGGATCGTGGCGGAAAGCTACGAAGCCGGCTCGACCGTTAGCGCGGTGGCGCGGCGATACGCTTTGTCCCCGCAGCAGCTGTTCGCCTGGCGTCGGGCCGCTCGTCAGCCGTTGGCGGAAGCGTTCGCCGATGCCGCGCGGACGGAAATTGTAGAGGTCGTGCGGTGAGATCATCCCCGAGCAACACGGGATCGGCAGAGGCTAAATCTCGGGAACAATCAGTGAGGCAATCGAGAACATCCCAGTGAGGCAACGGCATTGTTCTTTGGGAACACTCTTGGGCGAGGCGATACGAGGTCTCTTCCAGATCGACGCGCTATAGTCGACGCACCCCGCAGCGGGGATAGACGAGCCCCACCGCGTCTGATCGCTTCTTAGCTCCCATACCATCGCACGATTTGGAGGCGTTACCGGTTGAATCCGAGGCTTCCGGCGCTCACTTCGTTATCTCGCCATAGACACTGTGGTAGCCCGGCATGCGGTCGATGGTCCGCACCCGGTACAGTTCAGGCCGATTTGCTTATGGCACCCAACCGGCGACGCCCGGTCGAGCTTCTCGGCCCATTCCGCCCGCTGCTCCTGCAGGCGGGGCGGCATTGCAGCCGCCGGTCGAAAATCAGCAAGCTTGAGAGCTGGCTATTCCATGTTCACCTCCCGCGCCGCCACGGCGCACCGTCGAGACCGATATACTCTGTCATGGCTGTTCTCCATTGATGCTGGGCCCGGCATCCAGTCGAGATCCCGTATCTCATCATATCGGGGAGCAGCCACCTTCCAAGATCGGATCCAGAGGGGCCTCGTGCGCGCGATTACACCATGTATTGTCCGTAGGGTGAAGGTGGCCCGCCCCCGCGGCAAGCTGAATTCGGGGGTTGCTCTGGATAGGCCGGAGCCTTGCCCCATGCTTAGCGAGGGCGAACCATGAAAGACGATAGCGATTTTCATCGGCTTGGATACGTCGAAGTTGAAGATTTCGGTGGCCGTTGCCGATCGAGCACGCAACGGCGAGGTACGGTTTTTGGGCGACATCTCCTCGGAGCCGTCGTCGGTGGCATCGATGGTCAATAAGCTTTCCAAGCGCGGAGCCAAGGTTCATTTTTGCTATGAGGCGGGTCCCACCCGTACGGTCTTTACCGTCAGATTGTCGAACTTGGACATGACTGCATGGTCGTGGCGCCATCGCTGGTGCCCAAGCGTGCAGGTGACCGGGTGAAGACAAACCGCCGGGATGCCATGAGCCTTGCGCGCCTGCACCGCGCGGGCGAGCTGACCGCGGTATGGGTTCCGGATGAAGGCCATGAGGCGATCCGCGACCTGGTGCGGCCTGGGGAGGCGGCCAGCGACGGGCTGAAACAGGCGCGTCAGTCCCGCCCACCACATCTTGTTGGCGGAATATTGCCAGGCCATCGAAGATGCAGGTGTGCGTCTGGACAGGCTGACCCAGCTGGTGGTGGAGACCGCGACATCTTGCTCAATGGCCCCGGTTGTGGCCGCCTACCAACGCGCGGCGTTGCGTTCATGACAGCGGTCACCTTTGTCGTCGAAATCGGCGGTGTCAGGCGCTTTGATAATCCCCTTCAGTTGATGGCGAATCTCGGTCTCGTGCCGTCGGAAAGCTCAACGGGCGAACGGGTCAAGCGTGGCGGACAAGGCGCGCAACACAAGGGCGCGTCAGGTCCTCGAAGGGGCCAACCAAACAGGCGTGATCATCTGGGGTATCGGGATGTGCCCATGATCTGCCTTGGCCTGGACCAAGACGGAGATTTAAATCGGGCTACGTTTTCGATAGACCGACATATGCCTCCCGGATGACGTGTCAAATGGCCGCCGCTCCCAATCCTCCCAACGTTCAACTAGTTCCAAACCGACGATCCGAGTAAGAAGTTCCAGTTCGGATGGATACACGTACCTAAGCTTGCAAGGCAGAGTACGCACCTCGCCGCGATTCATCCAAAGATCTTGCATAACATACATCTGATTATTGCGATCATGCCTCGTAAATCGAACCATAGCGCGATGTCCGTCTACGTGAACAACTGTCGTCCGTTGGTTGCCGTACACGCCAGAACCCACGAAATCGGTCGTATTTGGTAAGTTAAGATGTATAACAAAATTACTGTCGTCGTCCATGGCCCGAACCACTGAATGTAAACACGCCAGTTGATCGTCCACAGAAAGCATATGTGTAAATGAATTGTTTACGCAATACACAAGGTCAAATCGTTTACCTAGGTCAAAGTTAGCCATATCGCCGTGGTGAGTTTGAACCAAGCGCTTGTCATTCCTTTCTTCTAGTAAAGCCAGCATACGAGTGGAGTTGTCGAGACCGTGGACTTGCGGTCCGGCCTCAGCCAGCGGTAACGCGACGTGTCCGTTTCCGCATCCCAGTTCTAGCGCAGTACCCCTTCCGACAAGTTCGGCTAGGAAGGCCACTGCCCTAGCGTTCTCTACGGAGACGTTGAGTGTATCCACGTATTCGTCATATACATCAGCCCAATGGTCACCAAACTCTCTGTAAACATCATCACATTCTTTCAGTATATCGTTCATAGTGCATCTCCGTAATGGTTTATCTTCACATAGATTCTCTTGTATGCATCAGTTTTCGCTTCCGAAAAAAAGCGAGGTTTAAAGAGCGGAAAGACGCCTCGATACATCCTGCTATGACTTGTCTTGCTTTATGAACACTGGAAGGTCAAGTTAAGTTTTTGCGTCGGACCGGCAATAAATATTAAACTGTTTTTACTAACAAGACGTGATCGAAAAAATTAATTTAACAATCTGTTAGGATTCTATAGACCTTCCGACGGCCTTTTTCGACGCCCCCTGTTGCATCGTTACGTCGTGGCTTTCTTTCGTCTCTCGCATATCATCATTGATGAAATACTTCATTGTTTGCTCCCTTTCCAAGCCGGATTGCCGGAAGGGCTACAAACGATCTCTACATGTTTTCGCATAAACCCTTGCATTCGTGGGCAGAACTCTAACCACCCGACATAGTCGGGCGGCGTAGATAGTGGCGCCTATGTCTTGGTCGACATAGTCGCCATACCCTGGCAATGGACCTACTCCATCACGGCGTCGACCGCTCCGTCGTCGCCCTGTGGCTGGGCCACGACTCGGTCGAAACCACGGCCATCTATCTCCATGCCGACATGAAGTGAGGGAGCAAGCTTTGGCGAAGACCGACGCTGCCGACATCCCGACGACCATCTCCTCGCATTCTTGAAGAGCCTCTGATTATGCCGACCCCACAGCCAGAGATCCCCCGTGTTCTTTGGCCGCTTGGCCGCTACTCGGAATAATCCGCCACCCGGAATTATGACGAAAGTCATGCAAGCGAGGCTGATGTCGCGGCCCGGCGCCGGCGCACACGACATTCTCTTTGAGGCGCAATCGGCAGAACACCCTCTCGGCGTGTTGCAGGGTCACAGGGGCGCCCTGGCGCGTGAGGAACCAGAGGGATTCTGACTGGCCTTCGCGGCGGCGAGAAGCGTGCCGGGATAAGATGCGCACGAGGTAGTGGCCGATCGGAGCCAGTCTGGTCTTGTAAAACTTGCTCTCGCGGACGCCTTTGCGACCGGCACCTACGCCAGGGTCGACCTTGCCGGACTGCGCGAGGTCGGGGCGTTCGATCTGGGAGGATTGGCATGATCCTTTCAGAAATTATTATCGCCAGCTTTGTCGATCACCGGCAAGCAATCGGAATGCGCTTCCGCACGGGAGGTGCGCACGTTCAAGTCGTTCTGTCGCTTCGTCGCCGACAGATAAGTCCTCGAACATGCCTCGGATCTCCAGTGAGGTGGGAAATTCGATCACATATATCCAGTTTGTTATGTGGCGCTCGGCATCCTCACCGGCCTGCCGCCTCTGGCCCGCGGCGGCCGACGCCACATCTCTAGCGAAGCCACATTACGCACCAAATGTGCTCGAACACATTTGGTGCGGGAAATCCGCCCGCCCGTCTGTGAGGGCGAAACCGAATGGCTGAGCTACTCGACCATAATCATGTCCGACGGCTAACACGGCATTCACATGAATTCACAGACTCTTTGCAAACAAAAATTGCTGATCATGGTATCTACCGCAAGGGCTTAGGTCAGGCGCAGTTAGAAATACTGACGCCGCATGCCCCGCCACAGCACTAGGCCGCGTCGGAGTCAACAGCTAATGGCTAGACGGGCGCTCATCCAGGTTGAAGGTCATCCAAGGGGTAATGGTCTACGATACGTCCAAGCGGCCAAGCGTCTTGGGCTTCATCCAATTATACTATCGGCAGATCCATCTCAGTACGAATATCTTGCGGAAGATGGGATTGCGGCAGTCCGTGTCAATACAGACACTCTCGATGCGCTGATCCACGAATGTTCAAAGCTGCGAAGGAGCTATGACATTGCTGGTATTACTGGCACCCAACCTTGCTCAGACGAGGCGATACTCCAACGTGCCGTTGACTTGATCGATTGGCCGAACTTAAACAAACTAGATGGTATTATAATGGGTGCATTTCAATTTCTTTCGTCTCGCCGAATAATCGTGAAGATTGGTTCCACATTGGTAGCCGATCCAGAGACGGGAGAGATACGCGGTCCTTGGCTTGAAACTTTGATAGAGGATGTTGTCCGCTTTTTCGCGCGCGGACAGCAGTTGATAATCGTCACTTCCGGTGCTGTAGCTGTTGGGTCATGTCACTTTAATCAGTTGGACAGATCTCTGGAAATTGGGGAGAGGCAAGCGGCCGCAGCAATTGGTCAGGTCCGAATCATGCGTGCCTATGAACAGGCTTTTAGACGGCATCGGTTTGGCATTGGACAAATATTATTGACCAGAGAAGATATAGACAACGAGCATCGCTGCCTGAATGCGAGATCAACTATGCAACAACTTCTCAAAGTTGGTGCTGTACCCGTTGTCAACGAGAACGACACCATCGCAACGGCCGAGATCCGTTTTGGCGACAACGATCGGCTAGCTGCACGGGTGGCGCAAATGGTAAACGCCGATCTTCTCATTTTGCTTTCGGACGTGGACGGCCTCTTCACGGAAGATCCACGTGGCAACCCATTGGCCCGTCTGGTGACAGAGGTGCAGCGCATCACCCCCGAAATAGAGTCCATGGCCGCTCATTCCCCGGCTCTCCATAGTTCGGGTGGCATGGCGACAAAGTTGATGGCAGCAAGAATAGCCATGGACGCGGGCTTCGCGATGGTCATTGCGAGAGGAAACAAATTTTACCCGCTCGCTGCCATCGAGAACGGTGGACTATCAACATGGTTTAATGTGTCACGTCGCCGCGCTTCGAAATAAGAAGCCGGATTCCAGAAATTTTGGAGAGTAGATGACATTGTCTCTAGTGCGGCCAGCCGACGTTGTATTGGAAATAGATCTAGCGGCGATTCGGGCGAATTTCCAGAACGTCTCGACCCTTGTCGGGCCTCAGGTAAGGGTGGCTGCAGTCGTCAAAAGTGACGCGTACGGACTTGGCCTTGTAAACATTGCGAGGACGCTCATAGATGCCGGCTGCGATCTACTGTTTGTTGCCAATTTGGATGAAGCCCTGCTTCTAAGATCTTCCTTTAGTGGAATTGCAATTGCGGTTTTTCGCGATGAGTTTGATAGATTTGGCACATGGTATCAGTCGCATGATCTGATACCTGTGGTGAATAACTGCAAGGAATTGCATGCAGTCAGCACAGCCGGAGAGGCGCAAACGTACTTTCTCAATGTGGAAACTGGGTTCTCTCGCTTTGGGCTCAGCGTTGGCGATCTCCAGCACAAGTATCTGCTACGCACCTTGGAAAGGTATCGCCCTTCGATCGTGCTCAGCCACCTCGCATGCGGCGAATGCATTTGGCACGCGGCGAATGTATTGCAAAGAGATCGCTTTCGGGCAGTTTATGATCTTCTTAAACCCACACGCGGCAGTCTCGCTGCCTCCGCCGGTGTATGGCTCGGCAAGTCCTACCACTTTGACATGGTGCGTGTAGGATCGGCACTGTACGGAATCAGTAAGGCGGGCGCGCAGACAAATCCCCTGCAGCCCGTGGCCAAGCTCAGGGCAAGAATACTTGATATGCGGAACGTGCCGGCGGGGGAGGCTGTCGGATATGGTGCAACGTTTCGTACGGTCCGAGCCAGCCGCGTAGCAATCGTCGGGATCGGATACAAGCATGGCCTTCCATGGTCCTGTGCGAACAAGATATTTGTTCGGTTGGCGGGATATTCAGCGCCTTTAATAGGAAGAATCTCCATGGAATATATGACGATTGACATAACGGACGTTCCTGCGGGGCGTTGCAGTCCGGGCACCTTTGTGGAATTGCTAACTGAAGACTTCACCGTCAATGACCTAGCAGCGGCCGCTGGCGTTAGTCCACAGGAGGTGCTGACGCGGCTTGGTGCCGGTTGCACGCGGAAATATCTGAATTTATCTTCTCCATCTGCGGCGTTCACAGCAAGCCGCCGACGCAGGCGATGAGTAGCCCCAACGAGAGCAAAAAGCCGACCAATGGACAAGTAAGCACTCATCTAACGGTTCGGGTGTCCGGCATGCCGCGCGGCTGCCAACTGCTCTTCCAGCCGCCCTATAGTCCGACCTCAACCCATGTATGGATGGCTCCTGCGGGTCAAGGGGCACATCGGATCGGTTTTTGTGAACAGGTCGGTTGCGGCCATGTATACGGCGTCTGAATGTGCAGCGAGATCGCTGCGCGCCCTGATGAATGTCCGCTTGGAGAACAGGTCCCACACTCAATCTCGCGCGCTCGAGGAGCTTCGGATTGATCGAGGTGGCCTGATTCGATAGTGTCTGAAGGTTCTGAAAAAAGTTTTGGAGAGAGAACGGCGTTTGCCCTGCGGCGCGAGCGGCCATGGGACGGTGGTGACGTTGCAATCACCGATTCCGGTGGAAAGGGAAGTGCCATGACCAATCGAGAAGTTAGACTGAGCAGGGGTAGGTTGAAAGCGTTGCTGCTGTCGGATGAGGACGGCTTTCGCAAGGCATTGCAAGTTATCGTGCAGGAGACTCTGGAAGCCGAGATGACGGAGGCGATCGGGGTGTCGATGCCGGCTCAATACTCCCCAGAAGTGCCGTTTGAATCTTCCCCAGTATAGCGCTGTCGCCGGTCTTCCGGTGCGCGCTCCGGGAGACCGGCGGCGCGTGATCGTTGATGCTTCTCCTGATGGTCGGGAGAGGGATTTCGGTGATCAAGATCTGGGAGATGAGGAGATGATGATGATACTGGATTTGCATCGGCAGGGCCTGTCGGTGTCGGCGCTGGTCGAGATGTACGTGCAGGGCGTCTCGACCCGCAAGGTGAAGGCGGTGACGGAGGAACTGTGCGGCCACTCTTTCTCGGCCTCGACGGTGAGCGAGGCGACGATGCGGCTGGATGAGGCGCTCAAGGCGTTCTTCACGCGGCGGCTCGAGGAAAGCTATCCGTATCTCATCTTGGACGCGCGCTATGAACGGGCTCGCGAGGCGGGCGTGATCGCCAGCCAGGCAGTGCTGGTGGCGATCGGCGTGGATTGGGAGGGCCGGCGCCAGGTTCTGGGCGTGGAGCTGGCCAACCGGGAGAGCCATTCGAGCTGGCGCGAGTTCGTGACGGGGCTCAAGAATCGCGGGCTCGCCGGCGTCGAGTTCGTCGTCTCCGACGACCATCCGGGGCTCAGGGCGGCAATCCGCGAAGTGCTGCCCGAAGCGGTCTGGCAGCGCTGCTACGTGCACTTCCTCAGAAACGCGCTCGACTACGTGCCGCGCAAGGTCGACGACGATTGCCTGATGGAGCTCAGATGGTTCTACGACCGGCGCGACCTTGCCGAGGTCAAACGCGACCTGGCGCAGTGGATCGCCAAATGGCAGGCCAAATACCCGAAGCTGGTCAACTGGGTGGAAGATAACATCGAGGAGACGCTGAGCTTCTATCGGCTGCCGCTAGCTCACCACAAGCACATGAAGTGAACGGATGACATCGACAAGCCTGATTTCGACTTTTTCGATTCCTGTTGCGTTTCTTTGTTCGGCTCAGGTGAGCCTGTTTCTTCGTCCCGGCCCACAGGATTTCCCATGCGAGCGTGTCGAGACGCAGTCAAGGCTGGCCGGTGCGATGGCGGCACGGCCGGCTGCGAGGTTTCCAGGCCACGCCTTGACTGGGTCGAGCACGGCGCCAGTCTGGAGCGGACCGAGGCAGCGGTCGTGCCGGCACATTCCTTACGGATGACATCGACAAGCCTGATTTCGACTTTTTCGATTCCTGTTGCGTTTCTTTGTTCGGCTCAGGTGAGCCTGTTTCTTCGTCCCGGCCCACAGGATTTCCCATGCGAGCGTGTCGAGACGCAGTCAAGGCTGGCCGGTGCGATGGCGGCACGGCCGGCTGCGAGGTTTCCAGGCCACGCCTTGACTGGGTCGAGCACGGCGCCGTTCTGGAGCGGACCGAGGCAGCGGTCGTGCCGGCACATTCCTTATGCTATATTTGTCTGGCACGGACGACCACGAGGCAAAGAGTGGCGCGAGAGGATGAGAGTGCCGCCACGCAGCTGTTATAGTCGTTCCTCCTTTGTGGCGTCCGTGCGCCGCTTCGGCCCTCGTGACCGCCAATGCCGAACCATTAGCTCGTAGGCACGTTCGGCATTCTCGGCCGCGGCTTTCTCGCTGTTTCGCAACTCCTTCACGTTGTAGGCGTAAGCCGAACCGCGGCGACCGACACCGCGCTCGCCCGGCGCGCCGGCCTTGAGAGCGAGCTGCCTCTGCTTTGCCGCCACCAGCGCCGGGCGAGCCCAGAAGTAGTCCTGCTCCTTTGTCAGCAGATGCCAGATCAACACGGCGAGCTTGCGGGCGAGTGCCACGGCTGCGACCTGATGGCCGCGCTTGTTACGGATGCGTAGGAAGAAGGCCCTGAGCGGTCCGGGCGCCTTCGCCGTCGCCCAGGCGGCCTCGACCAGCATGGCGCGGGCATGGGAACGACCATGTTTGCTGATCCGGCCATATTGCGCCAAGCCAAGACCGGATTGGCGCACACGCGGATTGAGGCCGAAGTAGCTCACCAGCTTCTGCGGTTCGCGAAACCGCCGGATATCGCCGACGGCGGCGATGATACCGCTCGCGACGATGGCATTGACGCCGGTGATCGTCTGAAGCCGCCGGACTTGCACATCATCAATCGCTTCCCGGGCGATGTCGCGATCGAGGTCGGCCAGATCCTCGGCCAGGCGGTCAATCTCGCGGATGTGGCGAGCGATGGCGGCCCGCTCGTCGTCGGGAAGCACCTGCCGCTCGAGCCAGGCGCGACCGCGATTGTTGAACAGATCGGCATGCGGGCACTTCGGCACTAGGTGCGCCTGCAGGATGCCATGCACCTCGTTCTTCACGCGCGTGCGATGCCGAACTACCTGGTTGCGCCGCGCGACGAGGCGGCGAAGCCGCTCGGTCCGCTCGTCAGGTACCCAGACCTCCGGCAGAAAGCCGCTGGCATGGAGCTGCGCCAGAACGCCGGCATCGATCTTGTCGGTCTTGATCCTGGCGTGAGCGATCGCCTTCACCTGCATCGGGTTGGCGACAATCACCCGGCCGACATAGGGCGACAGAACCCGCACCACCGCCATGGCGTTGCCCGTAGCCTCGACGACAACCTCATCAGTCCGTCGCAAACTGCGGCCGAACCCTTCCAGTCCCGAGCGGGTCATGTCGACCCGTCCGTGATGGCGCAGCCGGCCGTCTTCCCAAACCACCACCTCCGCAAAGGTGCGGTGGATGTCCATTCCAATCACACGTCTCATCGGCTCCCTCTCCTCAACAATCGGGAGCCGGCGGGCGACGCGACACCTACGGATCCGCGCTCTCGGCGCAACCGGGCAGGTCGCAGGGGCGGCCAGCTACTAACGCGAGCTCGCAGCTCATCGAATACATCGGCCTGCCCGCACTTGGCGTGCTCCCGGTGCCCCTGTCCCGGATGGTCGCACCATACGCCGAAAATCGCTCATCTCCAGCGGGGATCGGATGGCACCGTCATGATCATACCGGTTACGAACATGCTGGAGCGGCTGAACCAGGAGATCAAGCGGCGCACCCTAGTCGTTCGCATCTTCCCCAACCCGCGGAGCTGTCTGCGGCTGGTTCGGGCATTGGCGGTGGAGATCGCGTCACCGCACAGCGATATACATCCAACACGCTTGCTTTCTCCCGACTCGTTGAGCTTCGGCGTCAGCCCCAGCATCGGTCCAACAGCCTTCGAGTTCTTGAACCGCTGCGGAATCTCGATGGTGCTCGTGAACGCCAGCGATACGACGGGACCGACACCGGGGATCGTCATCAGAAGCCGGCACATCTCATCGTTGCGCGAGATGTCCAGAACCTTCTTGTGCAACCGGGAGAATTCCTCACGCAACTTACGCCTCGCTGTCAGCAGCGGATCCATGATCTCATGGAGATCAGCCATGCCGTCGACCAACTCGCGAATCCGCTCCTCGAATTTGACAACTCCAACGTTCCCGACCTTCAGCCCAAAATTGCGCAACAGTCCGCGAATATCGTTTTCAATGGCGATCGCCTTTCCTTGCAGCAGCTTGCGCGCCGTCAGCAGAGCTCGCCGCTTCTGGCTCGTCAGCGTCTTGACATGCACAGGGCGGTACAGGTTGACCCGCAATCATCTGCGCGATGCCACGTGCATCATTGCGGTCGGTCTTGTTCGGCTGAGCCTTCAGGAAGGCTTTTACATGGCGCGTTTCGATGCAAATCACCGGCACGCCAGCCCTGGCGAGGGCCTCGAATAGCGATAAAGGTCCGGCTTCAAGGCCAACCCGCTCAAGGTTCCAAGCCGGATCTCGCAACACCGCGATCAGGTCATCGGGGTGGCTGGGAACCTTCACCTCTCGGCAAATCTTGCCCGTTTCATCGACAATGCAGATGGCGGTCTCTTTAACCGAGACATCAAGGCCCGTATAATGCTTCATGCTGCGCTTCCTTTCCGATGCTTGTGGCTGTTGCAAAACATGACCACGTTTACCATCGCTCGAAGCGCAGCACCTTTCTCCTACCATCCACCTCCGTCTAAGGTGAGGCTCAAGCCGGATACCCCGTCTTGCGTAGCGGGCGCACAAGCTTCTGAAATCACTCAACTCTTTTTGGAACGGACACTAAGCGAATCCATCGTGGTCTTTCTCAGCGAGATGGCATCGAAAACCTTGGTGTATTGTCGACGAGCGTAGGGCTGCGGGTTACGCCACCCACCGTCGTAACAGAGCGTCGCCCGAAGTTGCAGCCACTGCAGCCTGGCCGGGTGGACTGGGACCGCTTCGCGACGCAATTCGCTTGTTCGTTGTCGGAACCCTGACGAAATTGCGTCCCAGCAAACACACCGGATCGGGCAACGAAAAGCCAACATATTGAATTACATCGACTTGTGGTTGGCATGGCTCTTGCGTCTTGAACGTTGACATACCCAAACACGGAGCCGTTGAGTCGATGATTTCGCTTCAAAAATCTCCTGCGCCAGCGAGACTGCGCGGTCACCAGACCCGCGCTCAGTTCTATGGCTGCGCGTTTTCCGTGAAACCTTTTCAGACCGGTCGATGGCGCTGGTCGATGGCTGGTTCAGTGACGAATTGCCAAACTTCAATCTAACAGAATGGTCCATGCGGCTTGGCTCGAAACAGTCGAATTCCGTCACGTGGAGCGCTGTCAGATTCGACTAGTACGCATATAAGCAGAGCAAAAACCAAACCGGAGAATCTAACATGTCTGATGACTTCGCCTATAAGGAGAATTGGGCTTCAGTCTATGAAAAGTTTAACAGCATCCGCGGCAGAGTCGCTGAAGCAGACGAGACTGCCGCGTTTCTTGAGCTATATTGCAGCGGAGGGAGTGCTCTTGAACTTGGTATTGGCGACGGACGCGTGGCAGTGCCATTGAGCGAGCGGGGCGTCAGGGTCGAAGGTATCGATAAGTCGGATAGCATGTTGAAACTTCTCGCGGAGCGTACCGATCAGATTAAGGCGTGGAACGGGGACATGGCCAATTTCGAATCGGAGCAACGCTACAATTTAGTGTATTGCGCTTATCACACGTTGCCTTTGCTCGTCACCCGCGAAGCGCAAATAAGTTGCCTCCGATCTGCCGCGGAGGCGTTAGATGATGAGGGCACTCTGGTGATAGAATTGCCTGTGCCGGCCATGGGTGGTTTCGTCGGCGGCCAGAAAACTACTACTACGCTCGTCGACCACGAGAATACATTTGTCAATACGGACATCCACGATCCACTAAACCAGAACTTGGTCTCATCCCTCCTCTGGTTTTCCGGTACATCGGTCAGATGTTTGCCCTATCGTGCTCGCTACGTTTATCATCAGGAACTCGATACCATGGCCGAATGCGTAGGATTGAAACTAGCAGAACGATGGGGAGATTGGACCAGAGGTGCGTTCACCGAAGGGTCCAAACGTCATATCTCAGTTTACCGCCGTGCCGGCCTTTAGTTCAGAACCCTTTTCGGCGGCGAATCCCTGTGACCTGCTACTGAACTGAAGTTTCATCCAGCCGCGATTAGAGTATCCGAGGGATAGCTGCAATGAAGTTAAGTGAATACGTGGAACACGATGCCACTGGCTTGGCTTCTCTCGTGACTGCCGGCGAAGTGACTACTATGGAATTGACACAGCTAGCCCGTCAAGCCCACGATGAGGTCAATCCAAGCATCAATGCCGTCATCGAATTCTACAAGGATGCTGAGAGCGTTGCCAGCAAGAACGCAGGGCTCTTCAATGGCGTGCCGTTCTTCCGCAAAGATGTGGGAGCCTCCGAAGCTGGCCGCCTGCAAGAAAACGGAAGCCGTCTCTACAAAGGCTATCGAGCCAATATCAACAGCTATTTCTTTCATCGCGCCTGGGAAGGCGGACTGCGGACGCTCGGAAGAACTGCGACACCGGAGCTTGCGACATCCGGAATGACCGAATCCATTCTTAATGGCATCACCGGCAACCCCTGGGATCTAGAACGCTCCGCGGGGGGGTCATCCGGAGGCGCGGCAGCGGTAGTGGCTGCCGGCATCACTCCAATTGCACATGGCAACGATGGCGGCGGGTCAATTCGAGCCCCCGCCTCCTGGTGCGGTCTTGTCGGGCTGAATCCGTCCCGCGGGCGCATTTCAGGCGGCCCGAACCAACAGGACGTATCCTTTGGCTGTACTCGTGAGTTTGTTCTATGTCGGACGGTACGCGACGTGGCTGCCGCACTAGATGTTTTTTCTGGTCCCCATCCCGGCGATCCATTCATGATCGTCCAACCGAACCGTCCCTATGTAGAGGAACTCTCTCAACCCACTGGCAAGTTGAGGGTAGGGGTTGCGAGGACAAAATGGGGCATGGCCGATGTCGAACCGGAAGTGCTGCACGCTGTCGAATCGACGGCCACACTTCTGGAGGAAATGGGCCACTTAGTGGCGGACATGGAGCCACTGTATAAGTCCGAATGCAGTAAAATATGGCTCGGCAGCACAGGCCGACGCGCGAATTCACTTGAAGACGCAGCGCGGGCCATGGGACGTACGATCAGCGCGGACACCTTGGAGCCTATCAATCTCAAGCTCTATGAATACGGCCGGAATTCACAAACCCGAGCGGGAGACGAACACGAGGCCTTGCGGAGTATGCGCTTCCACGTCGGAGAGGCGATCCAAGACTTCGACATCCTGCTGACCCCGACAATGCCCACGGTGGCCCTACCGCATGGCAGTGTCTACAGTACGGCCAACCCGACCTTGTCCGCAGAAGAATTCAATGAAGCGAATGCCGTGCTTTACCAGTACACTGGCGTATTCAATGTCACTGGACAGCCTTCTGTGTCCTTGCCTTTGGCGCAAAGCACGAACGGCTTGCCAATCGGGATTCAACTTGTCGGCCGATTCGGCGACGAGGCCACACTCGTGCGGGTCGCGCGCGATCTGGAGGAGGCCCGACCTTGGATACATCGACGACCAAACGTTCGGGCAGCGAACGGATGAATTACAGTTTTTACAGTTTTGGTATCAGAAGCAGTTTAAACGAGAAGACCCAAGATATGATTACCCCAATGTGAAGCACCAATGAAAGACTACCCGGTGAATAATCCGACGGCTTCGCCCCCGTTAGCCGTGTGAAATGTATTCACGGCGGGCTTGGTGGTGAGAGAAACCGTCCCAAGCCTCCCAATCGTATCGGACAATGCTTAGTCGTGACCTTCAAATTTGCCTGCGTCCAGCGGCCGCCCACAGCCACTACTTTATCTGGATCCAAGCACATCGGCCTGAAAGCGTTCTTCGCCAAGTGGATTTCGCAAGGCCTTCGGCTGCTCGTCCAAGAAGCTGGGCAGATGCGGCTCGAACTCGAAAATCTTGAGACCGATTTCGCCGCCAGCGTGCCCGATACCGAGCTGCCCATCGTCGCTGATACCGACAAGGTCCGGGTGTTGCCGGTTGCGCAAGCTCAACCCGAGCCTGCCGCGCAAGCGGGTCGTTCGCGAGCCGTCTTGCGCATGTTGCCCGGGCTGCGGCGAAGATAGCGAGGAGATGCTCGATCTGGTCGCCTAGGCCTGGCAGGTGATGGAGACCATCCGACCCAAGTACAGCTGCCGGACCTGCGATAAAATCATGCACGCGCCGGCACCAGGCAAAGCCATTGCACGCGGCAAGCTCAGCTATCAAGGGCGTCGATATCGAGCGATCCACCCTTGCGCGCAGCGTCGGCTACGCGGCCGCCTTGCTCGATCCGATCTACACCCGCACCAAGATTCACACCGACGACACGCGGCTTCCGATCCTGACGTCCAGCACTGGCAAGACGCACAACGGCTCGCTCTGGGTACGACCGCAACTCGGGTTCGCAGGAGCCGCCGATCGCCTGGTATCGCGCCACCATGGGCCGCGCCGGCGAGAGCGTGATGACCGAGCTCGCCGGATTTGCCGGCACGCTCCAGGCCGATGGTTTCAGCGGCTATAACCAGATCTACAAGGGGCGGCGCCATTCGGAAGCTGCCTGCCTGGCCCATCTGCGTCGCAAGATATTCGACGTTCACGACAGTCAGCCGACCGAGCTCAGCACGACGGCGATGGCCGGTATCCAGGCGATCTACCGGATCGTGAAGAGATACGGGGGCTCCCGCCCGCCGAGCGATTGGCCGCACGACGAATGCGGACCCGACCACTGGTCCGCGCGCTGCGACGACAGCTCATGCGCCAAGGCAACGGTTTGTCGCGCCATGCCGATATGGCGAAGGCTTTCGCCTACGGCACCAAGCGATGGCGCGCGTTCAACCGCTTCCTCTACGATGGCCAGTCGAGCCCGACAACCTGATCGCGGAGCGTGCCATTCGTGGATTTTTACGGTCGGCAGGCGCAATTGGCCTTTCTCGGGCAGCTTCGCCGCGGCCGACCGGTCAGCGGTCGTGCTCAGCATCATCGAGACCTGCAAGCTCTGCGGCGTCGATGCCGAAGCCTACATGCCCGACGTCACCGAGCGCATCCAGAACGACTGGCCAGCCTCGCGCTGGGACGAGCTGATCCATGGAACTGGGTGCGCCGCCAAGAGATGCCGCTCGCCTTGGCGGCATGAGCGCAATCGATGACATGGCGCTGTCGGACCGGCGCTGGAGGCCTGGATGGCCGTCAAGACCAACCGTCGCCCGCCGGTGCGGACCATGTCGGGACCCGCAAGACCGGATGTGCCCGCTCATGTGGTTGCCGCGCGACGTCTTGGCCAAAGGGTCTGCAACCGATCACGCCGTGTTTGCCAGCGTCGCCAGGATCCACAACCGAATCAACGAGACGCTCTTCGACAGACCGCAGGATTATGCGCTGCGGCGCGGCGATCAGGATGAGAGGTCTCTCCCAGATCGCCGCGCTATAATGCGCCCCGATTCGCAACCAAGCCCAGCGGCGGCATCGACCCCCGGCCGTGGTGCTAGGGGTTCTACGCGGCCATGAATCTCAACATCAAAAGCTGGAAACGGCTACTCGATCTCGACAATCCCAACCACGGCCTGCTGCTGCCGATCCTGATCTACTGCGTTGACAAAAAGGGGAGGCCCGTCCTCGGCAAGCCCAGGCCGGGGCCCGAGACCGCGCACTTCATCGAACACGAGGCGTACAAAGACATCGCCCTCGTCATCCCCGCCCTCCGCGAACTCCACTACGTCACCCGTTATGACGTCCGCAGTGATCGGCGGGGCCGCGGCGCCGCGCGGACCAGTGACCGATTTACCATAGACACATCACCGGACGATTTCGGGAAAGGTGCCCCGGCGCTTCGCTTACTCGGAAGGGGCTGATTGCAGACCCTGTGAACAAGGCGAAGTCCTTAGCCCTGACGGACGAAGGTCTTCAGCGGTCGGAGGAACTGTTCTGCGGCGGCTTTTCACGCGCTGCAAGGCATCTGGCGCCTGGCGGACCAACGGAGGACGCCTCTGCAGCGCCACCCTTGCAGGGCGATGTAAGCGCTGCAACCCAAACGAGTTTCGCCAACTCGACACCAATTCGCCAACCTTGCAAAGGCGGCGTCATTGTCGCAACCAACTGTCGCTCTCGAGCTCGGTACGCCTCAGCCATGCCGCATCGGCGCTCTTTGAACCGTTTAAACAATCTGGCACTGGCGGCTGCTCCTGGGAAGGTTTGGGCACTGCGCGCGGCCCTTAACAGATCGCGAACCCATGGCGGATTCCAGACAAGGCACGACCGCACTGCAGCGCTCGGCCTTTGCCAGGCTTTGTGAAGTCGCAACCTTCCTCCCAGCTTCGTCTTGACCAGATCCTCAAAAGCACCAACTGTCGGATCTCTAAATCGCTCAACTGTCACATTACTAACTAGCTGCTACACGATAAAGTTGCATAAATAGCTTATGGAACGGGGATCAAAAAGATTGAGCGGCAACCAATCACGACTTAGCTAAGGCTAAGTCGTTGTCTCCTCCCGAATAGAGCTGTACACCATTCGAGCTGCGAAAAGATCGGCAAGTCCGGACCCAACGGCCTTGAAATAGGTGATCTCATCTGTACTGGTTCGTCCGTTCACGTTGCCATTGGCAAGATCCGCAAGAGTGCCAATAACACGCTCTTCGGCCACAATGCCGCTCTGAATGGGCTGAACAAGATCTCCCGCTTCATGAAGCGCTTCGCGCGTGTCGACAAATGCTTTGGCCATCATCAACGCCGCGTCGTCCGCTTCTCTCATTTTGGGAGTGAAGCCGCCGATAAGATCGATATGCGTACCCTTGTGAACCCATGCCCCCTTGATTATGGGGCTGGTTGCAAGGGTTGCAGCACTAATGATGTCTGCAACGCCCACGGCCTGCTCCAAATCCAGTCACGACTTCCTTTGCGCCGCACCTCCTTCGGCAGCGCCATGTCGGTCTCTGCTGCGGCGATGAGGTCACGGCTATATCGGCTCAGACGTAAGCGCCAGCCGACCCCATCTGGCGCGGCTTGAGGTGATGAGCGAGAGATAGTGACACTGAAGAAGCCGAGGAGCTTACAGTGTCAATTTCTATGTCTGCGCCTATGCCTGATGATATAAGTTTCCATGTCCTTGAGGCGGTCCCGAACCGGCTGGAGGCAAGCCCGCAGCGTCCGCGGCGGCGCTGGTCGGCGGAAGCGAAGTCGCGGCTGATCGAGGCGACACTGAAGCCGGGCGCGAATGTATCGGCCATCGCCAGACAAGCGGGGATGGCGCCAGCCCAGCTGTTCGGCTGGCGGAGCAAGGCGATCAAGAGCGGTGCGGTCACGCCGCGGCGAGATGCGGATCGGCTTGGCTTTGTCGAGGTCACCCAAGCGGCGTCTTCGGCAGTGGAGATCTGTTTGGGCGATGTGGTCATTCGGGCCGGCGCCGACGTCGGCCAGGATCATTTGGCCAGGATTATCCGGGCGGTTCGCCAGGCATGATCCCGGCTGGCGTGAAGGTGTTGGTCGCCAGTCATCCCGTCGATTTTAGAAAAGGTCCCGACGGCCTTCTGGCACTGGTGCGCGATGCCGGTTCGGATCCGTTCAACGGCGCGCTTTATGTCTTTCGCGCGAAAAGAGCGGACAGGATCAAGATCGTCTGGTGGGACGGCAGCGGCGTGTGTCTTTATGCCAAGCGACTGGACGACGCGAAGTTCTGCTGGCCGCGGATCGGCCACCACCGGGTCCAGCTCAATCATGCTCAGCTCATGGCTCTGGTCGACGGAATGGACTGGAAACGGGTTCGGACGGAGACCGTCAGGCGGCCGCAATCGGTTGGGTAAAACCCTGCGGCATGATGAATCAGGGAGCTGAAAAAGCGGGAAAATTGCCCGCGAATATGCTCTGATTTTGGCCATGTCGGCACCCGAACTCGCGCTCCCGGACGACGTTGACGCGCTCAAGGCGATGGTTATTGCCATGGCCGAAAAGGCCGCCCTTCTCGAGGAGCGCAACCTCCATCTCGAGCTGGTCAACAAGAGCGCCGATGAGCGGATCGCACGACTGACGGCGGTCGTGAAGATGCTGGAGCGGGCGCGCTTCGGCAGCCGCTCCGAAAGGTTGCGGACCGGCGCGCTGAGCGAGGAACAGTATGCTCTGGTCTTCGACGAGATCGAAACCGGCGTGGCGGCCATCGAAGCGCAGATGGAGAAGTCTGCGGGCGGCTCGAAAGCGAAGCGCGCTCCGCGTCCTCGCAAAGGCTTTGCGGCCCATCTCGAACGGGTCGAGGTGGTTATCGAGCCCGAAACGCCTGCTGGCTGCGAAGCGCTGGAAAAGATCCTGATCGGCGAGGACGTCTCCGAACGGCTCGATGTCACCCCGGCGAAGTTCCGGGTGATCGTCACGCGTCGCCCCAAATATGCCTACAAGGGTTGGGACGGCGTCACCCAGGCAGCCGCACCCGCCCGCATCATCGAAAGCGGCATTCCGACCGAAGCGCTGCTGGCGCAGATCGCAGTGTCGAAATACGCCGATGGCCTGCCGCTCTACCGCCAGGAAGCGATCTATGCCCGCGATCAGGTCGAGATCGACCGGTCACAGATGGCGCAGTGGATGGGCAAGGTCGGCTTCGAGCTCGAGCCGCTCGCCGATTACGCACTGACCCGCATCAAGCAGGGTGAGCGGGTCTTTGCCGATGAGACCACCCTGCCAACGCTGGCCCCAGGATCGGGCAAGGCCAAGACGGCCTACCTCTGGACCTATCTCCGCACGCTCGCCTATGTCGTCGTGACATTCGAGGGCCAAGTCCTTGCGCGGCTGTCGACCAGCAAAGTCGAGCTCGGACGGGCCTATACGGTGACGGCAAGCGGCGCGACACCGGCAAGCGCGCTCTCAGTGCTCAAGCGCGGATGAGGTGAGAAGACGATGGTACAATCCCTCAAGGTTGGTGGTGCGGCAACCGAGAACGCACAGTCCGGCATGCGCCGGGTCAATCGACTGCCGATCATCGTGGTGATCGTGCTGGTGATCACGTTCCTTGGCATAATCTTTTACGGGCTCACCTCGCGCGGCCTGTTCTTAAACAAGGACGCCGGGCTCGAGACAAGTCCGGGAACGCCTGCCTCGACCTTTGCCGATCAGATCAAGCGCGGCGTCACCGACGGCATCATTGGCGACACCGAGCAGCAGGTCATCTTCCAGCCTACACCGACCGAAACGAAGGACGACAAGAAGGCCAATCCCTTCACGGAGCAACCGACGAGCCGTGAGGAACCGCAAAGGAGCCAGGAGCTGGAGTCCGAGGCAGTCTGGCGTGCGCGACTGCAGCGCGAGCAGCAGGAGCGTTATCTGCGCGAGCGGCAGCGTCAACGAATGGCGCGCTTGCAGGCGAACGACGCGGCGTATGATGCACCGCTTGCCCATCGACCGCAGCAAGCTGGAGGCTCAAGCTGAAAAGACAAGAGATCAGATGTCGACCAACACAACGACGGCATCGTCCATGGCGAACCCAACAATGCCCGATCTCTATGCCGCTGCCCTGAAAAACGGTCTCACAGGGCAACATGTTGATCAGAACGGGCAGCGGCCCAAGGAGGATTTCTTCAACACCGATCTCAAGGAACTCGGTTACCTGCGGAACCGTGTCGTGCCGCAGCAGTCTCTCTATGAGCTGAAGCGTGGCTCGGTCATACCTGCGACGCTGATCACCGGCATCAACTCGGACCTTCAAGATGTTTACCGACATCAAGTCGGGCAAAACCATGGACAGATCGGGGTTGGCGGAATTGCTCGCCTATGCTCGTGCCGGAGACACGCTTGCGATCGTGCGCCTGGATCGGCTCGGTCGGTCACTGGCGGAATTGCTCGAAATCGTGAAGATGCTTCGCGAGCGGCAAATCGACCTGTTGAGCCTGGAGGAGAAGATCGACACGTCTTCAGCCGCAGGCGAGCTGATTTTTCATGTCTTCGGTGCCATCGCTCATTTCGAGCGCCGGCTCATCTCGTCGCGACGAAAGACGGTATCGCGGCCGCGCAAGCAAAAGGGAAGCTGCCTGGCAGGCAGCGGCTCGATATGAAGAGGTCGAAGGTCGTTCGACATCACCCGGTTGCAGCCGCCCGCCACAAAGAGTTGCGCAAGCATGTCGCAGACCTTGACGTACCACTCGGCCCTTCAGGACCTGTGCAAAGGATACCGCTATTGTCGGGAACAAGCGTCTTGATGTTGTGCTGCCTAATGTTGCAGAGATGCAATCCGGCCGCGAATGCGAACTTCAGCGCAGCCAGCGCGGACCACGCCGCTCGGCTAGACCCACCATTATGTTCACGATCTCCGATGGAACCCAGACGAATGACTATGAAAAGCGGAAACTGAACTGCGCAGCCGTAGCGACTATATGAACGATTCCGCTATCATTGCCCGGCGAGCGCCGGGCGATAGCACGCTGAAAGTTAAAGTTATTTCTATGCCTCAAAGGGTCGGCATCAGATCGGGGTGCAGAACCCCGGCTAGCTCCGCCGGTCTTAGCTAATGCTGCTGCGCTTTGGCGGGTTCGATAGCTCGCGGATCAGGGGCGCGAAGTGTGCAAAGGGCAGGTTAGAAGCGGTTTGATGGCGTCGGCTACTTTGAGCATTGCAGGTACCTACCTACGCGCGAAGAATATAAGAAGATGAACGAAACTCAGGCTTCGGGAAGATCCTCAGGAAGCAGCAGATGCTCGAGAGAGTTCTTCCTCGGCTGTGGCTGGCTTCTGGTCTGCGCAATGCTGACGGCAGCCTTGACGGCGCAAAGGGCAATCGGCCGATATTTTTCCGAAAGATTGATCTCTTGATAGTTTTCGCTGGTGGCCTTTTTCATGGTGCATCTCCGTTGTGTATCCCGCAGTTTGGTCAGATGTAGGCGTCGCCGACCTGACGCGGCGGTACGGAAATCCGTGGTCTCCGGCCGCCCTCTGCGTAGCGCCGCCATACGGTCATAGGCGCCGCTGAAACTTAAGAGATCAACCGATATCTGTTGGTCGCGTACGCTGACATCACAAGAGTTTGGACACTATCCCCTTCCCGGAAGTCTGGCTATCGCCTGTACCCTTTGACCAGCATTCTCGACTGCATCCATGCATATGGCGAGCGCGGTTACCGTCTACGCCCCATAGCGCCAGCGTTCGGGCTCCACGGGCTGCGGCGACATTTCCTGCGAAGCCTTTGGCGGAATTCCTCGTGGTAGTCCGGAACGAAGGCCTTCGAATCAGGCGCGAGGAAAAACTGCGGACGCGCTACGCTCCCCAAACCTGTCTGAACACACGAAGCCAGTTTAAACCTAGTATTTTATGGACATCGCCCTCCTTGTAGCCTCGGCGGAGAAGGCCTTTCGTCATTCCGAGGAGCATCTCAGGCGTTTCGATCTCTGGCGGATAGTAATGAGGTGGATGCGGATAAACAGCAGGGTTCCACATGCCGGCGCTGACATAGTGCTCCCACATTTCAATGACAGTTTCGACATCGGAGAATGGTAGAGTCCCCCACCAATAGTCGAGACCTAGGCCTACGTGATCAATTCCGACGAGCGACACGAAGTGATCGATATGCGCGATTAGATCATCCAGCGAGGGTCGCGCTGATCCGCCATTTGCAGGCACGGTAAGAAACGGAACTACAGTTACTCCAACCAAGCCGCCTGTTGCTGCTGCCGCCTTGGCTTGATCATCATTAATATTCCTTTTGCTCGGGAAGATGACGGCGGAATTCGAGTGCGAGAAAACTGCCGGCTGCGTCGTTAGCGACAAGGCATCCATTGTGGTCTTGTAACCCGTATGGGTGCAATCAATGACAATTCTGTTTTCGTTCAGCCTTCGCACCAGCTTCCTGCCAAAATTGCTGAGTCCCTCATCGATCTCCTCCTCGCATCCATTGCCGACATAATCTCTCCTGTTGTATGTCAGTTGCACCATCCGGACGCCAAGCGAATGGAATGCCTCAACGAGGTCGAGATCCGTCCCGAATGGCAACGTTCCTTGGAAATGAAACAAGATTCCCATCTGACCATCTCGCTTGACATCTTCAATGTCAGATGCCTTCCGCACCAGCTTCAGATCTTCCCTGGAGCGAATAAAGCGAAGCCAACTTCCGATTAATTGAAGTGCAGCTGCGGGAGAAGAACTACTTCCTCCGGACACGGTCGGAGCCACGCATGTGACCCCACCGGTCTTATACGATTCTACGTACTTCTTACGCTCGAGAAGCGGTGCAACGGCATCGATGATAATCGCATCGCGATGAATACTCTCGGTTTTCATGCTTAGTGCTTCCATGCTTTATCTCTTGCGGTGACTTGCATTTAGGACTCCTAAGACCGTAACGTTTCGCCTGGATTATGTATCAAGCAGAATTATGCGGCAAACATCGATATGATAGCCGATCATAACAAAAAAGCATTCTTAGTTGCCTGAATGATCGTAAGCGCGAATTTCCCCGCACCTTTTGCTGTTGAGTGCTCTGATGCATGAGGTGTCCACCAAAATAGGTGGACACCTTGTGATGGAAGAAGATG
>NZ_JAMYTU010000050.1:0-34509 GCF_040322615.1 Mesorhizobium sp. M0119
AGCGCATCGACGTCTCTCACGCAATGATCCAATGATCCTCGTCGCAATGGGCGCAAACCTCATCCGCCGAACCGCTCATCCTTGAATTTCAAAACGGACTCTTAGGTCTTAGGTCGTCCATGGCTGGTCGTGATCGCCAGGCCGACGTCCGCAGCGTTGTCAAAGTCGGGTATCCACTCGTGCGAGCGAGCTTGGCCGCTTCTCGACTTGCTCTTCGGCGGTCCGGGGCGGCGTGAAGTCAGTAGCGCCGACGCCGCGTCGGCGGGAGATCAGGAGAGAACTCGCATCGTCGACTGCCTGAGAAGCCGACGACGGTGGGGTTTGTCATGGCGGTCACCGGGTTTGCGGGTTCAGTACGACCGGGCAGCTCTCGTCCTTCGTCCAGTCGGCGGAGCTCAGATAGTAGGCGCGGACGCCGTCATATCCTGCCCGGACCGCGGCGACGGCCGCGAGTGCCGCGCGGCCACCACCGTCGCAATGGGTGATCAGGTGATCGCCGACTCGGAATCCGGCGACGGACAGAGGATCGCGTAGATCGCCGGCTGGCTTCAGGCGGTCATCGTCGAGCAGGCTCGCATATGGAAGCAACCGCGCGCCGGGCAAATGGCCGCCCCGTGCGTTGCGTCGCGGATCCATGCCGGCAAACACGTCCGCGGTCCGAGCATCGAGAAGTTGGACGCCGTCCAGGTCGGCCTTCAGCGTCTGCCGGTCAACCAACCCGACGGATCCCGCTCCCGGTCGAGCCTGGAATGTCGTCGAACCTGAAATTCCACTTGCCTGCGCAAGCGGTTTCCTCTGTCCGCGGATGGCAGGCCATCCCCCATTCACGATGAGCGCCTCCGCGCCGAAATACTGCAGGATGAACCAGACGCGTGCGGCCTCCGTCATGCGCCCATCGTCATAGATCACTGGCGGCAGCGGGCCGCCGACGCCGAGACCGGCAATCTCCTGCTCCCATTAGGTGACGTTCTCGAAGGAGGTCTCGCCCGACTTCGCGGCGGCTTCCCATGCTTTGATCGGCACGCGGATGGCCTCACCGGGTGATCGGCCTCGAATGCCGCGGGTTAGCGCACGTCGAGCAGACGAAACTGGCCAAGAGATGGCAGTGCGGCGGGCTCGATTATGGGATCGTGTGGCATGAGTTCCCTAGGAGAACGCGAGGCGCGACATCGAATTGCACCGCAACTGCATTGCCGTGGGCAGCATTGGATCTCGCTAGACATCGGCCTTCGTCCCGTCGAAGCGCGTGAAGCTAAATCCTTCGAAGGGCTCCCGATACGTCAGACGCTCGTCACGGAGAACGCTGATCGCGAGCTCCTCTCCGAGCGCCAGCCATGCCGAGAAATCGGAACGCCAGTGGATGCCGGCCCAGTCACGACCGACGCCGTAGTTCCAGGCGAGCTTGTTGAGCTCGCCACCTACCGTGAGCGGCTCTCCCTAGTGGAGGGTGAGTTTCGTCGGCTCATTCGGATCAGTCTGAACCGGGTTCGGAATGACGGCGTCCTCGTCATAAAGCGCCTTGAGGATTGTCACGTTGGACGCGGCCATCTGGGCCGCTCCGCCAGGGTAGCGCTGGTTGTGGCGAAAGTCGGGTTTCGGGGGAGAAATCGATGCCGGGAGGACCGCATTGGGTTCAGGGAGTTGCCGATTCTGACCGGCTCATGAAGCGAGCGGTCTTCCTTAACTGCCACCCTGATCGCCGCGTCCGGCGATACGCGCAAAATGCCGATCAACGAGCGGTGGCAGAGAAGCTCGCGCAGGTCGCGTTGGTTAGGGCCACGGCGCTTGCAGCGCTGCCAGGCAGCAATGTAGGTGTAGCGCCATGACCGGCGATTAGCTTGCGCCCGTCGGGACCGGATAGCCCTTCATGACAGATTTTCCTCTTCGCCATCGTCGATTTCCTCGCGCAGGCGGTCGACGGCGCGCTCGGCATGGCTTACGGCGTTGACGGCATCGAGTTCCTGCGCCAGCTCCGGACCCGCGGACATGCGCTTGAGGTCATTGTCATGACGGGTCATGCCGATGTGGCGCTCGCTGTTCAGGCGATGAAGGAAGGTGCCGCCGATTTCATCGAAAAGCCGTTTGACGACGAGGTGCTGATCGATGCGATCCGCTCCGCGTTGGGCAATCGCAACCAGGCCCA
Organism: Mesorhizobium sp. M0119; assembly: GCF_040322615.1. Classification (NCBI taxonomy): domain Bacteria; kingdom Pseudomonadati; phylum Pseudomonadota; class Alphaproteobacteria; order Hyphomicrobiales; family Phyllobacteriaceae; genus Mesorhizobium; species Mesorhizobium sp. M0119. The sequence continues at coordinate 2,144 of NZ_JAMYTU010000050.1, forward strand.
TGCAGCTCACCCTCAATCCGCGGAGATCCATGGCCGTCTGTCGACGCTGTCGGAGAGGGAGAGCGGCAGGTGCTGGATGGGCTGGTGTCAGGCCTGCCGAACAAGACGATCGCCTACGATCTAGGCATCAGCCCGCGCACGTCGAGATCCATCGCGCCAATGTCATGAGCAAGATGGCCGCGAGCAGCCTGTCGCATCTCGTGATTGATCGTGGAATCCAAACGTTAAGACGAGTCACGGAGAGATATGCCGTTATCTGCCGGGACCCTATCAGGCACCCAGTCGCGCCAGTGAGTCGGGTGGATGTCAACGCGTACGCCGGTCGTGGCGTTCTTCCAACCTTCCCGCCCCTTCAAGCAAGGGAAGACAAGCGCATGGTCGCCGTCCTCGTCGACGACGGCGAGTTCGAGCTCACGACCGAGCGGAGCGCTTGAGATTGGCTTCCACATCGTCCCCTATGATGCGTGGAAGCGGCAGGTCCCGCCTTGATCTGAATCATTTTCCAAGCGGGCGAGAGCCAACAGCAACGTGCCCGTCAGCACCTACTCATCTGGCCGTGTAGGCACCATCCATGAGATGGTAGCTGCCACGGCGTTCATTGATACGCCTTTGCTGTCGAAGAATTTGGATGCGGAAACGATTGGATATTTAGCAGCATTGCATCCAATCGGCCGCCTGGGAAGTCCAAGGGAGTGTCGGCGCTGACGTGCTTCCTCCTCTCCGGGAACGCAAGCTTCATCGCATTAACGCGAACGTTCTGCGCGGCATACTCTCGGCGTCAAGTTGAGAAAGAGAGTCGTTTCAGCGCGGCAGGCCGCGTTCGAACCGTAGCCGCATCGTATTGGCGTTATCACGATTTCCCTCACCACTGGCCGGGAGCTGACCACCGCAACGACCGTGCAGTGGCCAAGGCACCGACCTTCGAGTCGGGACGGTCGGGCTCTTGCCGGCGTCGGCGCGAACGATGGCATCAATCGCCTTGTCATCGCTGGGATGATAGCCCGGGTTAGTGGCGGACAGCCGCATCTCCAGCGTTTCCCGTTGGTCCGGCCCAACCTGCGTGGCGACCGAGCGGTCTTTGGGTTGTCAATTCCGCCAACGCTCACGTCGCGCCGCGAGGTCCCATTGCACCTGAGCACCGGGAACACAGAAGATAAACACAAAGCAGGAATCTCGCAGAGTTCACCGGCCGGCACTCATCCTGGCCTTTTCCGCCATGATCATCATCGTCGATCTGAAGATGGCGGTATTGGCGAGCCGCAGCTGGACCGGCTTCGTCGTGAACAACTCCCATGTCGCCAGCCAGGAATTCAATCTCAACGCGCAAGAGGGCAGGGCGCAGGCGGCGCTCGATCGGGATGGAGCGCCTCCCTGCAATCGCAAATGGCGAGATCCGCTGCCGCCTGAAGGACTGGAACGGCAAGACGCTCAAGCCAGTGGCGTGAAGCGGACGATGGTGACGGGGCCTGACGATAGCCAACGCTGTCATGATGTCCATCAGCCTCGTCCCTCGGCCCGAATGCATATTGAGTCGCCCGGGCCACGCTTTTCTGCCGACGCGAAGCGCGTGATGTTTGTCCAAAACCTGACAGGGGCAGAAACATGTCGGCTTCAATACAACCGGCCATCTTGGCATTTGGAGGTTTTTCTAGCGATTCATGCGCTTACTGCCCGCTGAGCGCGCTGGCACGGCCTTTGCGGATTGTGATGCGGCAACACTGCGTGAAAGCTGACTACGCGCAGACGCGCGAGACGAGCGATGCTCTCCTTTTCCTGCCCGTGTGCCCCCTCTCTAAAAGAGGGAAACAAGCTCGCGCATAAGGTCGCGCAACCTGTGGCAACAGCTTTGGAGAGCAACATGGTATTGCAGATGAAGTCACCGGCTCCTCCCATCAACGTGGACACCTGGCTGCGTGGCGAGCCCCTGACGAACTTCCAACCCGGCAAAGTGTATATCGTCGAATTTTGGGCAACTTGGTGCGAACTATGCATGGCGGAGATGCTCGATTTGATGCGGCTCCAGGAAAAATACAAGGACGGCGGACTTGAGGTCGTCGGCGTCGCGGCTGATGAAGACGCTCCAACGGCCATTGAGGCTCGAACCAAGTTGGACGCGTGGTTGACCGAAAAGTGCTCGCATCTGAACTATCGGATTGCGTTCGACTACACAGGTGAAATGAAGAAGCTTTGGAGGGAACCCAGCTTTTCTGTTGGGATTCCGACCTCGTTCGTGGTCGACCGAGACGGTCACATCGCCTTTGTCGGTCATCCCAGCCAACTCGATGAGGTTTTGCCGAAAGTGCTCAACGGCAGCTGGCGCATCAGCGATAAAGCCAAAGCCGCCGATACGGAACGGATCGCCACAAGCGAACCCATGACGCGCGCACAAGCGTTGAAGCAGCCGATCGATGACAGATTCTGGGCGGCGGTGAAGTTAGAAGATTGGAAGACGGCGCTCTGGGCGATCGAAGAGGGCATCGCCTTGATGCCCGACGACATCAATTTCCGCCTGGCTCATGCGCACCTGTTGCTTCACAAAATTCAAGACATGTGGACCGGCTTGCCCGTGATGCGCCAATTGGTTCGCGACGCGATCGACAAAAACTCCGAGGACTGGATGGTTTCGGCGCTAGACCAACTTTTCCATCCGGCCAATGATCATTCGCGCCTTCCCCCTGCTGAGCGCTTCGCGATGGGCAAGGAGCTGTCCGAACACATCCTGGCGCTGAATCCCCCGCAAGGCGACAGCCCTAAGTTCCGGTCCTATCCCGCGGTCGCCCGGTACTATCACGAGAACGGCAACAATGATCGCGCGATCGAGTTGGTCGAACTGGCACTGACGTCGCTGGACGGTCCGGAGCCTATCCCGGCCGAACTGAAAGAGCAGCATCTGCCGGATTTGCTGCAGGCCCTCGCCAACTACAGGGGTGGGAAGGTTTGTTGCGGCGCTATCTTTGCGGCTCCGCAAAACAATTTCCCGAAGGGGCCAAAGCGCGGTCGGCCGAGGAGGAAAGATAAAAAAGGGTAATTGGTCGAAATGGCTTACTGGCCAATTCGTCCATTTCCCTGGCGTGACCGCAGCAGGAGGGTCCATGCAGCACTTGGTCGATCGTTTGCAGCAGGATCGAGGCTCGAATCTTCATGGCCTCCGGCCGCATTGCGGCGGAAGTGATGTTCGACGCGAGACTTCGCAGTCGAGGACGTGTTCAAGGTCGGCCAGAGGAAAATCAATTGCGTGGAATCAGCCGCGCCGAGCCGGGCGTCGGCTGCGCAAATGTGCCCGAAGTAGTCGTCCCAGAAAACAGACATCGTGCTTCGAGGAAGAGGACTGAAATGAGGAGAAGGCGAAATGTCTGATGCCGCGGGCAGCCCTGCTGTCAACGAGGACGAGGCGGCCCTTGCCATGCCTTTTGTCAGATGTCTCGTGCGGCTGATCCGTGCTCAGGATGCCTCCGGGTCACGGGAAGGCAAATCGGACGCCGAACTGCTGGGCGACTTCATCATGACTAGAAAACAGCGCCGTGCGATCCCCATCATCGGCGATCCCGATCCGGACGTGCTGTGGAGGCTCGATATGTTCTACACGGCCGTCGGGCTTAGGATCGAGGAGCGCTCCGGCCTGATGACATCGCCAACAATGGAGATGAAACCCATGGGGGCTTCGGACGATTGCTTTTCACGGCCGGGCGGTTGGTCGCTCTGTCGAGACGTCCACCGGTTCGGCTTCGAGACGTTCAGGAAGCTCGCGGAGGCCGGTACGAAACTGGTCGACGATGCGACCGCAGCCATTGAAGCCTATCCCGACGTGGCGCGGGCGTGATGAAACCAATTTCCGAGGAAGGATCTATGTCAAAGCTAGATGAGATGGGGAAGAAAGTCCGAAAGCTTCAGCTGCGCGCGGCAATTGCCACGATGAAATTGCGCGACCTTGCAGAGAATCTGCCGAGAAAATGGACGGAGTTAGAGGAAGTTGCCGAGGAAACGTCGGCCGTTTTTGCCGAGTTGGATGGTGCCAAGAGAGCGCTCGCTGCAATGAAGAAGTTACGATGACGAGCACATTCACCACCCGCGACGGCTCCGGATGGGTGCCGAAATATCTCACCGCTATAGACGGCACGACCTGCATCGGCTGCGGCCGCTGTTTCAAGGTCTGCTCGCGCGAGGTCATGCATCTTTACGGTGTCGATGACGCGGGTGAAATGCTCGGCGCCTGCGACGAGGATGACGATTTCGATGGCGAGCTCAATCGCATGATCATGGTCGTCGATCATCCCGGCCGCTGCATTGGCTGCGGAGCCTGCGCCCGCGTCTGCCCGAAGAACTGCCAGACCCATGTTGCGGCCGACAAGGTAGCTGCATGATCTGGTGGACAAACCAGGAGAACGGCATTGCCCTTCAGAATCTTTTATCGCGTCCTGGGAATGGTCCTTTGCAGCATCGCTCTGACCGTCTACTTCGCTTCTCATTCCATCGGCACAGTAGTCGCCACGACGCTGGCTTGTTCGCTGCTCCTTCAGCTGGCGTATTTCGCAAGCGTGCTCCTTCTGATCTGGTGGTCTGGCTGCCTTAGCCGAGCTGGCCATAGGGCTGAGCATTTCGGCAGTTGCAAGGAAGTTGGATCCGAGCCGCCAGACCTTGATGAGGCAACGAATGAATCCGCAGGTTTGCTCCAGCGCGATCGAATGCTGGCCATATCGCTGCTGCTGCCTTGAGGCGCCATGACAAGGTGAGTGCTCAAGCTGGCGCCACTTTGGACCTACCATAAACATTTAGCAGATATCGAGAAGGAACACTGTGCTTTAGAAGTCGATGGCGACCGCAATCCAGTCGCTCGAACGCCTCGGCAAGCATCTCGGGGGAGGGGTGGAAATCTAGGCCACGCGCGAGGACTGCAACTCCGGTCTCGCGTTCGGCGGAAACAAGCTCCGCAAGCTCGAATACATCATCCCCGACGCGATCGCGTCAAATGCCGATACGCTCGTCTCCATCGGCGGCGTGCAGTCCAACCACACGCTGATGGTCGCCGCGGTCGCCGCCAAGATCAGCATGAAATGTCTCCTGGTTCAGGAGAGCTGGGTACCACATGAGGATGCCGTCTACGATCGGATCGGCAACATTCTCTTGAGCCGGATCATGGGAGCAGAGGTGCGCCTGGTCGACGAGGGCTTTGACATCGGTATCCGCCGCAGTTGGGAACAGGCGCTCGATGAGGTTAAATCAAGGGGCGGAACGCCCTACGCGATACCGGCCGGGGCCTCAGTACACAACTATGGTGGGCTTGGGTACGTCGGGTTCGCGGAGGAGGTGCGCGCCCGGGAGAAACAGCTTGGGTTTGGCTTCGACTACATCGTCGTTTGCACGGTCACAGGCTCGACGCATGCCGGCATGCTCGTTGCATTCGCCAAGGACGGTCGACAGCGCAACGTGCTCGGTATCGATGCCTCCGCCACCCCCGCCCAAACCAAGGCGCAGGTGCTAAGTATTGCCCGGGATACTGCGAAGCTCGTCAAGTTTGGCATGGAAATCGTCGAGGATGACGTGGTGCTGCTCGAGGGGTACGCGTCTCCCGGTTACGGCCTTCCGTCCGAGGCAAGGAAGCAGGCCATCCGCCTGTGTGCGCGGCTCGAGGGTATAATTACCGATCCCGTCTACGAGGGCAAATCCATGCAAGGGATGATCGACCTCGTCCAGAAAGGCTTTTTTCCAGAGGGATCGAGGGTGCTCTACGCGCATCTCGGCGGCGGGCCGGCCATCAACGGGTACAGCTACACCTTCCGCACGGCTGACGTTCGACAGATTGCGATTTCGCCGTGCTGCCGTGCCGGCGATGCGCCCAAAGTAGCTGCGAGGGCCGCCCAGCAAACCGAGGGAGCCGGCGGTTGATTGCCGCCCCTTGCCAAGCTGACTGAGTTCATTTGGAAAATTTTGATCGATGGATATTTGCTGAGGAAATCAAAATCCACTGCGAGTATTATCGTGGAAATATTAGAATTCTAGATGATAGACCGACATCATAAGAGAGATAATTCAATATCTGCTGGCAGGCGAAACAACGTTCGATCAGACAATGAGCTAACTTGTTATTTGAAAGTTCAGGACTGGCTAATAGCGCCAGAAAAGTGGAGGCATCCGATGATCTTACAGGAACTGGGCTCTGCCATCCCGGGCGGCAGGGTTTTGGAAATCACGACGACCACCGGCTGCATCGTCGGATGTTCTTATTGTCCGCAGGACAAGTTCGCCCATCGGCAAAGAGCGGTCTCTCATGTGAAGCATCTTCGTCTTGAAGATTTCAAGCGATGTCTGGCGCGCGTACCAACTTCCGTCGACATTAGTTTCGCCGGGTACTCCGAGCCTTGGCTCAATCCGGATTGCACCGAAATGGTCGAGCACGCTTACGCCAGAGGCCATGGTATCCGGATTTTCACGACGCTTGTAGGAATGAAGGGGCGGGATCTACACCGCTTGCAAGCGCTGCGCTCAAGGGTATTCGTGGTCCATGTTCTCGATGATGGCGCATACATGAATAGCCGTCTCGTTGGAAACAAGTATCTAGCTTTGATTCGTCAAGTGGTCGACACAGACATTGCCTCAATTCGGTTTATAGTCCTTGGCGAGGTCCATCCCGATATCGTCGAGATAATCCCCGCCGACGCGCTAGTTCGCGCGCGGCCTCTGAGCAGCAGGGGTGGAAGCGTCGATCCGAAGGTCGTCGAACCACGGCAGCCAGTCGTCGGCGCGCTGACATGCGTTGACGGACGGCAGTATCGGAATGTTCTTCTCCCAAACGGTGACGTTACGCTCTGCTGCATGGATTTTGAACGGCGCCACGTATTGGGCAATCTTCTGCGCGACGAATACGCAGATCTTTTTGAAGGGCCAGTTTTTAGCCAAATCGTCGACCGCATGAATGGGACGGATGGCTTTCTGCTTTGTAGGATGTGCGAATATGCCCATCCAAAGGCGTCCGCATGCTGACTGGAGGCCGGCAAACCGCCTGAAAAGGCGCGTGAGCGATTGTCGTGCTCTTAAGACTGCATAAGGCGGGCCTCGTGTGGACCCGGTCGACGAGTCTAGTCGCCTATTCGCCTATTCTTACGCGGCTTCGACAGATCCTGTGGCGCATCTCCCAGCACAAAGTTGTCTGGTAAACTTTTGTTGGCCTAAAAGGGGGGAGAACCGGCTTAGTCTGATCCTCCGCCGTCGGCTTTTCGAGACCCTGATCCTCATTCAGGCATAGTTGGTCGAGACGCTTCAGAAGCGGTCCGAAAGCGGCCCCGACATCGAAGAACGCCGATCGTCGCTACGCCGCTCGCTCGCTACAGCGCGCTGTTGAGGGCGCGCTCGCGAGCGGCTTCGCTACCGCCGAGCTACACTACGAGCCGGGGCGATGTGGTTCGTGTTGCTGCCGAAGGGGCCTGCAACACCTTAGCATGCTGCTGCATGGCAGAAGCGCCTGTCACACATGAGCCGGTGCTAGCGCTGAGCTTGATAGGATTGGCAGGGCGTTTCGTCGGGTACAAGCAGGTGCGTCAACTACCAAATGCCGTAGTATCGACGCCTCCCCGAAAACTCTAGAACTGAGTTCGTCCAACGCATAGACGAGAGATATCGCCGTGCAGAGCAACGTGACTACGGTAGAGGAGGTTCCGAAGTGCGTCAGTGCAGCAGTTGAGCTGCCGCGCGAGTCCGGTCTCCCTTTTGTCGCGGACCTTTTTGAGGAGCGTGTCGGCATTCCTAACATATTCATGGGAAGTCACGACCTTCCAAAGTTCCGCCCGGACCGTTCCGATCTTCAAGTGAAGCTGAAAACAACCGCAACAAACCAAACGCATTTAATCACTTGCTCGTTGAACGCGACGCGACACGCAGAGGGACCTGAAATGAACACTGAAATTTTTACGGCTTATGAGTCCAACGTTCGTCGCTACGGGCGGTCGTTTCCTGCAGTCTTTACGAAGGCCCTTGGGGCGACAATCTGGGACGAGGCCGGTAACCCTTATATCGATTTCCTTGTAGGGTCCGGCGCACTCAACTACGGACACAACAATCCAGACATTATTGCACCGGCAATCGAATATATGGTTGGCGAGAACATTCTCCTATCCCTAGACATGTATACAGCGGCAAAGCGTGACTTCATTGAAGCGTTTGTGGATTCCATCCTGAAGCCCAGGGGGCTTTCTTACAAGATACAATTTCCTGGGCCGACCGGCACAAATGCTAACGAAGCAGCGCTGGCACTGGCGCGAAAATATACCGGCCGCTCAAGCGTCATGGCCTTCACGAATGCGTTCCATGGTATGTCGCTCGGCTCTCTGGCGGTCTCGGGTTCGGCGTCGACCAGGGAACTAGGCGGCGTTGCTCGCCACGATGTGATCCGTGTCCCTTATGACGGATACCCGAACCAAGATTTCGATTCCGCGAGTTACATAGACTTCTTATTGGGCGACCCGGGAAGCGGCATTGAAAAGCCCGCCGCAATCATTCTGGAGACCATTCAGGCAGAAGGGGGCATGAACGCCGCATCAGCAGCTTGGCTAACGGAAATCCAGCGCATTTGCCGCAAACACGGCGTTGTATTGATCGTCGACGATATTCAGGCTGGTGCGGGCCGAACGGGCGAGTTCTTCTCATTCGCATTCGCGAAGATTAATCCCGACATCGTATGCCTTTCGAAGTCCCTAAGCGGGTCAGGTAGTCCGTTCTCCATTGTTCTAATTCGCCCCGACTTGGATATTTGGAATCCCGGCGAACATAGCGGGACTTTCAGAGGCAACAATCTCGCCTTCGTGACTGCAGGAGCGATGTGCAAAATGTGGTCCGACGGACAGTTTACTAAAGGCGTTGAGCGGACAGCCGCCAAACTGCAAAGACACCTGGACAGCCTTGTTGCGAAATTTCCCACGTGCATCGAACAGAAGCGCGGCCGTGGTCTGATGGCCGGTCTCAAATGCCGTTCACAGGCCGTTGTCGGCCGTGTGCACGATGTCGCATTCGAAAATGGCCTGCTGATCGAATCTTCAGGACCAAATCGCGACGTCATCAAAGTCCTCCCGCCGATAACCATCACTGATGCCGAACTCGATCATGGCATCGCCATCCTTGACCACGCACTACAGGAGCAAGCCAGTGACTAACCAACTATCCCAAGCGCCAGCCACTTCGGCTATTGCGATTAGAGAACGAACCGGCTCGATCAGCACTGCAGAGATCATGTCAGTCCTGAAAGGTGAGATCACCGGCCTACACATCCAGCAAGCTTTCAGCACCGAAGTGGCCCAGGAGATCACCGCGAACTTCGTTGGCAGTCCCGCTCTCCAGGAGCGTAACGATGGCGTCCCCGGACAATATGTCGGCGCATCCCACTACAGGAAGGATGCAGCCACCTATTTCGCAGCGTCGGAAACTGCGCGACCATACGTTGACGCCCTTTTGAAGAATTTGGTTGATCCGGTCCGAGCATTGTTTGACGCGTTGAAGCGCGAGCTTCACAATCAGGGCATCGAATTGCGGCTGGCCCGTTCGGAGCATGGTCAGGCCAATATTTGTCGCGCTCTCAGTTGGTCTGGCGGGGGCGGCACCTTTTCCTTGGAGCCCCACGACGATGTCGCTCAAGTTCTTTGCGCTGGGAACGATTACGAGTTTTCTGCGGTGGCGCACAACACCGTCGCAGCGCTCAACTTCTATCCCAGCATGCCCGGGGAAGGTGGCAATCTGCGGCTCTGGAGCCATAAACCGACAGTCGCGGACCGAAAGTCACAGGGTGTGGAGACCACTGGCTATCCCTATTCGGAGGCTTATCTCCAAACGGTTCCATGTCGCGACTTCCAGCTCAAGGCGGGGGACATCGCCCTGATCGACGGGGGGTTCGTTCACGGCGTCACCAAACAATCGGGCAACGGAAAGCGTCGCGTGCTGCTGAACTGCTTTTTCGGGTTTGCACGGCCGGATCTTGTTCTATGGTGGACCTGAAGTTGGATGTCGCAGCGACTGACCGGAGGACGTTCCGAACGCTTGAACTCGCTCAGCTGATGTTGCGGTGTGATCATAATGCAGTCCGTCTCTGCGGCGTCGACGTCGGAGGCCGGCACGGGCCGGAGGCGCGGGCCGTTTGAGGGCGACCGTGAGGATCGGCGATTGGTTGCGCGCCTTGTGGTCTAACGAAGCCCTTGCCACCGTCGAGCACGGCAGCCTCCTATTGCCTGGGCAAACCCCGGACCCCGGACGCAGCGGCGGGGCCACGTCGCTTCGTGGAAGCGGTGCTCTGGATTGGTCGAACCGGCAGTCCCTTGGCCGTAGTGACGATTTAACGGGTTGGGGATTCCCACGGAAGTGCAAATCAGATTGAACTAAACCGCTGCCGCGGTAGTTGGAGCGCGGGTTTGGCCTGAGGAGGCTTCTGCCTGAGAAGATTTGGTGTTGAGCCAACCTTCCAGACAGGAGAACCCAAGATGACCCACATGAGGCCTGCGTCACCGGATGATTGAAGATCTGACGATCCGCAATTTGTCGCCGGGGACCCAGCGATCCTACGTGCATCACGTGGCGAAAGTTCAGTCGATTTTTTGGCCGATCGCCGGAGAAGCTGGGCTACGAAGAGGTGCGCGCCTAATCAGGCGCATTTGGAGACCCTAAGGGTCTCCTGGGGAGCGCTGAACCAGACAGTATGCGCCTTGCGTTTCTTTTACGGCGTGACGCTGGGTCGCTCCGATCTACCTGAGCGGATCTCCTATCCCAGGACGCCACGCAAGTTGCCGGTCGTCCTGAGCGCCGATGAGGTGCTCGGCTTTCTGCAGACCGTGAAGGGAACGAGGAACCGGGTCGCTCTCATGACCACCTATGCGGCGGGGTTAATCGCCTGAGGCGCCGTGGCTGATTGATGGACCGCAACCGGGAACGGTTCAACTCTATGTGGAGCAGGTTCTGGTTCCGACCCTTAAACCCATTGATATGGTGATCATAGACAATGTTGGCTTGAAGAAGGGCAACGGCAGTGCGCCGCGCCATTCGCTGCGCCGGGGCGCCTCCTGCTCCTGCCGAAATACTCGCCTCATCCTGATCTGAACCGATCGAGCAGCTCTTTGCCTAGCGCAAGCACGGGCTCAGGAAGGGGGCGGGGCGAACCGTCGATACCGTTGGCGGCCATCGGCGACGTCCTCGATGCCGGTCGGCAAACGAATGCGATAACTACTCCGAAAACGCCCGATACAGCTCAAGCTAAAATCGTCCGTCTTTAACGGCTGATCTTGCCATTCTGCCGACGGCCCGTGTCATGCAAGCGGTCAAGTTCGGTACGCTTGGCGGGGAGGCAATTAAGAAAGGCGCGACACTATCGTCGTACTCACCGTGCGTTTAATGAGCTCGGACAATTCACTCCGCGATAGCCAAACGAGCCACTCGTCATCCTCGATGCCTCGGTCGGGTAAACTCAAGACCGAACCCCGCGGTTCTCTATGAAGATAACCATACCGATCGGCAACTCCCTTTTCGATGATCCATGTCGAAACAAAGGCGTAAATAAAGTCGGGTGACCATTTCGCCCACGCCAAGCCAAAAGCAATACCTGCAAGCGTACTAGAAAACCCTTGTCCCCTAAAATCATCTCGGAGCCATAAGTCGCCGTGATAAGCCACGATCCCCGCTATGTCCCGAGCGGCCGGTGCGTAGCAAGCGCATGATGAACCGGGCCCGGCCAGGCTCTTTGGATCCGCGTAGCAGGCTTTCAATGACTCAAGGTGTTCAGCCAAGTTGGTGGTCGTCAGGTCATCCACACGAAGCGCCTGAACATGCGCTACTTGGCCGGATTGATCTTGTGCGGCGATCCAAAACGCTCGGCCGGGTTCAAGTCGTGAACAATCCGGTCTAAAATTCGGATAGGTCGGCGATTTCCCAGCAATCTTTGTGGTAATATTGAGGTACTCTTCGAGATCATCCCCCATTGTAAAATGCAGCCCAGATCTAATAGCTAATTCATCGAGTATGGAAATGTATCTCGATACATCAAGACTTGTCAATCCGTTGTTCATTACACGCTTCCCTCCGTCAGATAGAAACTGAACCTCAACAAATTAATATGTGATGATTACACAGGATACTATCTGGTTTGGTAGTTTTACCTGCGCGGTAGATGGCTTAACGGCGCTCTCGCCGGCGAAATAAGGGTTTGAAATGAGGGTTTGGTTGAGGCGGTCGCTCTCACCATGAGGTGTGAACGGCTGGATGGCCGAGGCCAGCGCCAAGCGTCAAGGAGAAAGCGATGGGGCACTATTATGCCTAGACTGGTGTGTCATTGAAATGCTCCGGTGCCTGCGTTGGCGATGGGCGGGGCAACATCGAGAGGAAATTGATGGCGTGAGCCGAAGGAGCTGATCGCGTGGTTTGCAGCGCTCGAAGTATCGCTTGTTCGGATTGGGTGGAGGCCGGCCTGCAGGCGCCCTGCTGGCGTGGGGTTTCTCGGGACGCGCCATATGCACGATGCATTCCACGCGATGCCGGTGAAGACAGATCGCAAGGATGCGCGCGGCATTCCCAAACGCATGCGGCGTGGCTGATTCCGCCGTGCACTGCAAGTCACCGCTGGCGCAAGAGGTTCGCGCCTTGCTAATCACGCGCAAGCTCCTTGTCGATACCTCCCATGGCAGGTGTTGCCCGTTCACGCACGCGAAGCCATGACTTCAAGGCCCATGTCGGTGCCGACGCAGATACAGCTCTGGAGATCGCCGTCACGCCCGCCAACATCAACGACGGCAAGGCCGGTCCCGATGCTCTGCCTGACAACCCCGGCGAGGTGTTTGTCGGTAGCGCCTATCGCGGCAGCCATTTCGGCGACGCGGTGCGTGCGAATGGTGGAACGCCACGCATCGTCACCACCGGCATGTGGGGACGGGATGAAGCCGAAAACACTGAGCACGCTTGAGGCCTGGAACCAACCGATCCACCGCATTCGTGGCCGGATCGAGAAGATTTTCGGCACCTGGAAACGAAGCTACGGCCTTCGCCGGATGCGATGGCGAGGGCTTGCAAAGCAGGCGTTCAAATTCGCCTCACGCCATCGCCTACAATATGAAACGCAGTTTGAAGGTCATCGTCATCGCTATGGCTTGATAGAGCAAAAACACCACTGAAGCTCACACGTGAGCGTCAGAAGACACAGCCGACGACGTTGGAGCCGATATCATTGCGCCTTTACCGTGGATGCCGAAAAGTCAAACAAAATCAAAAAGATGCTTCCCGCGCACAGGTCTCCTAGATGGCGTCGGGCCAAATCTGGATGCGACAAGTCGACGGCTAACAGACGCTGCCCCTCAAGCCTCTCGATAAGCAAAGTTGACTCGCAGTATGAACCGATAACTTCAATCTACCGAGACTGATTCGCCCGATTCCAACACGACCCGCTACGGCACTTGGAGGTGCCTGTCACACGTGAACCGTGAACCGCGGTGGGACGCTAAAACTCTGATTTTGACTGTCGGGCGCCTTTGTGAGCATGAGCAGATTTGTCAACTACCCAACGCCGTAGCATCGGTGCTTGCCCGGAAACTCTACAAGCCATGTAGATTCAGCGCAATGATCAGGGTGCAGCGTTATGCAGAGCAATGCGACGACGCCAGAAATTTCGAAGTACATCTGTGCAGCATACGAGACGGGTCGCAAAGTCCGGTTTCCATACTGCGATGAGCGACGAGAGCGAGAAGTAGGTTGGATTACCAGGAACCCTCGCAGGAACTTAACATGTGTCGGAGTCGAACGGGAGCCAAACTGATGGTAGCATCCAAATTGAATTTCAGCCTGGAAGAATATAGAACCCGGCTCAGCAAAACGCGTTCTGAAATGCAGAGGCGCGGCATTGATACCCTAATCGTTAGCGAGCCTGCGAACATGGCTTGGTTGACCGGCCATGACGGTTGGTCCTTCTATAACCACCAAGCGATTATCGTGCCCCCCGAGGGTGAGCCGATCTGGTGGGGCCGGTGCTCGGATGAGAGCGGCGCGAAGCGAACGGTCTATTTCTCTGACGAAAGCGTCTTCAGCTATGCTGACAAGTATGTCCAGACGCCTGTTTGTCATCCGATGGAAGATCTCTGCACGTTGCTTGTCAACCGTAAGCTCGACAAGGGCGTAATCGGCGTCGAGAAGGACAATTACTACTTCTCCGTATTGGCCCTTGAAACTTTGGTAGCCGGATTGCCGAATGCCAAATTCGTCGATGCGACGGTGCTCGTGAACTGGCAGCGAGCTATCAAGAGTCCACAGGAAATAGAATACATGCGCAGGGCGGGACAGATCGTCACCCTCATGCATGAACGCATCCTGGAAAAGATGGAACCCGGCATGCGCAAGTGTGACCTTGTTGCAGAAATCTACGATGCAGCGCTCCGTGGGACTCCCCAGTTTGGAGGAGACTACCCGTCCGCACAACCAATGCTTCCATCAGGCGTCGAAACATCGGCCTGCCATCTCACGTGGGACGATCAGCCCCTTCGGAATAACGAAGCAACCTACTTTGAGATCGCCGGCGTCTATAAGCGTTACCATGTGCCAACAGCGCGGACAGTCGTCCTAGGCAAGGTGCCACAGAAATTCTTAGATGCGGAGAAGGCCACTCTCGAGGGTATGGAAGCCGGCCTTGAGCTTGCCAAGCCAGGTGCAACTTGCGAAGACTGGGGGTTGGCGTTCTTCGATCACCTCGAAAAATATGGACTGGAGAAAACTACCCGGGCAGGTTATTCAGTCGGACTGTCGTACCCCCCAGATTGGGGCGAACACACAATGAGCTTGCGGCGCGGGGACAAGACAGTTCTCGAGCCTAGGATGATCTTCCACTTCATGACTGGTTTCTGGTACGACGACTGGGGATTCGAGATCACCGAGACAGTCCTCATCACACCTAACGGGAACGAGTGCTTGTCGAACGTACCCCGGAAGCTGTTCGTCAAATGCTAGCACCCCCGGCGCATGCGCTAGCATTCAACGCCCGTCCTGGTGTCACGGCGGCGCCGGCGGGCGAAGACCGATAAGATCGATGACGAAACCCTGGTACGGACCTTGCTGGCCTACAAGCGCGGCGAGCCGCGGGTCTGCTCCATGGTCAGGCCGCCGACCCCAGAGGAAGAGGATCGTCGCCGAATCTGCCGGGAGCGCAAGACGCTGATGGCCGAGCGGGTGGAGCACGTCAACCGGATCAAGGGGCTGCTGTTCGCCCAGGGCGTCAGTGACTATGAGCCGCTGCGCCGCGACCGACGCACCAGGCTCGAGAACCTGCAAACGGGTGATGGTCGCGCCTTACCTTTCCACCTGAAGGCACAGGTTGCGCGCGAGCTCGACCGGCTTGAGCTGATCCTGGAGCAGTTGCAAAAGGTCGAGACGGCGCGCGACGATCTGCTGCTGGATCGGGCCAAGGAGAACGACCCGGTGCCGGTGGTGAGCTGCTGCAGCTGAAGGGGGTGAGCGCTGAGTTAACCAACGTACTCTGGTCTGAAGGTCTCTATCGTCACTTCGACAATCGAAGGCAGCTTGCGGCCTATGCCGGCTTGCGCCAACGCCCTGGCAAAGCGGTTCTGTCGATCACGAGCAAGGCGTCTCAAAAGCGAGCAATCCGCGGCTGAGAGGAACGATGGTACAGATGGCCTGGCTCGGCTGCGACACAAACCAGACTCGGCCCTCAGCCAGTGGTTCAAACAGCGGGTCGAGCGCAACGGCGGGCGGCTGCGTAAGCCGCTGATCGTCGCAGGAGCGTTTTTGGAGATCCCGTGGTGGCCACGGCAATCTTGGATCGCCTGCTTCACCATTCAACGGTGATCACCATCAGGGGGGACAGCTACAGGCTGCGCGAAAAGCGACGGTCCGGCCTTCTGCAGAAGGTCGGCTCGGTGCCCGAAACAAACGAAACAGCAAACCAATGAAGGGGTCAGTTCTTCAGTTCGCCAAAGGGGTCAATTCCTGGATCGTTTGACAGCTTTCGGCGGGCATGGGCTCAGGATCACGAGACCATTCTTCCTGTCGGGGGTTCAGACCAGCGGCCGATTCGGTTGTCTCCCTGGATCCACGGGCTAATTGGCCCTCCTGACAGGTATGCAGGGTTGGTCGCCTTAGGCGGTTTTCATGACGGCGCCCTCGATGACCACCCCTGCGGTCGCATATTTCCAGAGAGCGACGAGCAACTTTCGTGCGAGCGCGACGATCGTTGTTTTGCGCACGCGCCCGGCGTTACACTCTGCTCGTTCGCGGAACCAACGAGAGAGCGCTGACTCGGGTTGGTAGCGCAGCCACAGCCAGGCAAGCTCGATCATCGTTGTCCGGAGCCGGGGATTGCCAGCCTTTGAGACGCCTTGCTCGCGGTCGATTGATCCGCTCCGCCAAGGCGTCGGCGCAAGCCCGGCATAGGCTGCAACCTGCCTTGGGTTGTCGAACTTTCGGAACAGCCCTTCCGTATACAAGATGGCGGCACTCTCGGGGCCAATGCCTTTGAGGTCGAGCAGCAACGCCACAGGCGTGTCAGCGACGTCGGCGGCCAGCAACGCGTCACGCTCGGCTTCGACTGACTTGATATGCTCGAACCGCAAGTCGAGGCGATCGAGCTCGCGAATGAGCTGCGGTGGTTCCTTCGAATCAGGTTGGTGTCAGCAACCCGACCTTTACCGGGGAACATCGATGACCGCCGCAAAGCCGCTCGCTCGCTTGTATGGGCTAAACTTTGTCAAGGTGATCTTTCAGTCGTTCCGTCTCCTTGTTCAGCCGGTGGCGCCCATTTATTCCTCTTCGGCCCCGCGGTTCATTGGGCGCCGCGCGCAGTGACGGTCAAGGGTGGGTCTCTGGCCATCGCGAAGCGACTTGCCCTTGATGGTCACGAGCACGGCGGCAGCGTCACATTGAGCCGGTAGGTGCTGTTCGTAGAGGTCTACAATCTGCAAACCGAGGGGAGCTCGCCATCAGGCGCTGTAAACGCGCCGCAAGCTTGTATGCGGTTGATCCTCGCGGATCGAAAACCATGATGCAGCCATACGCATCGGCGGCGAAGCTCCGGGCGGTGGGCCCATTCTACAGCGCGGCGTCGTAAGCCATGTGAGCGACCGGGATCACCACCACCTCGGATCGTTATCGGCAGACACTATTGCAGCTGCAAACTTCAATGCTCGTCCTATCGAACGCTCCTCCAGCTTACACCGGACGCAGGGCTACTCCCGTCGGGATCTCGCCGGTCGTGACAAGCCGCCAGAATGCAATCAGTAGCTTGCGTGCCAAAGCCACGATCATCGTCTTGCGCGTAACCGCCACGACCATCGGCCGTTCTCGCGCAAAACCCATGCGCCAGCGCGCTGTCCTTTTGGTATTGGAGGAACCGCCAAGCCAACAGGATCATGCCATAGCGAACGCGAGCGTTGCCGGCCCGCGCAAGACCTTTCTCGCGCCTGCGTTGGCCGCTCTCATCCGGCGCCCCGGTAGGTCCGGCATAGAGGGCGACGGCTCTCCGATCACGTAGGCTGCGTGAGAGAATCTCATTCACCAGCATGTCCGAAGTCTCGATACCGACACCAATGATCCGCGCAAGGAGGCGAACCATTGCGAGCGGACCCTTCTCCGTGTCCAGAACCACCGAGAGCTGCCGCAACCGCTCCTGTTCGATCTCGTGGGTTTGTTCACGCAACAGATGAAGCCGTCCTAGATTACGGCGCAACTCAACTCGGCTTCGTTCCGGTAGGGGCATACCTTCCGCCGTATGCAGACTTCCAGTTTCTCGGCAGCTTTGCGCAGATTGGGTTTGAAGGCGCGAATGCCGGAGCGAGCCAGGATTGCCTTGATGCGGTTGACGATCCGTGTACGTTCGGGGACGAGATTGTCTCGTTCACGGTTCGGACGGCGGGCCTCCTCCTCATTGATGGTTGGGATAGCTGCCATGCTGCAGTGGCGCTTCTCGCCCCGCAGCCAGCCAAGAAAGGCGCGCATCAGCAGTTCGGTATCGAGGCGATCGGTCTTGGCACGCCGATGTTCACGGGAAACCGCTACGCTCGATGGATGTATGACGTAAGCTTCGACAGCGCGCGCCTGGAGCCAGCGCGCCAACCAAAAGCCGTCGCGTCCAGCCTCATAGGCGACAACGATGCGTCGAACTTCACGCCCGGCTTGGATGGCTTCGCTGCGCCAGCGACGCAACAGCCTGAACACCGAATCCGGGTCCGCATCGAGCTTCTAGAGAGGGTTACGTTCAAAGCCAGGGACCGTCGCAGCAATGAGCCACTTTGTCTGGCTCATCTCAATCACTGCGACCAACGTGCTGTTCTGATCAAGGGCGGTAAGGGATTTGCTTGCATCAAAAGATGGTGACATGGGACGCTCCTTGGGTAGCTGCTCAACAGCGCCGAGGGTGCCACACGCTCGCCGCCGCCCATAGCATCTACGGCGCTGTTGAGGGCGCGCTTTTAATATTAAACAATGGTACAAAAAACTTAATAATATCCAAATATAATATTAACTTGTTATGTATTGCCATTACGGAAAATCTGAGAGATATTACTCGCCATCAGGCAAATATATCCAATTTCGCCATGGCTTTACTTGTCACGGAAAGTCCATGTCTACTGCAAAAACTGTGGAAGCACCATGGAGCGGACAAGTATGAGCACCAGGTTTCCAGGAGCCCCATAAGGCCAAGCACCAAGGGATGAACGACTATGACCACACTACCACAAATTTCACTGGCGAAACTGGCAGCCGATGCAACGGGACGTGAAGAGCGCCAGCGCCTACGCCTGGCCTGCGAGGAGTACGGGTTCTTCTACCTTGTCGAGCACGGCATCCCAAAGGAACAGGTCACGCAAGCCATCGAGGCTTCCCGGCGGTTCTTCGCGTTGCCACAGTCGATCAAAGAACGTTATGGTCACGCCTCTCAAGGCGCGTATCCCACTATCGCCCGTGGATACAGTCCGTTGCACGGCGAAATCCTACATCCCGAGGCCGGCCGCGA
This sequence comes from Mesorhizobium sp. M0119, assembly GCF_040322615.1. Lineage (NCBI taxonomy): Bacteria > Pseudomonadati > Pseudomonadota > Alphaproteobacteria > Hyphomicrobiales > Phyllobacteriaceae > Mesorhizobium > Mesorhizobium sp. M0119. The sequence continues at coordinate 21,108 of NZ_JAMYTU010000050.1, forward strand.
TCCAAAGGAGGTATTCGACCTCGGAATCGAGAACGAAGGCGACCGGCGTCCGTTTGCCGGAAGTACACGCTTTCCGGATGACGCCTTGGCTCCTGGTTTCGCGCGAAGCCTGCTTGCTCTGCAGGCTACCGTGCTCAACGGGGTAGTCCCGCAGCTCGGGACCGCGCTTGCCGATCTGATAGATATGGAACAGGGTTGGTTCCAACGCCATTTCAGCCCGCCGACGCTCGGGCAACGCGTCATCCGGTATCCAGCTCGCGGCGGCACGTGCGCCAAGCACACCGACGGTGGCTTCTTCACGCTGCTGCTGCAGGAGGAACTCCCCACGCGGTCCTTGCAAGTGTGGTTCCGCGGGCGCTGGATGCCAGTGCCGAGCCTGCCCGACAGTCTCGTAGTCAATTTGGGCGACATGCTTCAGGCCTTGAGCGACGACCGCTTCAAGAGTACGCCGCATCAGGTCGCGCATAATGGTCTGAGTGACAGAATTTCGCTTCCCTTCTTTATCTATCCCGACATCGACGCCCGCCTGACTTCGCGGCTAGGGCGGCACGCCTTCAGTGTCGCGGAAATGATGCTGGGCAACATGGCGTCAATCGAAACCGGGAATGGCGCCGGACGCGCGCGAGAGCTGCAGTAAGCTCCTCAAGCGTGCGTAAACCATGGCGACGACGCGGACGCCTCGAAATGGTGCCCTTGAAAAACTCTCCCGAAAGCTGATTCGTCCCGCGTCGCGCGTATTGCGCGGCGGCCTGCAACACGTCTCGGGATGAAGCACCTGAGGCTGTCACATTGTTTGAACCGTGGCCGGCATAAGATTCACGCTGTACTTTTGAAGCAAGCTGCGGCGCCGGCCCTGACAAGCTCCAAGGAGAATGCTCATGTGCGTGAGCTATGACCTCGACGTCGCGTTGCAAGGAACCAAGAATTGGATCGGCGATCTGGCATGGAGACTTCGCTGGCATGATCGCGAGCGGGTCTACCAAGCCCTGATTGCGACGCTGCACGCCCTACGCGACTGCCTGGATCGCGACGAAGCCGTTTATATGGGCGCACAGCTGCCAGCCTTGCTGCGCGGCTTCTACTACGAGGGCTGGCGTCCCGGCTGTCGTGCCATAGCCAGAAACCGAAATTCGTTTCTCGACCGGATCCACGACGGCGTCCACCGTGACCCGGCGGTGGATCCGGAAGAGGTTGCCCGCTCGGTCTTGGCCCAATTTGCGGACCGCTTGCGTGCAGCAGGCGTCGAAGATGCCAAGGCCACCTCTCCAAGAGTGCTGCATGACCTTTGGCCAGCCTGAGCGTGCTTGCGGTGAAAGCCACTCACGGCAACACAACTCATCGAGAATCCGCGCCTTTTCAGCACGGCCGCCCTGAATATAGCGCTCCCTTACCGCACCCACTAATTCATCGCGCGTCGCCATGCTTACACGCCTCATCTGATCTGCTCCTGCCACACTGTCTCCGGGAGCAGATCAGATGAGGCAATGACTTAACATTCAGGAGCAATTCAAACGAGGCAATGCGCTCGTCATCCTGATCGTCGCGCTATACGCAGCCGCCGTAAGGCGCGTGATGAATGGCTGGCGCTGATCCCGGGTGCACGCGAAGGCTACGTCAGCTGGGAAAGGGCGGAAGCGATCCGTAAGATGGTGAGCGACAACGTGCCCACGGGCCGGCATCACGGGGCGCCCAAGTATGGCGACGCTCTGCTCGCCGGCCTTGTCCGCTGCCGGCGCTGCGGCCGCAAGCTGACGGTCCGCTACACGGGAACCAAGCACAACATTCCGCGCTATTCCTGCTGGCGTGGTCTGCTTGACAATGGCGAGCCGCGTTGGATCGCCTTCGGTGGGCTACGCGTCGACCACACAATCGAGGAAACTCTTCTGCTGGTTGTCGAGCCGGGAGCGATAGCCGCGGCCGTCGAGGCAGAGGCGCAAGCGGCCAGTCGCCGCGATCAGGACCGCGATGCTCTGATGCGCGATCTCGAGGCGGCACGCTACAGCGCCGATCGGGCGTTCCGGCAATACGACGCCATCGATCCGCGGAACCGGCTGGTCGCGGCGGAACTGGAGTTGCGATGGAACCGGGCGCTTACGCGTGTCGGCGAGATCGAGAGCAGGATTGCCGCGCATGCTGCCTCAACATCGGAGCCATCACTTCTGTCGCCAATACACGTCACCGCGCTCGCCGCCAATCTCAAGGCTGTGTGGGCGGCGCCGACGAGGGATGCAAGGCTCAAGAAGCACATCGTTCGCACCGTCATCCGGGAGGTGGTCGCCGATATCGATGACGAAGCGTCAGAGATCGTTCTCCTGATCCATTGGGTTGGTGGCGTCCATGCTGAACTGCGCCTGCCGAAGCGGCCCCGTGGACAGCGCAACAGCACGTCTGGCGACATCATCGCGGCCGTCCGCCAACTGGTGCTCATCGCCAATGATGATCTGATTGCCGGCATCCTCAACCGCAATGGATTGGTGACCGGCCACGGCAATCGATGGACACGCGAACGGGTCACCGCGCACAGCTCGCATCATAAGATCCCTGTCTTCCGGCCAGCGGCCGACGGCAAAGAGCCATGGCTTAACCTGAACAAGGCGGCGCGCCTTCTCGGCCTTGCACCGAAAACCCTCAGGCTCGCCGCCGAGGCGGGCGAGATCGAAGGCGTTCATCCTCTGCCGGATGGTCCATGGATCTTCAGCCCCACGGGATCGCGTCCCGATCAGCAAAACCTGTTCACTTCCAAAGACATAGGCAGATGGATGGTAACCGGGGCAAAAGCGGTGATGGCCGCGGCGTTATGACTCGGGTGTATCGGGTTAGATTGGGTGGCGGTTTGGCGGGCGGCGTGATTCTGTCGGGCCATGGCGGAGCCACCCGATTCTCGAACGCCGACCCTACGGACCTGCTCGACATGATCCTGCAGTTGCGGGCAGAGGTCGCCGGGCTTCGCGCCGAGAATGCGGCTCTGAAGGATGAGATCCGGCGTCTGAAAGGTCTACCGCCGCGCCCGACGCTGAAGCCGAGCGGGATGGAGCAGTCGTCCAAGCGGAGCTCACCTGCGGCAACGGGTCCGAAGCGGCGTGGCTCGAGCCGGGCGATCGTCACCGAAGAGCGCCGTCTTTGTTATGAGCCGCCACCGGCTCCCGATTTGTGGGGCGGACAAGCTTCGTGGTGCAGGATCTGACGATCGGGGTGCGGGTGGTCCGCTATCATCGGGACCGCTAGCGTTTGCCGGATGGCCGGATCGTCGTCGCTCCGCTTCCGGACGGGGTCGACGGGCACTTCGGTTTGGAGCTTCGGCGTCTGGTGCTGTCGCTTTATCACCAGGGTCAATCGACCGTGGAGCGGATCGTCGCGTTGCTGCGCGACTTCGGCGTGTCGATCTCCAAGCGTCAGGTCGTGCGGATCCTGACCAGCAAGATCGACGCCTTCGTCGCCGAAGCGAAGCAGGTCCTGACGGCCGGGCTCGCTTCGGCCGGTTGGGTCAGCGTCGACGACACCGGGGCCCGCCATGGCGCCGTCAATGGCGTGTGCACGCAAATCGGCAATGACCGGTTCGCCGTGTTCACGACCACCAAGTCGAAGAGCCGGCTGAACTTCCTGCAGCTCCTGCACGGCGGGTCGGCCCGGTGGGTCCTGAACGCCGCCTCACGCGCCTACATGCTGGAGCGCGGGCTGCCGGTGATCACGACGGATCTTCTGCATGCCGGGCGCGAGCCGTCCGGGTTCGAGGACGCGGCATCATGGGACGCCCATCTACTCGCCCATGGCCTGGAGCCCAAGGATGGCCCTCTGGACCCGTTCCGCATCGCCAGTGAAGGCGCGTTGTGGGGCGGTCTGAACGAGGCAAAGGCCCTCGACGGCACCGTCATCCTCAGTGATGGGGCGGGCCAGTTCGCAATCGGCGAGCACGCGCGGTGCTGGGTCCATATGGAGCGGCAGATCCATGCCCTCGATAGCTTCACCGAAGCGCAGCGCCGCGCCAAGGCCCTGATCCAGAGCCGGATCTGGTGGCTCTACAACGACATCAAGGCGTGGTGTCTGGATCCCACGCCCCGAAGAGCCAGGGAACTGGCCCGGCGGTTCGACCGGATCGTCGGCATGAAGACCAGGTTCGTGACCCTCGACCGTCTACTCGCGCGCATCCGGACCGACCGCCAAAGCTTCCTGAAGATCCTCCAACGCCCGGACATTCCGCTCCACACCAACGGCTCGGAGAACGATATCCGCAGCGTGGTGACCCGGCGGAAGATCAGCGGCGGAACCCACAGCGACCAGGGCCGTGCCGCCCGCGACACCATGCTCAGCATGATGAAGACCTGCAACAAGCTCGGTGTCAGCTTCTGGGACTATCTCGGCGACCGCCTCGGCATCCCCGGCAGCAAGATCCTACCGCTTCCCGTTCTCCTCGCCGCCCGCTGAACCCCAACAGCAGATCGACGCGCCAACGCCACCGGTTTTGCCCCGGTTACGATGGATGTTATGCGTCCTCCCGCCATTCGGCGATGGCGCTACGGGCGTGGTCGAGGCCGAAGAACAGGCTCTCGTTCAGGAGCTCGTCGCGCATGCGACCGTTGAAGGATTCGACATAACCATTCTGCATCGGCTTGCCTGGCGCGATGTAGTGCCATTCGATCCCGTGATCCTTTGACCATGCCAGGATGGCGTTCGAGGTGAACTCGGTGCCATGGTCGGAGACGATCATGCGCGGCTTGCCGCGGTGAGCGATCAGTTCCGTCGGTTCACGGGCAACCCGACGGCCGGAGATCGAGGTGTCCGGGATCGCGGCCAAACATTCGCGCGTCACGTCGTCGACGATGTTGAGCACACGGAAGCGGCGGCCGCAGGCGAACTGGTCATGCGCGAAATCCAGTGACCAGCGCGCATTCGGTTTGCCTCGACCAGGATCGGCGCCCGCGTGCCGACGGCTCGTCGTCGCGCCCGACGCTTCCGCACCGTCAGTCCTTCCTCGCGGTAAAGACGATAGATACGGTTGATCCCCGATGTCGCGCCCTGGCGCCTGAGCCGAATGAACAGCCGTCGATAGCCGAAGCGCCGGCGCTCGTTCGCGAGGTCACGCAGCCGACCACGCAGCTCCGTCTCTGGCGCTCGGCGAGACTGGTAGCGGATCATCTTACGATCGGCGCCGACGAAGGAACAGGCCCGACGTTCCGATAGGCCCATGACGGCCTGCAGATGCGCGACGGCTTCGCGCTTGGCGGCGGGCCCTACAATTTTTTTTGATAGAGGCTCGCGCAATGCCGAGGCTTCGAGCATCTGGTCTGCGAGCAGCTTCTTCAGCTTAGCGTTCTCGTCTCTTCAGGCGCTTGGCGTCGGATACGTCCATCCCGCCATACTTGGCCTTCCAGTTATACAGCGTGGCCTCGGAGATCCCGTGCTTGCGGGCAAGATCGCCCGCCTTCGCACCCGCTTCATGCTCGCCCAGAACCGCGATGATCTGCTCTTCCGTAAACCGCTTTCTCTTCATCAGTCCGTCCTTCAATCAAGGCCCGGACTCTAATCTCAGATGGAGGAAATTCTCAGGGCAGGTCACCACAAGCCAGGTCGACTTGCTCAATTCCAGTGCCATGAATTGTGGCAGTCATCGAGTCGACGGGCGGTAGAGCAACAGATGAGAGATTCATGAGACCTCTCCAGAGTCAGGATGTCGGACCCCGAAACGTACCTGAGTTCCGCCGCCGTCGCCTCATGGGATCTTTTGGAACAGTCGGATCGGGACTTTAGGCATGACGTTTTTATTTAGACCGCTTCCTACAATTCGATAATTCCGAAGTTTATAGCTTTTATAGCGGCGACCGTTCTGCTAGCAGTATCCATTTTTTGCAATACGTTCTTAATGTGAAAATTGACAGTGTTTAGAGATATTCCTAAAATTTTTCCTATCTCCCACGACGATTTGCCTCTCGCCGTCCACAGGATACATTCTTTTTCTCTTATAGAGAGGATAGGTGCTTTCTTGACACCACTCGAACTCACGAACTTCTCAACTCTTGTATGGAAATATAGAGCGGCGAGTTGCAAGTAGATGATTGTTGTATTTTGGAAATCGCAGTCCCGGGGTTGAGCAAAACTCATGATCGCGCAGCTGCCATCAGGGCCATGCAATGGAACGCTAATGCCTGACCTTAAGCCGAACATCGCAGCCTCGTCGAAGATGCGCCGTTCGTCTTCAGTTGTGCTTGTATCGTTGTACACCTCGCTCCACCGAAAGGCATTTGCTCGCGTTCGACTTCTCTTGATGGTGGGGTCTATCCGATCATAGCCCATCTCGAAATAGCGCTCCCGCCATTCATTAGGATAATTCAACATAACTGCCGGATCGCGTCGGACCGTCCTTAAACCTTTCTGGTCGGGTGCAAGAGAGCCGTAGGAGACCCATGGGCAATCAAAATTGAGGGCGAAATCAGATAGCAGGTCGAACAACTGCTCAGATTTTGCAACGCCATCAGTTTGGTCGAGAAATCGGCCGAACTCGACCGCAAGCGCCTCCCCGACTGTCTTCGGGAAATGCATCGGCGGGCCTAAAGAAGACTGGTCGGACACTCTGGTTGCCAGCCCTCGGCGTTGAGAGACCGCACTCGACCGCGGGTATTCCATAATCTCTCCTCCGCACCCATTTCTGTTGGATGTCGCCACTGGCACGCAGAAGCAAAAGCTGCCGACTGCAAGGCGCTCCATCTCGACATCGGCAGGGCCAGCATCGCCAAAGCTCTAGCACATTGCCGCAATGGATACCGTTATTTTGAGTTAAATGTAGATTGCGCCATATTTCTAAAATGTGTACAATATGAACGAACAATTCTACGATGCCTCATCGATTGACTTCTGATTGTGATACGCGTGTGTTTCTCCAGACCAAATCAATTAGCCGGCGGGCCAATGTCCAGCTGCAAAAGCATGTCGAATTCTGACGGGCCTCAGAGACTGTTTGAGAATTGCTTGAACGTTTGGTTCGGGCATGGATTCAAGCTTGGGATATTGACCCAGCGATGCGTGGCCGGATGGCCGAGATTGAGAAGAAGACCAAGCGCTACCCGACGGATTTGACCGACGAGGAGTGGGCGCGGATTAAGCCGTTCCTGCCTGCCGCGGCCAAGAGTGGGCGGCCGTCGCGGACGGATTGGCGCGAGGTCTTGAATGGGATCCGATACCTCGCCGCTCGGGCGGCGGCTGGCGGATGCTGCCGAAGGATTTTCCGCCTTGGCCAACGGTGTACTGGTGGTTTCGCCGCTTCGCGCGACGGCCCAGATGATCCTCGACAGCGTGCGCAAGCGCTGGCTCAAGTACCTGTTCGCTGACAGCGCCTAGTTCTAGACCGTACCAAGCTCATGGACAAGGCCGTCTTCCTCGACTTCACCGTCGTAATCATCAAGCGATCGGATACGGTGCAGGGGTTCGAGGTCCTTCCGCGCCGCTGGGTCGTCGAGCGCACATTCGGGTGGATGACCCGCTGGCCCCGGCTCGTCTACGAGGAGCGCATTGACTGTTCAGAAGCTATGATCCATGCCGCTCTCGGAAGCATCCTGCTCAGGCGCAGCGCTCACCAATAGGCGTTCTCAAACAGATGGGGTGATTGGGGTCTCTTCCGAGCCGAGATGAAAGCGGCTGCTCCTGTCGAGATGTGAGAACGTGGTCGATGTTGAATCGCCACAGACATCAGGAAGGAGCAGCCATGAAGTACTTTGCCGGACTTGACATCTCTTTGGAAGAGACCGCGATCTGCGTGGTCGACGAAAGTGGCCGGATCGTGAAAGAAATGCGTGCGGCGAGCGAGCAGCGTGCGTTGATCGACGCCCTAGTCTAAGCTAAGCTAAAGCTAGGTCAAATCGGTCTGCCGCTTGAGCGGATCGGCCTGGAAGCGTGTTCGCTGGCGGGGTGGCTTCATGACGGGCTGCGCGCCGCGGGTTTGCCCGCGATTTGCATCGAGACGCGGGCTGCCAATGCGGCGATGAAGACGATGCCTAACAAGACCGATCGTAACGATGCCCGCGCATTGGCGCGGATTTGCGCACCGGCTGGTATCGGCAGGTGCATGTGAAGAGCCGGCAGTGCCGGCTCTGGCGCTCCGTGCTTGTCGCCCGCTGCACGGTGCTAAACGAAACACGTACGATCGAGAATGTGGTGCGGGCGATCCTGCGGGAGGCCGGCATCAAGCTGGGCACGCCACCACGAACCGCCTTTGCTGGTCGTGTGCACGACCTGGCCGGCGCAGACCCGGTCGTCATGCCGCTGGTCGAGCCGCTGCTGACGATTCTTGGCACCATGCTCGCAGAGTTCACCCGCTGACACCAGACGGTTCTCGATCTCGTTCGCAAGGAAGAGGTCTGCCGGCGGCTGATGAGCGTTCCCGGTGTTGGCCCATCACTGCACTCGCCTTCCGGGCCACGATTGACCAGCCGGACCGGTTCAGGCGTTCGAGGAATGTCGGCGCGCATCTCGGCCTGACCCCGGCGCGCTACCAGTCGGGCGAAACCGACATCCAGGGCAAGGTCAGCCGATGCGGCGACGAACTTGCTCGCACCGCGCTTTATGAAGCGGCCAGCACACTGCTTGTGTGCAGCAAAAATGGTCGAGCCTCAGAGCATGGCATGAACATCGCCAAGCGGCGCGGCATGGCGCGAGCCCGGGTGGCGGTCGCCCGCAAGCTCGCCGTCATCCTGCATCGCATGTGGGTCGATACGACCGAGTTCCGCTTCGGCAAGCAACCGGTCTGCGCGGCGGCGGCATGAAATGAGACAAAAACTGGAGGAGCAAGAAAAACAGCTTCGCCCGCAAGGGTGATGCCGGATCATTCCGTGGGGACGATGGGCAAGGCGATCTCGTTGAGAGTCCGGAGCCTTGGGGCCAAAGCCTTCAAAGGTCGTGAAACAGATTGAGACGCCTTGCTCTCCTGACCCCATCATGCGGCGGCCCAGCGCCGACCGCGAAGAGAAGCCGCGTGACCCGCGCACGATACGATCCGGAAAAGAACAGGAGCACCTTGACCTTTAAAGGCCCCAATCAGAGAGAACTCTCACATCACGGTGTTGGTGGCTGCGCCATCAGCGTCCGTCAGCATTCAGCAGTAGAGGGTGTTCACGTGAGGCCAGAGCGGCGGATGACTCTAAATCGGACGCGAGCTGCGAAGGCATCTTCGTCGAGCCGGTCTCGGCCGCCAGCCTGGCGCGGCGATCCGATCGGCAATAACCCGGCGAAGCGAGCAGCCGCGGGCAGGCGGGTATTTGTTTAGTTTGCCTCAAGCTTTGTAACACCCACGGCAGCGATGATACCCAGTTCGGCCCGATGCGAGCGCGCGGGTGTCGGCCGCCTGCGTTCTCTGCCACACCAGAGGAACGCGCAGCTTCTGATGGCCTCCGCGCCGGTTTCCTCCGTCTTGCCTCTTCACGGATGGTTTGAGTAGGCCGACGGAAGCCACACGTCATGACCGTAGAGCGACGATTGCGGGCCCAATATGCGCTGCTGCATGCTTCTATACCCTAAGAAAGCCGGCAGCTTCTCGACGAGTCGAATCAACTTCGCTGCGCCGCAATCTTCGGCTGAACGCCGGCGAGCCACGGCATCCGGTCCACGAATCTGGAAAATGTTGGTTGGCTATTCCACGCCGATTCTGTTCCGAGCGACCTTGGCCCGATCCCAAAATTCCCCTGTCCCCAGCCGATCACCTTGTCGCCGAGCAATCGTCGAGGCCACTTGGCCGTAGCCGATGGACCTTGAGTCCGGTCGATCTCGTCAAATATGAAAGGCGGGCCTGAATAGATTTCCATTTGATTTTAGCATTGCTCGCGAATGTCGCATCGCGTCGACTGCGGTCCCGATTGCTGAGCCTGCATCATTTTTGCATGGAGAAATGAACATCGGAAATAGGTTTATTTCGAACCATCGGCTGCTCCACCCACTATTCAACTCGCACCCGCCGGCAATCAGCAGCGGGGATCTCTTTGTCAGGTTCTCTTTCGGAAGTGTGTAGAACGAACCGATGGCGAACGTTGGAATTCAATCAGCGCCTGGCCCGCCTTTGGGCCATAGCCGGTGAAAATATGATCGCTCCGGCTGGCAGCCCCGCTCTCTCACAGCCGCGGGCGTTTTCAATTCCAACCGGGGCGCCATTTCCGGCGATTTCACCACCACGAGTTGCCGGTCGGGATCGCGCGGGCGAGCGAACATGCGGTGAGTTCCAGGGGAAGTTCCACTGGGCAGAAATCCCAGATTGGTTGTTGACCGTGTAGTCGACGAGATCGGCGCCACGCGGAATCGAGCGGCGTCAGCAAGGCCGGCGTAGTATCTCAGGTACGGATCGCGGTCCGAACCTCTTCATGCGCGACACCGCCGCCTTGCCGTGTCCATGCAGGCCGTGACCACGCGCCTCCAGTGTGTCGGCAATGCGGAAAAGCATGCATCCACGATCGTAGGGATGCATTTTATAAGGAAATGATGCCGAAAACAGAACCGACGGCAAGCCCGACCTCTTCGGGGCTGCCTCGCGACGGTGGCAATCGTCTCGACATTTGTCGGGTTATTGACCTCGACCCGCCTGCCGGAAGACGAATCCCGCTGTCCCCGTCAATGAAGTTTCGATTGCCACTTCGTTAGCCATTCCGGTCTTGTTTCAAAATCGCGTCTGCCATCTTCTCAGCCACCATTATCGTTGGAATATTTGTGTTGGCCCGGGGGCAGAAAGGCATCACCGAAGCGTCCGCGATCCTCAAGCCGGAAACACCGCGAACGCGGCCCGACGGGTCGGTCACGGCCGCAGGATCCGAGGCTGCGCCCATTTTGCAGCTCGACGTCGGATGCCAACTGGCGATCACGTTCTGGCGGATAAACCGATCCAACTGCACTTCGTCATTGACCAGATCTGAAATACTATGACCATCGGTTATGACGTGCTTAATGAGCCCGCGGCGCAGGCGCGGAGAGGTATCCATGAGCAGCGCCAGCACCGAGGTAAGCCCGTAATTAATAAGATTGACCTTGCTAACCTGTTTCGCACGTCCGTTCCAAGCTGACGGGAACGGGTCGAGCGCCGCCGCCGACAGTGAATCTTGCTGCAGCAGCCGGGCCATGAAGCGGAAGCCCTGCTTCAATCGCTCGGCGTCCCGATTGTCGCTCAACCAGTTGAAATCCACCTCCGGCTCTATGGCGTGAGAGCGATCCTTGAGTAGGATGCTCCCTGTCGAATAAGTGCGGTTGACCCACAAACAAAGGGAGCCGAGACGCTTACCGAGCGGGTGCCAAGCCGATTTGGCAACCAGCGACATTGCCATATCCGTCGAAGGGCACCCATCGTAACCCGAGGAGTACCGAGCATGCATCTGGATATGGCCGCTCACATTGGGTGCCATGCGATCGGCCGGTTTCAGATAGGCTGAAACGCAGATCGCTGGGTGCTCCTGCAGGTTCTGGCCCACACCTTTCAAGTCTGTCACAACTGGGATACCGAGCTTTATCAATTGCTCGGCCGGGCCGACCCCGGAGCGCATCAATATGGCGGGCGAATGGATGGCTCCGGCGCAGAGGATCACGGTCGAAGCGCGATACGATTGCCGGCCGGACTTGTTTTCCGTTTCGACACTCGTTATGGCGCTTCCGGAGAAGTTCAGCCGAACGACTGTCGTTCCGGGTAAGATTGTCAGGTTGGGCCGCGAGCGGACGCTTTCGGACAAGTAGGCCATTGCAGCAGAAACCCGGTGACCATTGCGGTTGGTCAACGGAACAACGGAGTAACCGTCGCCAAATTCACCATTGAAGTCCGGCCTGAAATGAATTCCTAGACCGTCATACGATTTCGATACCGCTCGGATAAAGCCGGACCAGTCTGATTGCCGCACACGTCTTATTGGTAGGGGCCCATCCTTGCCGTGAAATTCGCTGTCGAAATCCAAATCGCATTCGAGGCGACGGAAGTAGGGTAGAACCTCCTGCCAACGCCAGCCCGTTGCCCCGCTTGAGGCCCATTCATCGTAATCTTCGGGACCACCGCGGTTAGCTACCTGAGCATTGATGCTGGAGCCGCCGCCCATGACCCGGGCCTGCTCGTAATGAATGGGCATGCGGCCATCCCGTACCGTGGTCGCGTCGAGTGACGCCCACTGATAATCAGAGTTGAAGTAAGCACGCGTTGGATTGCCGTCGAGGATGTCCTCCGGGACGGCATTCGGGGGAGTATCAGGACCGGCCTCGATGAGCAGTACGCGATTTTCATCAGCGGATAGCCTGCTCGCCATGACGGATCCAGAGGAACCGCCACCGACGACAATGTAGTCGAAAACCAACACAAAGCCTCCCGTCGCGTCCATAAGCCCCCGACAAGGGCAGCGGGTGTTAATAGCCTACTCAGCAAAGTAACAACTACTACCGTAGGAAATCCACGCTATGGGGTAGTAGTTGGCGAGAGGTCGACAATCAGCTAGAATAAGGGGTTTAGATAGGGCGCATCTCACGGTTCGTCCTCCTTTGGCGGTTCTGGGCGAGACGGGCGCTCGTCGCAAACGGCTGCGCAAGCTGTCCCACGAAGCTCGCAAGTGTTCATCAAGGACCATGCGGGGCCATATCGACTGGCAGGCCCAACCAGCAGCGCAGGGACAACACTCGGCTCCGCTCGTTGGTGCCACCAGAGAGCGGCAGCGCGCTGCTGCAGGGGTGTTGCCCGCTGCGGCGTTGCGGGTGGCGCCTGTATACGATTACTGAGGGCGTAACGCCCCGCCCGCTTGGCATTTGTCAGGGCAAGATCCTCGTCGCCGGGCGTGATTTCTAATTGCCTCAACGTCGGCAGTATTCAGATCGACGAAGCCGGTCGCCTGGGCCGTTCTGGCGCGTTGGAGCCGGGGCGCACGCTGGAACGCGAATGAGAGGACAGCCTCGTTGCGCTCGGTACTCAAAAGCCCGAGCTTGCCCGCCGCGAAGAGGTGCTTCACGTGTCTTTCGCAGCACGGGCGCGACCGATTACCGGCCCATTTGACCAGCATGTGGGAGCCAAGCACCACTCCACTCGACCGCGAGGAGTTGCTGCGCACTCTAGTCGATGAATCAAAATCAGGATGGGGCTTGTCGAGGCCATGCGGCTTTTTCTTATGGGCAAGCAGGTGGACACCGCGATGATGCTGCGGATCGATTTCTCAATGAAATCTGTGCACCCGACGCGCTGGAAGGTTGGCGGCGTGGTCAGAGCGCCGTCCTCCTAAATTCGCAGACGCATGGGAAGGGGAATAGTTGACGTCAGGAGAACCTGTCCCTGAGCCGCGAACCCGACATCGCCCGCGCCGAGTTTCATTTTGGGCGCCTTCTAAGTAAGCGCTATTTTCGCTGCACGTTGACGCGAGCGCTTTCGACGGAGGCCTTCGAATCGGGAACGGTATCTGGTCTGATCAGGCTGCTGTTGCTT
>NZ_JAMYTU010000051.1:0-33869 GCF_040322615.1 Mesorhizobium sp. M0119
CCCGCCGGGGCCTGCGGCGGCTCTAAATCCGCCCCCACTCCTATCGCCCGCTCGGGGGGGGGGGGTGGGCCGCCCGCTCAGCTTGCGCTGGGGCGACGGCGCATCGGTTGTTTGTTCACCGGCCCAGGGGCTGCGTGAGACGGGCTTGTTCTGGTGGCACGCTGCTCGGACATTTGCGTCACCACCGCGAGCCGGCCCTCGTCATTTCGCGGCCTTGACGAATGACGGGTCGATCATCTGCTCCGGCGTCACGTCCGCCTGAAGCAGCCCGGCGTTCTTGGCGGCCGCTTCGACATCGGCGAATATCTTGGTGGAGAATTCGCCCATCAGCGCATCCTTGTTTTCGGCGAGACTATAGTAACGCACGCCATCAAAGGCGGTGTTGAGGTCTTCGACGCTCGAACCGACAGCCTTGGAGATGATCGCCCGGCCGTCGGGCGTGTCGGCGTTGTAGGCCTTCAGGGCCGCATCCCAGGTCTTGATCATGGCAAGCACCTGGCCAGGACGCGACGTGATCACCTCATCGCGCACCACGAACACGTCGCTGATCAGGCCGGGATCTTCGCCTGCGGTGAAGAGTAGCTTGACATCCTTGTTCTGCGCCCTGGCGGCGGTGAGATAGGGCTCATAGGTCACCGCGACCGGGACCTGGCCGGCGATCAACGCACTGCCGGCATCCGCCGCCGGCATTGGAACCGGCTGGACATCGGCGATGGACATGCCGTTCTTGGCGAGCGCGTATTTGAGCAGGATGTCGCTCGTCGTGCCTTCCTCGAAAGCGACCTGTTTGCCCTTGAGGTCGGCGACGGAGGCGACGTCCTTGCCGGCGATCATGGCGTCTGCCGTCATGCTGACGTCGAGCAGCAGCACGATCTTCACCGGCAGGCCGGCCGCAACCATGCCCATAGCCGTGTGGGTCGCGATGTTGGCGGCATCGAGCTGGCCGCTCGCCAGCGCGGCGTTGATGTCCTTGTCCTCGGCGAAATTCACGATCTGCACGTCGGACAGCCCGTTTGCCTTGAACAGGCCCTTGGCTTCGGCGACGTGCCACTGGCCGTAGCCAAGCCATGGCTCGATGCCGATCCTGAATGTTCCCGCCTCGGGCGTCGCCGGAATTGTCGTGTCGGCCGCGTAGGCCGCCGGGGCAAACCCGACGGCAGCAGCCATAACGAGTGCCCGAAATTGTCCTGTTAGGTTACGCATCATCTTGTTCCCCTTGATGATCAGGCCGCTTTTTTGAACCAAACATCCGGCCTGGTGAGAATGCGGGCTTCTGCTCTTGCGGCACCGTGCCTCGGCATCTTAGCTGTCCGTTCAACGAAAGTGCGACGACACTTCAACGTCAGCAACAGCGGATGTCAAGGCTAAATACATACATGCATATACAAGTTAGACCCCTCCTTCCAACTCTGATTCGCTTCACTGCGATCAGGTTTTTCTGGACGGAGAATACCGACTGCCAAGCGAGTAGCGGCTGCCAACGTAAGTCAGCTTGCTGATCGTGGCAACGACGGCGCCCGTCCATGTCCGGCGATGCAGAAACAGGCAGCAGCTGCCGACATCGATGCCTAGATACCGCGCCGTCTCGGCATCGGCAGGGGTCGCCGAGATGATGTGCTCGACCTCCGTCACCGGGGTTTTCTGCATGAGGTAGTCGTAGGTCGCCGTCTTGGAAAAATCCTGCTTGTCATAGTCGGGTATCAGGCCCGGGTTGACGAAGCGCTCTTCCAGTTGCACAGGCAGGTCGTTCTCGAAGTTGACGACGATGGAATGATAGACCGACACGCGCTTTGCGAACTCGAACGAAAGCGCGAGCTCCTTTGTCGGCGTGATCTTTTCGAGGACGATAACCTCCGAGCGATGCCTGTTTCCCCGCGCGACAATTTCCGCCGCGATGTTGTTGATCTCGATCAGTGCGGATTGCGGTCGAGGTGGCGCGATGAATGTACCGACGCCCTGGAGGCGGATCAGAAAACCCGCAGAGGTCAACTCCCGCAAGGCACGATGGACCGTCATCCGAGACACACCGAGTGTCGCCACGAATTCATTTTCGGACGGCAGCTTCCGGTCCTTGCTCCATCGCCCCGTTCCGATGTTCGTCAGGATGTAGTCCTTGACCTTCTCGTAAAGAGGGCTGGCGGTGTCGGGCAAAGTGATCATTTCAAAAATCCTTTCCGGCAACGTTCGGAAATCACACGCGCCCGGCAGACCGCATCCGGATGATTGTTTTCAAGCCACCGCCCTGCCCCGCCAACAGCTGCTCATAGGCTGCGGGAACATCATCCAGGCCGATCTCGCGGTCGATCAGTTCGACCATGGGCTCGGTCAATTCGCCGAGCATCCGGATGGCATCGGGAAGCTCATCGGCGAAGGCGTGGCATCCCAGCAATGCGATTTCGCGTTCAACCAGGATGTTGGGATCGATATCGAGGCGGCCATGGAATATGCCGACCATCGCAACGGTGCCGCCGGCATCCAGAATGCCGAGCAACTGGCCGAGTGCTGCGACGCTGCCGGTCGCTTCGACGGCAGCAAGCAAGGGGGCTTCCGCGGTGGCCGCGGCAATGGCGTCTCGGTTCAAGTCGACGATGCTGGCGCCGGTCACACCGGCCACTCGGGCGCATCGGCCAGGGTTGCGATCGGTGACGAGCACGGTACCTGCGAACGTTCGAGAGAGCAGCAGCGCGGCAAGCCCGCCGATAGTCCCGCAGCCGACGACAAGAACGGAGCCGGCCGTTTTCGGCAGACGCCGCACTGCGTGCAACGCTACAGCCAGCGGCTCGGCCATTGCCGCGATCCGTTCGTCCAGCGCGGCATCGATGATATGCAAGAGGCGCGCGGGCAGGACCGCCTGTTCGGCAAATCCGCCGTCGCATATCTCTCCGACGAACCCCAGCGACGTGCAAAGATGCCGCCTGCCTGCATGGCATTGCGCGCACTCTCCGCACCAGAAACGGGAATCGGCGACCACTCGGTCGCCAACGGCGACGGTGTCCACGCCCTCGCCGATGGCGATCACCGTGCCTGTCAGTTCATGGCCAGCCGTCGAAGGCGATCGGCTTATCCATTGGCCCGTGCGAAAGTTGTGGAGATCGGAACCGCAAATGCCTGCGGCATCGACCCTCAGCTTCACCCAGCCTGGCTCGGGAGCGCCTGGCGCGGCGATATCCTCGACGCGCAAGTCGCCGGGTCCATGGAGTCGCACCGCCCTCATCATCATCGTTTCCGCTCAGCCGGCGAGATAGCGATCGCGGATCTCCGAAACCGCGTTCTCATGCGAGCTGAATCCTTCGTAGCGGGCGAGCCTGCGGGCATGCAGGGCGAGTTCCGGATAGGCCGCCGAGGTCACATAGCCGACCGACGATCTCTTGACGAAATCCGTCACGGAAAGCGGTCCAAAGGTTCGCGCCCACCGGCTGGTCGGCAGCACCGCATTGGGCCCGAGGACGAAGTTGGCGAGGGTCACCGGCGTATGCGGTCCCATGAGGATCTCGGCGGCTTCTGTGATACGTCCGAGATGCGCAAATGGCTCCGTTGACAGAATCTCGAGGTGCTCCGGCGCATAATCGTTGATGAAGCGGTAGCTGTCCTCCAGCGACTCGGTCAGCACGATGCCGCCGCGCTTTCCAGTCAGCACCGCGCGCGAGAACTCCATACGCTGTTCGCTCATCCGGGACCAGTGTTCCGGTATCGCAATCAACGCGGCTTCGGCGACCTTGCGGCTGTGCGTCACCAGATAGGCCGAGGAATCCGGCCCATGCTCGGCCTCGATCAACAGGTCAAGAGCGGCCAGGCCGCCGTCGACGCTGTCATCGGCAAAGATAATCGCTTCGGACGGACCGGCCGGGAGACCTGTGTTGATGATCGGGGACAACACGCTCTTTGCCGCCACCACCCACGGGCTCCCCGGCCCGACGATCTTGACGGCAGGCTTCACAGTCTCGGTTCCATAGGCGACGGCGGCGACCGCATGGGCGCCGCCGCACTTATACACGGTCTCCACGCCGGCGAGGCGGGCAGCAACCAGCGTCGCGGCGTCGACGGAACCGTCCGAAGTCGCAGGCGTCACGATCGCGATCTGGGGAACCCCGGCAATCACCGCCGGAACCGACGTCATCATCGTCACCGAAGGGAACGCGCCTTTGCCGCGCGGAACATAAAGCGCGACCGAAGCGATCGGTGTGTATCGGTCGCCCGCATAGGCGCCTGGCCGAACTTCCTTGAGCCACATCGTTTCCGGGCGCTGCTCCTCGTGGAAATGCCGGATGTTGTCGATGCCGAACCGGATACTCTCCACGACATCCTTCTCGACCTTGTCGAATGCCGCGTCGAACTCCGCTTCCGAAACTTTCAGTTCACCGTCGGCAACATCAGCTTTGTCGAGCTCGCGTGCAAACCGGAGCAAGGCCGCGTCACCTTCATCCTTGACGGCCTGGATGATCGGACGGACCTTTTCGATGAAGGAAGACAGATCTCCCTCGGCGCGTCTCAGTAAACTGGCCCGCTGATCGACACTGAGGGATGACAGGCGGTGGAAGCTGACGTCAGACATGGCGGCTCCTTTTCTTGAGACCCAATTACGATTAGCGCTTGTCGATCACTTCTGGGATACGTCTCCGGCCCTGAAGCCTTCAAATCGATGCGAGAAAGCCTCCATCCACGGGAATGGACTGGCCGGTTATGTAGGCTGCCGCATCCGAAGCGAGGAACACCGCGATTCCGTGCAGGTCCGAAAGATCACCAAAACGGCGCTGCGGAATCTTGGCGAGCATCGATTGCTGCCATGCCTCGTTGCTGTAGAACACGTCTGTCATCGCTGTCCTGAAATAGCCAGGCGCAATGGCGTTGACCCGGATCCCAAGATCGGCCCACTCCGCTGCAAGCGCCCGCGTCATGCCGAGGAGGCCTGATTTCGACGAGCCGTATGGCACAGCCGTGGGAACCCCGACCTCGGAGGTCAGCGAGCAGAGATTGATAATGACGCCGGGCCGTCCGGCGTCTCTCATCTTCCGCGCGGCGGCTTGGGCGCAGAAGAAGGCGCCTTTGAGATTCGTATCGACAATCCTGTCCCACAAGGCCTCGTCGACATCGAGTGAAGGCCGGACCTCTTCCGTACCTGCATTGTTGACGAGAATATCGAGACCTCCGAGCAGGCTGCCGGCCTCGGCTGTCGCCGCCCGGCAGCGGTCGACATCGGTGACGTCCAGGGCGATGGCATGCGCGACCCCGCCGGCAGTGCGGATTGCGGCCATCGTCTCCTCGAGCGAGGCGACGCTGCGCGCCGTGACCGCGACGTCGGCGCCGGCCGCGCTGAGCGCCTCGGCGATGCTGCGCCCGATGCCGCGGCTTGCGCCGGTTACAAGCGCCTTCCTGCCTGACAGGTCGAAGAGAGATGCGTTGCGCATGTCATCCTCCTTGGTAATGTCGCGCTTGGACCGATCGTGTCGAGACTATCCGAATGCAGCTTATCTATACAAGCATGTACATCATGGCTGTAGTGCGCCATGCGAAACTTTGCTTGTCAGAGCGGCAGCGCATTGGTCGACATCGGACCGGTCTACGCGGTTCGCCCCAGCCCATCTGGAGTTCATCGGGAGGGATAGATGAAGCGCGCAGTAGACCACGACGCGATGAGCGTGGTTGGTTATACCACCCCCTGGAGTGCCAAAGCAGGCCAGCGGATCAGCCTCAGCCTGTCATGTGATCGGCCGATAAAGGCCACACGAATTTGCCGGCTCGACAAGCCGGCTCCGGAATTTCTCGCCTGGCCAATCGAAACGATAGGTGAAGCACGGCATCGGCATTTCGACCAGGGGTCGTTCCTGTTCGTGCGAGCCGGCGAACTGGCCAAAGTACAAGCCCTCCACGGCATACGTTTTGAGCTGTTCCTCACGCGCAACGAAGGTGCGCGCACGATCCTGGAGGCAGGCGCCCTTGGGCTGCGCCTCCGCGACGGCGCATTTGTCGTGGAAATCGGCGGCGAAACCCTTGTCGAGAAGAAGGCGCCAACTGGTGTGTGGCTCACTGTCGAGTTGGATCTGCGGCAGGAGCAATCGCGTCTGCGCATCAAATCCCATGATCTTCTCGCGCCTTACGAACTCCATGAACGTTTTGGCAGCCCTGCGCGGAACCTCCAGGCGCGCAGCATCCATTTCGGCGCAGGTGCTACCCACCACCAACCTACCCTCAACGCGAAATTTGCCGCGATCCGGCTCGACACCCCACAGGGGACTGTTGCCTGGGATTTCCCGACGCTGTTACCAACGCCGCCGATCCTGTCGTCGGGCGGAGCAGATCCGCTGCTCCTAGATGTGATGAATCAGCCAGCCTTCTGCGTGACTTCGGCACGCTGGGACGGATCGAGTTTCGAGCCCCGCTTAGTGCCGTCGCACTACGACGCTATCCATTGCCACGACGACGACATCGGCCCGCTTGAGTGGCCGGCATCGCACCGCGTGACGATCCCGGAAAACGCAAGCCCAGGCGTCTACGCGTTCCAGATCGAATGGGAGGGTGGTTACGAACGCGTGGTGTTCTTCGTCACCTCTTCACAGGTTTCGTCGCCGCTGTTGTATCTCGTGCCGACGGCCACCTATCTCGCTTATGCGGACGAATATCTCCCCGATCATCTTTATGAATGGAAAGGCGACGACCGGGGACATCGCTTCGCGATCGCCAACAATCTGAAATCTCTTTACGACTACCATTCCGACCTTAGCGGTGTTTCCATCTGCTCCTACAAAAAGCCGAAAGTGACGCTCAGGGACGATTACGATTATCCGCTCTGCGGCTGCCCACACAATTTGCCGGTCGATCTGCACTTCCTCCGATTCTGCCACGACAATGGAATCGTGTTTGACGTCATGACCGATCACGATTTGCAC
Source organism: Mesorhizobium sp. M0119 (assembly GCF_040322615.1). NCBI lineage: Bacteria > Pseudomonadati > Pseudomonadota > Alphaproteobacteria > Hyphomicrobiales > Phyllobacteriaceae > Mesorhizobium > Mesorhizobium sp. M0119. The sequence continues at coordinate 6,885 of NZ_JAMYTU010000051.1, forward strand.
GAATGCGGCATAGACGGTTTGCGTCGACATCAGGCCGTCGTCACCGGCAGTCACCCCGAATATATGTCGATCGAGATGGAGCAGGCACTGCGGCAGTTTGTGGCCGAAGGCGGCAGCATCGCCTATCTCGGCGGCAACGGCTTTGCTGCCACTGTGGCTTTCAAGGACGATCTGATGGAGCTGCGGCGCTCGCCGCTGGAGGCCGGCCGCACCTGGGACGGCCCGGTCGCCGAACAGGCGCTGTCGATCACCAACGAACCAGGCGGCTATCTCCGCTCCCGCGGCGGAGGCGAATTCTCGCTGATCGGCGGCGGGATCTCACTCATGGGCTTCGAAGGCGCGCGCCCCTTCACGCGCACTGACGAAAGCCGTGAAGCAGGATGCGCATGGCTGTTCGAAGGCGTTGAAAATGCGACCTTCGGCACGGACGGCATCGTGCTGGGCGGTGCCGCGGGCTACGAAGTGGATGCGACGGATCCAGCCCTCGGCACTTCCGCTGACACCGTCGTGGTCGCACGTGCGACCGGATTTCCCGACAGCTTCTTCCAGGATCCGACGCGCTGGTATGCGGGCGGGGATACGCAACGCATCGCCCGCCGCTGCGCCGAAATGACCCTGCGAAAGCTCGCAGCAGGTGGCTTGATCTTTTCGGCAAGCTCGGTTGCCTGGTGCGGCGCGCTGCCGGCCGCAGGCGCCATGAACGATGTCGGCAGGATCACGCTCAATCTGCTCAACCGCCTCGGCGCGACGAAAGGAGAACTCAATCCCAGCCGAGAAAATCGATAAAGACCTGTATCCGCTTTCGCCCGGCGGCGCTATGCACGTCGAGTTCTGAGCCCCGGCTTTAACTGCGCAATGCGGCCGCGACGAGGCTTTGCATCGAGGTGGTCGGACGACCAATCAGCCGCCCCAGCGTGCCTCCGTCATCGAACAACGCTCCGCGTGAAGCTGCAGCGTCGGCATCGGCCAGAAGAGCGGCGAGGTCGGCCGGCAGCCCGGCCCCCGTCAACACATCCTGATAGGCGGCCTGGGAAAGATCGTTGTAGGCGATTGCCTTGCCCGACTGCCGCGAGACCTCCGCCGCAAGCTCGGCGAGCGTGAGGGCCTGGTCCGCGGCCAGTTCGTATGTTTTCCCGGCTTGGTCGTCGGCCGTCAGCACCACGGCCGCGGCCTCTGCATAGTCCCGCCGCGCCGCGGAGGAGAAACGCGCGTCTTTCGCGGCGCCGACGAAGGCGCCGTGCTGCAGAGCCGCGGGGAGCGCCAGCAGATGGTTTTCGGCGTACCAGCCATTGCGCAGGATGACAGCGGGCAGGCCAGAGGCCGCGATCACCTCCTCCGTCTGCCGGTGCTCGACCGCGAGCCTTGCGGGAGAGATGTCGGCGAGCAGCATGCTGGTGTAAGCGATCAACGAAACTCCGGCCCGTTGGGCTGCCTTGATCACGGCGCGATGCTTCGGCAGGCGGCCGCTGACTTCGGTCGAGGAAATCAGCAGCAGCTTGTCGACGCCGGCAAAGGCCGGGGCGAGCGTGTCGGGACGGCTATAGTCTGCCTCGCGTACGATCACACCGCGCTCGGCCAGATCGCTGGCCTTTGCCGGATTACGGACCGCCGCGACGATCCGGTCGGCCGGAATGGTCTTCACCAGTGCCTCGATCACGAGGCGGCCAAGCTGTCCTGTTGCTCCAGTTATTGCGTACATCGTTCAGCCCATTTCGTGGTTGCGTGGATCGGAGAGCCTTCGAATAGCGGCCCTCGTTACCATTGGAAACCACGTATCTTGTGGTTACCGCCATTTTCCGGTAACCAACTGGAAACTCCCCGAGAAGGGTGCGCGATGGTTCTCAAGACGCGAAAAAAGGTGAAGGCTCTCGCCGGCTGCCCCATGTCGAGGTGCATGGCGCTGCTTGGCGGCTGCTGGACACCCGAGGTGCTCTGGTCCCTGAGCGAAGGCCCGCGTCGGTTCTCGGAACTCCGCCGCGATATCCCAGCCGTTTCGGCGAAGGTACTGACCAGCAGACTGCGGGATCTCGAGGAGCGCGGCGTCCTCTATCGCAACGTGATGCCGACATCGCCGCCGACCGTGGAGTATGAGCTGACGTCGCTGGGGCAGGAACTGCTTCCCGCTATCAGGTCTATTGTGGACGTCGGGTCGCGCCTGCTGCTCCGTGATTCTTCGGCTGAATGATCGTGAGCACATCGTTTGGCGGCCGGACTGCATTCGGGCTGTCCCCCGAACAGGGATGACGCTTGATGTGCCCGTTGATCTGGTGGTGGAGCAGTTCCGCCCGCCGGCAGGTCGGGCGTTCCAAATGGATGCCAGCTTCAGCCTCGGGTCATTGTTGGCCTGAACGCCCCTTGAGACCGGCCCGACGCAGCAGTTGGGAGATCGTAGAGTGTGGCGAGGTTACTTCGCCGAAGCGGGAGATCAGGAGTTGCTCCGCTCAAGCAAAGACTGGTCTAGGTGTGTTTACGGCAATCCGGCGCGCCGGAGCGATCGCCGAGGGTGAACAAGGCAGCCCCCATAAACTCGGACCTGCGCTCACTGACAGGCATCGACAGGACTGACGCAAATAGCGGGCGGGCATTTAGAGGATGGCAATGCGCAGTGACTTGGGCCCTCCAGGAGACTAAGCTAGCATGCTTCTGCCAGCACGAAGAAAAAACCGCCGCATGCCCCGCTTTCTTGCCGTCTACACCATGAAGCCCGAAGACCTCGCCCGCTTTCGTAGCCTGCCTAAGCCCGAGCAGGATGCGATTGATGCCGTCGGCCTACAGCAGTGGGCGGACTGGGAGGAGAGAAATGCCGCATTTTTCCCCGATCGCGGCGGCATGGTCGGTAAGACGAGGCGCGTTACCAGGGACGGCATCGCCGACGCCGTGAACCCTTTCTGCGGCTATATTGTCGTCGAGGTCGATACCATCGATGCCGCCGCCCGCCTGTTCGAGAACCACCCGCATTTCACGGTCTTCCCAGGAGACGGCGTGGACATCATGCCCTTCCTCACCGACCCTGCTCCGACTTGAACATCCGCTAATCGCTTGCGATTTACCAGAAGGGGCGGCCGGCAACGCAGCCCACTCGGCCTCCCCTTGCACGCCGCCAACCCGTCTGTTAAATACTGAACCATATGGTTCAGTATTTAATGCCCCACCTCGATGTCTCGTTCGCCGCGCTCTCGGACGCCACCCGGCGCGGCGTTTTGGAGCAACTCGGACGAGCAGACGCCTCGATCACGGACCTTGCCGAAAAGTTCCACATGACCCTCACGGGCATGAAGAAGCACGTCGGGGTCTTGGAGCAGGCGGGGCTCGTCACCACGGAGAAGATCGGGCGCGTGCGGACCTGCAAGCTCGGCCTTCGCCGACTGGAGGAAGAGGCGGCATGGATCGAAAGCTACCGCCAGCTCTGGGACGCACGTTTCGACGAGTTGGACAAGGTTGTCGAGGAACTGAAACGGAAGGAGAAGGTCGATGGACGAAGGAAGAGATAATGAGCGCACTCCCATTAAGAACCGCACGACAGTGGAACGGAAGTCCGACCGGGAGCTAGTCGTTACGCGAACCTTCAACGCCCCGGCGCGCATCGTGTTCGAGGCGTGGACCAAGCCCGAGCTGTTCAAGCAGTGGTGGGCGCCGAAGTCGATGGGTATGTTCCTGCGTTCCTGCGAGATGGATGTTCGTGCCGGGGGCAGGTACCGTTTGGTGTTCGGCCACGATGCCTCAAAACCTGACGAGTTCTTCGGTAGGTACATCGAAGTGACACCGCACTCGCGCCTCGCCTGGACCAATGACGAAGGTGGTGACGGTGGACCCGTCACCACGGTGACCTTCGAGGAAAAAGGTGGCAAGACGCTGCTGGTCATGCACGAGCTCTATCCCTCGAAGGAAGCTCTCGACGCTGCCGGAACCGGGGCGGCGGATGCGATGCCCGAGCAGTTCGAGCAACTGGACGAGCTTCTCGTCACCCTGAGCGCGAGCGTGCGACGGTGATGAAGTCGTCGATCTCCCGGTCGGCCGCCTGGATCTTCAACTAGGCGGAAGAGAACCCCGACGAGATCGTCGCCGCCCTCTGTGAACCTACGAGGCCAATCATCAAACTCATTGAGGTTTCGCCAACTATCGGGACCAATCGAGCGATTTTCGCACCTCGCGACGTTCGGCGACGCGCTCAGGTCGTCTCAAAAAGTACCGTCACCGCCCCAGCTAAGGCATTAGCCAGAGGCCATAGCGATCGACAAGCAACCGGTGTTGCACACACCCTGCTGCAGGCGGTGTGTTGTGAGTGCTGGCAATCCACTCGATTCCTGCCGAAATTCCGGCTAGCTTGGGCGATAGATGGCTCAGTTCTGGTCGGTGAATCATAATCAAACCGCCCGTCAAGAGATTGATGGGCAGCACCTTTGGTCCCCCAAGACCGAGAGCAATGGCGCGCGAAATGAGCTCTACAACAACATGCGCCGTGCGACGCCCGGCGACCCTGTCCTTTCGTATACCGATCAAGCAATTGACTATATGCGCAGGATAGCGGAATTCGCTTTCACCGCTCTCCGAAACCAATCGAGTTCGGAGAGACCGGAGCTTATTGGAATCAAGAGGGATGACTTCTGCCGATCTTTTGGACACCGCTTTCCCCTTCCATCCATCCCAAAACAACAACAGGGAGTCTCGGCCCGCTCCCGCTGAGGCGATCTTCGCCAATCCATCTAGTTTCGGACTCAGGCAATCAGAAAGTTATCTGACAGGCATTCCACAGAAGTAATACAAATTGAAAATCGCGGCCTCATGTTTCAAAACCAGGATGGTTTCGAAGCCGTCGGGTCGCTCACGGCCCTCAAAGCGAGAATTCTAAGAGACGTTCAACAATGACCCAGCACGCAGAAAACGCTCGAATTCTCATGTACAGCCACGACACGTTCGGGCTCGGCCATTTGCAGCGCTGCCGGACTATCGCGCATTCGCTGGTCGAGGATTTCCGCGGACTTCAGGTGCTTATCATTTCGGGTGCGACTATCGCTGGCGCCTTCGACTACCGCGCCCGTGTCGACTTCGTGAAGATCCCCAGCGTCATCAAGCTGCGCAACGGCGAATACACCTCGCTGGAAAAGGACATCGATCTGCATGAGACGCTAAGAATGCGCCAGTCGATCATCCGCCACACAGCTGAGACCTTCCGGCCGGATATCTTCATCGTCGACAAGGAACCGCTCGGCCTGCGCGGTGAGATTGAGGACACGCTGTCCTATCTCAAGACGCGGGGCACCACGCTCGTGCTTGGCCTGCGCGAGGTGATGGATGCGCCGCATCTGCTCGAAGCAGAGTGGGCACGCAAGGATGTGATGCGCAAGATAGGCCTGTTCTACGACAAGGTCTGGGCCTATGGCCCGCCGGATTTCTACGATCCGTTGACCGGCTTGGATGTGCCGCCGGCTGTCAGAGCAAAGATGAGGTTCGTCGGTTTCCTGCAACGGAGCCTGCAGCGGAACGAGTTGCCCGGTCACCGGCCCGAGGGCGACTATATCCTCGTTACCACCGGTGGCGGCGGTGACGGCGCCGAACTGATCCACGACGTCATCGATGCCTATCAGCAGGATCCGCAATTGCAGCATAGGGCCCTGATCGTGCTTGGGCCTTACATGCCGGCGCGCAAGCGCAACAAGCTGCTCAAGAAGGGGTCCAAGATCCCCTACATCAAGATCATCGAGTTCGACAACCGCATGGAAGACCTGATTGCCGGCGCCAAGGCGGTAGTGGCGATGGGCGGCTACAACACCTATTGCGAGATACTGTCTTTCGACAAGCCGGCGCTGATCGTGCCGCGCGTCGAGCCCCGCCAGGAGCAATTGATCCGCGCTCGGCGCGCAGCCGAACTCGGCCTCATCGAGATGCTTTTGCCGGAGGAAGCCAAGGATTCCCAGCGGTTTGCCGATGCACTGGTGGCGCTGCCGGACCGGCCCCACCCATCACAGAGCAATCCGCATCTGACGCTGGAAGGGCTGCCTCATATTTCCGAAATCGTCGCGGAACTGCTCGACCGGCGGGCCGGCCATCACCTTTCGGTCATTGAAGGAATGACCTGAGTTGCAACATCGCAAGATCGTCGTGGTTCTGAAGGGCTATCCGCGGCTCTCGGAAACCTTCATCGCGCAGGAACTCCTCGGTCTTGAGCGTGCGGGGTTCGACCTGATACTCGTCGCGCTCAGGCGGCCGACCGACGAAAAACGCCACCCCGTGCATGACGAGATCAAAGCGCCCGTTCATTATCTGCCGGAATATCTGCATGAAGAGCCGCTGCGCGTGCTTCGCTCGCTGTTTGCTTATCTGCTGCGGCCGTGCTTCTGGCGCGCGCTCGGATCGCTGGCTGCCGATATGCCCCGCGACTTTACGCGCAATCGCGCGCGCCGCTTCGGGCAAGCGCTCGTGCTGGCGGCCGAATGGCCGGAAGACGCGAGCTGGCTGCATGCACATTTCGCGCACACGCCTGCATCGGTGACGCGCTATGCCAGCCAGCTTCGTGGCCTGCCCTGGACCTGCTCGGCCCATGCCAAGGACATCTGGACTTCGGCGGACTGGGATCTGGCCGGCAAGCTTTCCTCGGCGCGCTGGACGGTCACTTGCACGAAAACCGGCTTCGACCGTCTGAAAAAACTCGCTAACGGCAACTCGTCTGTGCATCTGAGCTATCATGGGCTCGACCTTGATCGCTTCGGCAGTTTCGGCGAGGCGCGAAAGCAGCATGACGGCTCGGCGCCGGACGAACCGGTTGTCGTTCTGAGTGTCGGGCGCGCCGTTGAAAAGAAAGGTTACGATACGTTGCTGCAGGCCCTTGCGCTGTTGCCCGGCGATCTGGCGTGGCGTTTCGAGCATATCGGCGGCGGCGAGGAACTGGAACGGTTCAAGGCCCTGGCGCAAAAGCTCGGCCTGGATGGTCGCGTCTCTTGGAAAGGCGCGCTGGCGCAGGAGGAGGTGCTTAAGCACTACCGCTGTGCCGACATCTTCGCCCTGGCCTGCAGGATCACCGCAAATGGTGACCGGGACGGTCTGCCGAACGTTTTGGTGGAGGCGGCTAGCCAGCGGCTTGCCTGCGTGTCGACCGATATTTCCGGCGTGCCGGAGCTTCTATCGCCGGATGAAACCGGGCTGCTGGTTCCCACGGAAAACCCAATTGCCCTGGCACAGGCGCTGGAGCGCCTGATCCGTGATCCCGTGCTGCGCGCCCGCCTCGGCGACGCCGCAGAGCGGCGCGTGCGCGGCAATTTCGATCATATGGCAAGCATTGGACAGCTCAAGGAACTGTTCGAGCGGGAGTGGCGGGCCGCCGAATGAAGCGGCTGCGCGCTTTCTTCTATGTCCAGCACCTGCTCGGCATCGGCCATCTCGCGCGCGCCAGCCGCATTGCGGCGGCTCTGGTCTATGACGGGTTTGACGTAACCGTCGTAACCGGCGGAGCGCCAATCGCCGGGTTTCCGGGACCCGGTGTAAAATCTGTAATCCTGCCACCTGTCACCTCCGGTGATGAAGGATTTTCCGGACTTGTCGACCTGGAGCGCAACCCGATCGACGATGATTTCAAGAAATGGCGTTCAGAGATGCTGCTGCAGGCATTCCGGGATTGCAGGCCTGATATCGTCATTGTCGAGGCGTTTCCATTTGGACGCCGGCAGATGCGTTTCGAACTCTTGCCGCTGATCGAGGCCATCGACGCGACGTCGCCCAGACCGCTGCTGGCGACGTCCGTCCGTGATATCCTTCAGGAGCGCGTCAAGCCGGGCCGAAACGAGGAAACGGTCGATCTCATCAACAGGCATTTCGACCTTGTTATGGTCCACGGCGATCCGGCTTTCGCAACCATCGACAAGACATTTCCGCTGGCTGGGGCGATCAGGGCCGAGGTCACCTACACAGGGCTCGTTGCCGCGCCGCCCTCGCCCGCGGCCTCCGAGCGCTTCGACGTTCTGGTGTCGGTTGGCGGCGGGGCTGCCGGAAAGAGCCTTGTCAGCTCCACCATCGCAGCGGCGCGGAATGCCAACAACGCTTGGAAATGGTGTTTGATCACCGGCCCAAACTTGCCGAAAGACGAGTTTGACATCGCGCGCGATGCGACGCCGGGCCTGTCCATCTTCCGGTTCCGCGAGGATTTCGCCAGCCTGCTGACCGGCGCCCGCCTGTCAGTCTCGCAGGCGGGTTACAACACAGTTTGCGATGTCCTGCGCGCGGGTTGTCGTTCCCTGCTCGTTCCATTCGCAGCCGGCGGGGAAACCGAACAGACGGTTCGCGCCCTGATGCTCGAAGAACTCGGTCTTGCATCAGTGCTGATGGAAAAGGACCTAACGCCTGAAGGTTTGGCGCAAGCGATCGAACAGGCGCTTGTGGGACCGACGCCATCCGCGCATCGTCTCGATCTGGAAGGCGCGCGTCGCTCCGCGCAAATCCTGCGCGAGCGGTATCGAACATGGTCCCTAAAAATGGGGTTTCAGAAAAGCTCATGATCAAACAGACGACAGATCCTACGTCGCGCCTGATGAGATTCGTGCGACGCGCTTCAAGTCCTGTTTTTATGCATGTCGTTGTCCCAAAACCGCTACGCACTTTTGGGCGAAATGCATTAAACAGTTCCAATCAGCATGAAGCGCGTATAATTTTTTGTCGGCAGTTCGCCGGAGAACCGCACCTCCCGTAGCGCCGCCATTGCTTCGAAGGCTGCAAGTGAAGCCACGCAGTTGATGTGCGTCGGCTCGCTGAAATAATCGTTCGATTGCAGCAGTACATTCGTGCCCCGCGGAAGCAGAGCTAGCCAGGCGCGCAGATCGGCTATGTGTTCGCAGCTCGTATTGATCATCAGGTCGGGCCGCCCGGCCGCATAGTCGAGTGCGTACATATCTGCCGTTAGCGCCCGGAACCGGTCGCCGGCTTCCCGGTTGAGGGTCCGGGCGACCGGCGCGACTTCGGGATCGATGTCGATGCTATCGACCGCCGCGATGTCGAAGCGGGCGTCATTGAAAAGCATTGCCGGCAATACGCCGTACCATCCACCCAGAACCCATATGCGCCCGAACCGGCCGCCGCAGCTTTCGAACAGCCTGTCGAGCGCCCACATCTTGCAGGCGACCTGCTTGTGGTTGAAGGCGTTGGCGATATCGGCCTTCGGATGCTTGGTGAGGACGCGCGCCAGTCCTGCCACGAGAGGGCAGTTGACATAAGCAGCAATTCCCCGCGTGAGGTCCAAGGCTTGTTCGTGCCAGTCAATGCCGGCATTGCGTGGTTGCGTGACATCCATCATATTTGTCTTGTATGTTGGGATTTCGGGCGACACAACGCAATCTTGCCTCCTGCAAGGCTGTTTGATTCCGCGGACGTGATTATGCAGCAAGCCGCTTGGCCATTGCCCGGTGCCGGAGAGAGCCTGTCCGGATCATCGGCGTCCATCCGCCAGCACCAGCCGCGCGGCTGCGGCCTCGTGCTGCTCGGCTATTCGCCAAAACCCTACGGAAGCCGCGGACCGTTTGGCCAGCTGCTTTCTTCGCCGATCAACAATGCCCATGTCGTTGCCATCGACCATGCACCGGAACTGGATCGCGCCGCCTCGCAGGTTCCTTGCATCGTTGAGCGCAGGACAATGTCCGTGCACAGCAGCTTCGAACTTGTCGTTGGCGACGAAGAAATTGCCGATACGCCATTCGCCAGCAGGTGCTTTTACATCCTGCATCCTTTCAACTGAAGGGTCCGCAGTCGCATATGGAACCCAGCCTAGCCCGCTATATCTGGACGCACACCAAGAAGCAGCAGCTCTGGATATTGATGATCGTCGTGCTTTCGATGATCCCGTATTTCATGTCCTTCGACCTACCGAAGCTGATCGTCAACGGCCCGATCCAAGGTAGGGGCTTCGAGCAACCGGGCGCGACCCAGCCATTCATGAGGCTACACTATAACCTGCCGTTCATTGGAGAGGTCCAGTTCTTCTCCGGTTTTCAGCTCGACCGCACGGAGACCCTGTTTGCCCTGAGCCTCGTGTTCCTCTTGCTAGTCGTCATCAACGGCCTGTTCAAATTCTACATCAACACCTACAAGGGCCGCCTCGGCGAACGCATGCTGCGGCGTATCCGCTTCGATCTGGTCGACCGTGTGCTGCGTTTTCCGCCGGTTTACTTCAAGCGGGTGAAGTCCGCCGAAGTGGCGACCATGGTGAAGGACGAGGTGGAGCCGCTGGGCGGCTTCATCGGCGACGCCTTCCTGCAGCCGGTACTGCTCGGCGGCCAGGCGCTGACGGCCATGCTGTTCATCATGATCCAGAACGTCTGGCTCGGAATGATAGCGGTCGTGATCGTGGTGATCCAGATCGTGCTCATCCCGCGAATGCGGCGGCGGCTGATTGTGCTCGGGCGCCAACGGCAGTTGACGGCGCGCGCGCTTTCGGGCCGGGTTGGCGAAATCGTCGACGGCATCGGCGCGGTTCACGTCCACGATACATCAAACTACGAGCGCGCCGACATAGCTGCCCGGCTCGGGCTCATCTTCAAGATCCGCTTCGATCTTTACCAATGGAAATTCATGGTGAAGTTCCTCAACAATTTTCTCGCGCAGCTCACGCCCTTTCTGTTCTACATGATCGGCGGGTATCTGGTCATCCAGGGGCGGCTGGACGTCGGCCAGCTCGTGGCCGTGATCGGCGCCTACAAGGACCTGCCCGGACCGATGAAGGAACTGATCGACTGGGATCAGGATCGGCAGGATGTCCAGGTCAAATATCAACAGGTCGTTGAACAGTTCACCGTCGAGGGTCTCATCGCGCCGAAAATCGGGGCATTGACGATCGACGATCCCGATCCGATGACCACCCCCCTGTCGGCGATCAATCTGTCCATAGCAGACGATGGCGGTGCAATGCTCCTCAACCGCATCTCCCTCCAGGTCAAGCCGGGTGAGACAGTGGCGCTGGTCAGTACCGCAACAGGTGGAGCGGAGGCGCTGGCAGAAGCCTTCGCGCGGCTGAACTGGCCGGACAGCGGAAGGGTCGCTTCGGGCACCGACGACCTGCTTGAACTCCCCGAAGCAGTAACCGGCCGGCGCATGTCGTATGCCTCGTCGGATGTTTTCCTGTTCCAGGCAAGCCTCCGCGACAACCTGCTCTACGGGTTGAAGCATGCGCCGCTGACATCGGTGCCTTATGACGGTGCTGCGGCAGACCAGCACCGCTGGAACATCCACGAGGCGCGCCGGTCGGGCAATCCGGATCTTGATATCCACAGCGACTGGATCAACTATGCTTCCGCTGGCGCTACCGGCCCGCACGACCTCTTTGAAGCCGTGCGCCGGGTGCTCGACGCGGTTGTTCTGTCGCGCGACATTCTGGATCTTGGCTTGCGCTCTTCGGCCGACCTCACGCGTCACACAGAGCTTGCCAGGCGGATCGTCGAACTGCGTGCGGCGCTGCGAACCCGGCTGGAACAAGAGGGGCTGAGCGGACTGGTGGTTCCTTTCGAACCGGGCGCCTACAATAAGGAAGCAACGATCGGCCAAAACCTGCTCTTCGGCGCTGCCGCCGGCCCCGAACTGGCCGACAGGGCCCTGGCGGCCAATCCCTATTTTGCTTCTGTGCTGAGGCAAGCCGGCCTCGACCGCACGCTCTACGAAATGGGCTTGGAGATCGCCAAACAGGCGATCGAGCTGTTTGCCGACCTGCCGCCCGATCACCAGTTCTTCCAGCAGCTCGCCTTCATGAGCGCCGAGGAGATACCCGCCTACGAAACCTTGCTGCAACGGCTCAAGAACCGTCCTCACGAGGCGGTTTCGGAGAACGATCGCGCCATGATCGTCACCTTGAGCTTTGCCTACATCGAGCCCCGGCACCGCTTCGGCCTGCTGAGCGACGAGCTGATGAGCAAGATCGTCGCTGCACGCAGCCGGTTCTATGAAAACCTGCCGCCCGAACTGCAAAATGCGGTCGAACGGTATGATCCTGCCAAATACATTGCCGCGGCCACCGTCATGGATAACGTCCTGTTCGGGCGTGTGGGCAACAACCATCCCGACGCGCCGGACCGCATACGCTCCATCGTCTATGACATTCTTGACGAACTGGGGCTTTATGCCGAACTTCTGGATGTCGGCCTGGACTTCAACGTCGGTTCCGGCGGCAGGCGGCTGACCGGTGGACAGCGACAGAAGCTCGATGTTGCCCGGGCCCTGCTCAAGCGTCCCGATTTTCTCATTCTCAACCGGCCGCTGTCGGCGCTCGACCAGCGCATGCAGGATAAGGTGCTGCGAAATGTGCTCGAGGAAGCCAGGTGCGACGGCCATTCGCCGGCAATTGTGTGGGTCGTGACGAATCCGGCAATGGCGATGATGTTCGATCGCGTTATCGTCTTCGACTCGGGTCAATTGGCGGAAGACGGAACACACGAGACACTTTTGGCAGGGAACGGTATCTTCAAGGAACTGCTGTCATAGAGCAACGGACATTCAGATGGGATCATTCTGCCGGTGCACGACATCGGGCTCGCCACCTTTCGCGTGGTTTGTCTCGCCATCCCGAAAAGAGAATTGATTCCATCTGGGCGTCCGTTGCTCTAGTCTGGCAAACGCGAATTTTGGGAAGGTTTGCGACAATGCTGCTCAAGGATGAAGTTGGAATGCTGCAACGCATTCCCTTGTTCTCTGCCATCGAGCCGACAAAGCTCAAGCTGCTTGCGTTCACGTCCGATCGTGTCAGCTACAGCGCCGGCCAGATCCTTTTCCGGCAGGGCGATGAGGGAGACGCCGCCTATGTCATCCTTTCAGGCAGGGCGGATATTCTGGTCGATTCCGACAGCGGGCCGATAAAAGTTGCCGAACTGGAGCCAAATTCGATTGTTGGCGAGATCGCCATATTGTGCAACAGCTCCCGCACTGCCACCGTCAGAGCGGCAAGTCCGCTGGAAGTCTTGAGAATCCGCAAGGATCATTTCCTGAGGCTTATGAGGGAGTTCCCGGAAATGACCATCGAGATATTGCGGGTTCTTGCCGATCGCCTAAGCCATACGACCGCGGATCTGATCGACGCACGAAGCGCCAAATAACGAATGACGTGCGCTCGATCCTCGTCGTCGTGATGGCACTGTCCTCTTGCTGAGAAGGTCACCCGGAGAAAGCCTGTCTCGCGTAGCAGCAGTTGTTTGGCTAAGATGGGCGAAGGGGTAGCATGGTCGACGACGTTTTCCTGGTCAGGTTTTGGGGTGTCCGCGGCAGCATTTCGGTATCAGGGCCAGAATTCTCTCGCTATGGCGGCAACTCAATCTGCATTGAGATGCGATGCGGTAAGCATACGCTTCTGTTCGACGCAGGCTCTGGCCTACGGCCTGCCGGCGGGGCGCTTCAGGCGTTGGGCGTGACCGATTTCGACCTGCTGTTCACCCATTGCCATTACGATCACATCATCGGGCTGCCGTCTTTTGCGCCGATCTATGACCCGGGCGTCAAGGTTACGCTTTGGTCCGGGCATCTTGCAGGACACATGACGACCCGGCAGATGGTCGATGAGTTCATGCGGCCGCCGTGGTTTCCGGTGAAACTGGAGATCTGCAAGGCAAGCCTCGACTATCGCGATTTCGTATCCGGAGACGTGCTTCGCCCGCGCGAAGGGGTGGTGGTCCGAACCGGCAGTCTTATCCATCCGGGCGGCTGCGTAGGCTACCGGGTCGAATGGGGCGGCCGCGTCGTGGCGGTGATCACAGACACTGAGCACGAGCCGGACAAACTCGATCAGGCGGTGCTCGGCCTGATCGAAGATGCCGACCTCGTTATTTACGATTGCACCTACACCGAGGAGGAAATGGAACGCCGCCGCGGTTACGGGCACTCGACATGGCAACAGGGCGTCAAGCTCTGTGAGGCGGCCGGTGCGCGGAGGCTTGCGCTGTTTCACCACGATCCGACACGCACCGACAAGGAACTGGACAAGATCGAGAAACTGGCCAAGGACAGGTTTACCGGCGCTTTTGCCGCGCGGGATGGCCAGACGCTCAAACTTCCAGTCTCATTGCGCAAAAAGCGCTGAGCTATTTTCCTCTAGAGCGCTTCACCGTTTCACAGAAACGGCGAAGCGCTCTATCTCTTTGTTTTGACGCAATTCCCAAGGGAAAACGCTACGCGCTTTTCCCGGGAAAGCCGTTCACACTTTTCCTGGAATTGCTCTACCGGCGCTGCGCCCGATCAAGGTCCTGATCGGAAGCCATGCGCAGGCTTCAGTCTGTGCGGTGACGGTGAACAGCCGTTCGAGGAAAAGCCAGGCCGATTCATCATGTACGAGATGGTGGGTGAGCAGGCCGACCGGTTCGCCGCCATCGAATGCATGCTGCAATTGCGCGATGATAGCCTGAACCAATAGGCCGTGATCGCGGCAGCCGCGCGTGCCATGCCAATCCATGATGTCGACATTGCTGTTGATGACCGCCAGTGAAGCCCGCCTCGGCGGCCCATAGACCGACAATGCCGCAAATCCTATCGATCCAAGGTCGGATACCAAGCCGGCGTCGATCCTGTTCCAGGGTGGCACCAGCATCGGAACGGCACGTGCGCCGTGCAGGCCGGTTACGTGCGACAGCCCGCGAGCCAGATCATCGAGCACCGCCTCGCGTGGCCGATGCGCGCCGAGCTCCTGCTTTTTCTGGCCCTCGGGCGCATGATTTCGGTGCGCCCAGCCATGGATGGCGACCGTGGCATGCGGCGCCTCGTCAAGCCGAACGACAAGCTTCTCGTCAGTCAGGGCGGGAATGACGGCCAGAGTCACCGGAACCGCGAATTTACCGGTGAGGTCGAGCAGCCGATCAAGCGCAGGCGTCGGATCCACGGCGTCATCGTCGCGCAGCCAGAACTCTGCCTTACGGTCCGCCCGTTGCCGGCTCGCCAGTTCCTCCACCAAGGGTTGCCAGATCTGATCGGATGTCATGAGACCGGAATCTTCGCAAGAAATTCGGCCAGACGCGCCGCCGCGGCACCGAGAGAACGTTCTTCGAGGATGAAACGTCTGGCTTCTGCGGCCATGATGGATCTTTCGTCGTTACGGGCCAGAAGCCTTTCAATGGCAGAAGCGAACGCCGCCACATCGCCCGGCGGGGTGAGAAACCCGGCCTGGCCATCCCGCACGACCTCCGGCACGCCGGCGATGTCCTGAGCCACAACCGGAAGGCCGGCGGCCTGTGCTTCAAGATAGGCAACGCCATAGGCCTCGCCGAAACCCGGCCAGACGTAAATTCCCCCACTGTAGAGGACATCCGGCACGGCGGCTGGCTCAATCGCGCCAAGCCATTCGATACGGTCGGCGGGCAAGCCGGCGAATTGCGCTCTGACCTCTTCGCGGGCAGGTCCGTCCCCGACGACCGACATGGTCCAGGGCAGGTGACCGATCGAACCGAGCGCTTGCGCCAGCATGCGATAGCTTTCGACTTTGTCGCCCGGGCGCATCATCGCGACGGTGACGAGGCGCGTCGGACAACCCCGTGCCGGCGTTTCCCGGAATACCGATGTGTCGATGAAGGGCGAAAGCATGCCGAAAGCGGCGTCGGGAATCGCATCTGCCAGTCCCTGACGATCCCTTTGCGTGAAGCAGATGTTCAGCGCTGCCTGTTCGACGGCTCGCGCCACCAACGCTTGCGTATCGGCCCACAAACCGGTGTTGCGCCGCCTCGAATATGAGGCTTCCGCTGTCACATAGGGGACACCAAAGGCCAACGCCAGCTCGGGCCCGATCAGGTCGGGCGCCTTGTAATAGGGATGATAGGTGAACCACAGATCGGGCTTGCCGTCACGATCCCAAAGCCTTGCCAGCCGCGCGGCTTCCTCCCGGGCCTCGATCTTGAGCGCGTCGAAACTTTTCGAATCCGGTTCGCGTAGATAGAAGCGTAATTCGGATGCCAGTTCGACGCTATGCCCTCCATGCTCCAGCGCCTTGACCAGCATCCGTGCCATCTGGCGGTCGCCGGAGGCAACGGGATGATTGGGCGACTTCAGCGGCGCGTAGAAGGCAATTCGCATCGCCGGACCCTATCATCGGAAAGCCTGCGCAAGTCAATTTCGAAGCATGATCGACTTCACCTTCAAGCAGTGGAATGTGCTATCTGATGCTCATGGAAACAGTTGCCGCGTCCGATCCGTTCGTCGCTTCCCTGCCGGTCTTCGCAAAGTTCGAAAGCGTTGCCGATATCGATAACTATCGGCCTCTCCCCGATAACTGGGCGCTGGCCACCGCCGACATCGTCGGCTCGACCAAGGCGATCGAGGCGGGGCGCTATAAAACCGTCAATATGGCCGGCGCCAGCGTCATTTCGGCGCTGCTCAATGCGCTGGGTAGGCAAGATCTTCCCTTTGTCTTCGGCGGCGACGGCGCGCTCGTGGCGTTTCCCGGCTCGGCGCTGGAGATCACCCGCAACGCGCTGGCGGCTGTCCAGAGATGGGTGGCGGACGAACTGGATCTGACCTTGCGTGCCGCAATCGTGCCGATAAAGGATATAAGAGCGCAAGGCCTCGACGTTCGCGTGGCGAGGTTCCAGGCCTCCGATGCGGTCTTCTATGCCATGTTCGCCGGCGGTGGCGGCAGTTGGGCGGAAGCCGAGATGAAAGCGGGGCGCTACCGCATCGATCCTGCGCCGGCCGGCACGCGGCCGGATCTGACCGGCCTCTCGTGCCGCTGGAACCCGATCGAAGCCCGGCATGGCGAAATCGTCTCGATCATAGCCATACCGGGGGCGTCGCGCGACTTGCGCGGTTTTCAGTTTCTGGTTTCCGACATCATCGCCCTTGCCGGCAGGCAGGAACGCGATGGCCACCCGGTGCCGGTGAACGGGCCGGACTACAGTGTGCTGCCCGCCGGCCTCGATATCGAGGCGCGTGCCACGGCGCCGGCAGGACGGCGGTGGCTGTCGAAGCTGTGGATAGTGTTCCTGATGACGCTTACGGCCGTCACCGATAGATATGGCTGGACGATCGGCAGATTCGATCCGAAGATCTACAAACGCGACGTGGCCAGCAATTCGGATTTCCGGAAGTTCGACGACGGCTTGAAGATGACCATCGACGTTGACGCGGATGTGTTGCGACGGATCGAGAACCGGCTGAAGCAGGCGGAAGAGGCGGGCATCTGCAACTATGGCCTGCACCGCCAGAAATCGGCCTTGATGACATGCCTCGTCGCCTCGCCGCTGCAGCGCGATCACGTTCATTTCATCGATGGCGCCGCCGGCGGCTATGCGATGGCTGCCGCAAGCCTGAAGGCGAAGGTGCCGGTCTGACGGCTTGCGGACATCGATTTTCCGCAATATGCCTCGGGGTTCTTGGGACCGGTGAGCCTCGCCATGGGCGCGGACAGCCTGTCCGAATTGACGGGAAGCAGATTTTTGGACGCCTCACGATCGACATATGACCGTCTTCTGAACCGGATTTCGACGCGTGCCGCGCAAGTCGGCGTGATCGGACTGGGCTATGTCGGGCTGCCGCTGGCGGTTGCGATCGCACGCGCCGGCTTCCCGGTTTCCGGCTTCGACGTCGAAGCCCAGAAGGTCGAGAGCCTGAACAACGGCCAATCCTATATCGAGGCGGTGACGTCGACAGCCCTTGCCGGCCAGGTGGCGAGCGGACGGTTCCGCGCCACTGCGGATTTTGCCGAACTGGCCGTCTGCGATGTCATCATCATCTGCGTTCCGACACCGCTGACGAAACACCGCGAGCCGGACCTCTCCTTTGTCAGGAACACGGCAGGCACCATCGCGAAGCATTTACGTCTCGGCCAGCTGATCGTGCTGGAATCGACTACCTATCCTGGCACCACCGACGACGTGATCAAGCCCATCTTGGAAAAAACGGGCTTGCGGTCGAAGATAGACTTCTTCCTCGGCTTCTCGCCCGAACGCGAGGATCCCGGCAACCGCAGCTTTGAAGTCGCGACGATTCCCAAGGTCGTGGCAGGTGACGGCATTGAAGCGGCGACGCTCGTGCAGGCTTTCTACCAGGGCGTGGTCAAGACCGTCATTCCGGTTTCCACCACGGCGACCGCCGAGGCGGTCAAGCTGACGGAAAACATCTTCCGCTCGGTCAACATAGCCCTCGTCAACGAGTTGAAGGTCTTGCTCGGTGCGATGGGAATCGACATCTGGGAGGTGATCGAGGCGGCAAAGACCAAGCCCTTCGGCTACATGCCTTTCTATCCTGGCCCTGGACTTGGCGGGCACTGCGTTCCGATCGATCCCTTCTACCTGACGTGGAAGGCGCGCGAATACGAACTGCCGACCCGCTTCATCGAGCTGGCGGCAGAGATCAACACGGCTATGCCGCGTCATGTGGTCGACGAACTGGCGAAGGCGCTGGACCAGCGCTGCGGCAAGGCGCTCAGCCGCTCGCGCATTCTCATCATCGGGCTCGCCTATAAGAAGAATGTGCCCGACATCCGCGAAAGCCCCTCATTGCGGCTCATTGAACTCATCGAGGAATGGGGCGGCAAGGCGGAATTCCACGATCCGCATGTTACCGAAATCCCGACCACACGGGAGCATATGGCGATCAAGGGGCGTCGCTCGGTCGAATTGACCGACGTGGCCTTGAAGGATTTCGACGCTGTCGTCGTTGCAACCGACCACGACGCGATCGACTATCAGGCGATCGCGGATCACGCTCTACTGATTGTCGACACACGCAATATTTTTGGCCGCCTCGGGCTAGCCCGAGAGACGGTGGTGAAGGCCTGACGGCGTCCGAGCCGGCGAATTTGTGGCGAATCAAGGAGATTTCGAGATAGCATGAGCACAGCGCAAGCAGAAATTTCTGCCATTCTCATGGACAAGGTTGCCGATTGGCTGACCCAATCGGCGTTGGCCGGCGACGACCTGGAGACACTGGTAAAGGGCTTTTGTGAACGGCTGGCTGCTGCCGGCCTGCCGTTGAAGCGGGTGCATTTGAGCTTTTCGATGCTCCATCCGCTTTATGACGCGCTTGGCTTCACCTGGCTCCGCGGCCAGGGCCTGGAAGTGGAAGGCTTCCGCCATGAGGACGGCGTTCCTTCCGACAGATTCCTGACCAGCCCATACTACCATCTGCTCAGCCACAAGCTCGACCATCTGCGGCGCCGGCTCGACCCGTCGGTGCCGTCGGAATTTCCTGTTTTCGATGACCTCAAGCTTATGGGCGTCACCGATTACATGGCTTTCGTCCATCCCTTCAGCGGCAACACCAGTCAGGGCATGATCGGGTCTTGGTCCACCGACAGTGCTGCAGGCTTCAGCGACAACATGATTTCGGCGCTGCTGCGGATCCAGAACCATCTCGCTATCGCAACCAAGATGGCGGTGCTCACCAAGCTTGCCGACAACATGATGACCACTTATCTCGGCGGCGACGCCGGCAGGCGGGTGCTGGACGGCCAGATCAAGCGCGGCGAGGGCGACACAATCCGGGCTGCACTGGTCATGGCCGATATGCGCGGGTCGACAAGGCTTGCCGAAACCTCCGGCCGCGAAATCTATATCGATACGCTGAACCAGTTTTTCGATGCCATTGCTGCACCTTTCAATCGCAGAGGCGGGCAGATCATGAGTTTCCTGGGGGATGGCTTCATTGCCGTCTACCCTTGCGAAAGGCACCGTGCGCAGTCCGAGATCGCCTGCCGGGCTGCCCTTGCGGCAGCGCACAAGGCCACCGCGCGCATGATGGATCTCAATCTGCGCAGAAAGGAGCAGCGGTTGGGCGACATTAAATTCGGTATCGGCCTGCATGTCGGCAATGTGATGTTCGGCAATGTCGGGCTTACCGACCGGCTCACATTCTCTGCCTTCGGCTCGGCTGTAAACGAGGTCCAGCGCCTTCAGACCCTGACCAAGAAATATTCGCACAGCGTTCTCGCCAGCGAAGATTTCGCCGGCTATTGCAGCGCCAATAGCTGGCTGACGCTCGGCGAGGAGGAACTGGCGGGCACCAAGAAGAAGCTGACGGTGCTTTCACCCGATTTGTCGGGTGCTCTCGCACTCGATGAAGACGGTGCGCTGGAGCCGATTTACGACCGAATATCGGACGCCGAGCAGGTCATGCTGCTTCATCGCGATGCCGCGCGGCTGTCGGCGGGCGACCCGAGGAAGCTCCAGTAACCGCCACGATCTGATCCGAACGCGTTTGGTATGCAGTCCGGTCGCCGGTTCCGCCAGGGAACTGGCGACTGTTCGAATCCAAGTTGCTCTAGGCTGGCAATGCGGTAGTCTCGCCTTCTGGACCTGCCAGAGTGGGGGCTGGTGTGAGAATGAATTTGGGCGTTGATCTGCTGCGAATCGAGGATGTTGGCATCTCTTTTGCCATTATAGGGGGACCGTTGCATGCCGTCAGGCGTGCAAATCTTCGCGTCCTGCCCGGCAAGGTTACCGCGCTTGTGGGCGAGTCCGGTTCCGGAAAATCGGTTCTCAGCCAGGCGGTGATGGGCATTTTGCCGAACACAGCCCATGTTCGTGGCCGTATCCTGTTTTCCGATCCTGAAAAGCCCGGCACGCCGCAGGATATCCTGCAGATGCCGCGTGACGGACCGGAAATCCGGGCGTTGAGAGGCAGCCGCATCGGCAAGATCTTTCAGGAGCCGATGACATCACTATCGCCGCTGCATACGATCGGCAATCAGGTCAGCGAATCCCTGCAGATTCATACGCCCATGGCTCGGGTGGAGCGCAAGGCGCGGGCCGAGGAAATGCTCAGCCTTGTCGGCTTTCCCAATCCCAAGCGCGCCTATGACATGTATCCGTTTGAACTTTCGGGAGGATTGCGTCAGCGCGCAATGATCGCCATGGCGCTTATCTGCCGGCCCGCCCTGTTGATCGCCGACGAGCCGACGACGGCGTTGGACGTCACCATCCAGGCGCAAATCCTGCAATTGCTGCGCGAGCTTCAGACGAAGCTGAACATGGCGATGCTGCTGATCACGCACGACCTTGGCGTAGTCGCCAATGTCGCCGACGAGGTGGTGGTCATGTACCATGGCGAGATCATGGAAGCGGGACCTGTGGAGGCGATATTCCGCCGTCCAGGCCACCCTTACCTGAAGGGCCTGATGGCAGCCGTTCCGCATTTCGACCTGAAGCCTGGCGAAAGGCTAAAGGCGCTCCGCGAGGTGCCGGTGAATGTCGGGAACCTGCTCGGCAAGCAGACGGCGCCGGCATCGAAGGGGCCGGACGACCTCCTGCTGTCGGTCAGGGATCTGACAAAGACCTTCACGATCCGCAAGTCCGGATGGTTCGGCGGAGATCATCAAACCTCTGTTCGCGCCGTGGACGGCGTGAGCTTTGATATCAGGCGGGGTGAGTGCCTGGGTCTTGTCGGCGAAAGCGGCTCCGGCAAAACCACCGTCAGCAAGATCCTCATGCGGGCTGTCACCCCTAGCGGCGGCTCTGTGATCTTCAACGGCCGCGATGGTCCGATCGACGTCTTGGAAGCCGAGGGAGACGCCCTGCGCATGCTGCGCGCGAAAATCCAGATGGTCTTCCAGGATCCGGTTTCGTCGCTTTCACCTCGCATGACGGTGGAGAACATTTTGAGCGAGCCGCTGGAAATCCATCAACGTGGCAATGCCGCGTCCCGACTCGCCACGGTTAAGAGCCTGATGCAGGCAATCGGGCTCGACCCGCGCTTCATAAAGCGTTATCCGCACAGTTTCTCCGGCGGGCAGCGTCAGCGTATCGGCATCGCGCGCGCGTTGGCGCTGGGGCCTGAACTCCTGATCTGCGACGAGCCGGTTTCGGCACTCGATGTCTCTGTCCAGGCGCAGATCCTGAATCTTCTGAAGGACCTGCAGAAGGAGCTGGGCCTGACCTACCTGTTCATATCCCACAACCTGGCTGTGGTGGACTACATGGCAGACCGCATCGCGGTGATGTGCGGCGGGCGTATCGTCGAGCTCGCGCCGCGCGAAATTCTGCTTAGGAAACCGGTCCACCCCTACACGCGCTCACTGGTCGCCGCAGTACCTTTCCCCGATCTCGACAGGCCGATGGATTTCAAGACGCTGAAGCTCAGCGGCGCTTCCGACACCAGTGCATGGGGACCGCAATTCCGCTACGAGGGCGACGAGGATATGCTGTCGCCGCTCGATCTCGGCGGCGGCCACCTCGTGCTGGCTCGACGTTCGGCCGATGTCAGCGAGCTACGCCATTGATCAGCCGGCGCACCGTCCTTGGGCTCATGGCTTCGGCATTTCTGCCGGGCACGTTGCGCGCCGGCGATCTGGAGCCGGAATTTCTTGAGCCGCAGCTGAAGGCCAGGGCGCTGCCGGCACTCGCCGAACGCCTGCCCAAGCGCCCGCGCGCGTTGAATCTCGCTGCGATGGGCCGGCAGCCCGGCCAATATGGCGGCACGTTGCGCACGATCATCGGCAGCCAGAAAGATATCCGGATGATGACGATCTACGGGTACGCTCGCCTGGTCGGCTATGACGAAAAGCTTAACTTGCAAGCCGACATTCTCGAAAGTTTCGATGTAGCGGATGATCGTGTCTTCACTTTCAAGATACGGGAAGGGCATAAATGGTCTGACGGTAGCCTGCTGACGCCGGAGGATTTTCGCTATTGCTGGGAAGATGTCTGGCTGAACGATGAGCTTTCGCAAGGCGGGCTCGCCCCAGCCCTGCTGGCGGACGGCAAGCCGCCACGCTTCGAGATCGTCGATCCGTCGACGGTCCGCTATAGTTGGGATGCGCCCAATCCCGACTTCCTGCCCAAGCTCGCCGCTGCTTCGCCCCTATCGCTTGTTCTGCCAGCCGCCTATCTCAAGCAGTTCCACAAGAAATACCAGGATCCATTCAGGCTCGCCGGCCTAATGAAGGAGAACCGCGCCCAGAAATGGACGCTCTTGCATATCCGCATGTCGCGGCAGTATCGCCCGGAGAACCCGGAACTGCCGACGCTCGATCCCTGGCAGAACCGGACCAAGCCGCCGGCTGAGCAGTTCGTCTTCGAGCGGAACCCGTTCTTTCATCGAATAGACGAGAATGGCCGGCAACTGCCCTATGTTGACCGGATTGTTATGAATGTCAGCTCGTCGGCGATCATTTCCGCCAAGACCGGTGCGGGCGAGAGCGACCTGCAATGCATGGGAATTGACTTCAGCGACTACTCCTTCCTGAAGGACGCGGAGAAACGATACCCGGTGAAAATGCATCTCTGGAAACGCACGCAGGGTTCGCGGCTGGCGCTGCTGCCCAATCTGAATTGTGCCGACCAGGTGTGGCGTGGCCTTTTTCGTGACGTGCGCGTGCGCCGCGCACTTTCGCTCGCTGTGGACAGGCGCGAGATCAATTTGGCTGTGTTCTACGGATTGGCGCAGGAAAGTGCCGATACGGTGCTGCCGGAGAGCCCGCTCTACCGGCCGGAATTCGCGAAAGCCTGGGTCGCCCATGATCCCGACCAGGCCAATGCCCTGCTCGACGAGGTCGGGCTTCAGGCGCGTGACGATGACGGCCTGCGGATACTTCCCGACGGACGCCCGGCGCAGCTCGTAGTGGAAACGGCCGGCGAAAGCACGCTGGAAACCGACGCGCTCGAGCTCATCACCGATCACTGGCGCAAGATCGGCATTTCCCTGTTCATCCGGACATCGCAGCGCGACATCTTCCGCAGCCGCGCGCTTGGTGGCCAGATCATGATGTCGATGTGGTCGGGCATCGACAATGGCGTGCCGACCGCCGACA
The DNA here is from genome assembly GCF_040322615.1 of Mesorhizobium sp. M0119. NCBI lineage: Bacteria > Pseudomonadati > Pseudomonadota > Alphaproteobacteria > Hyphomicrobiales > Phyllobacteriaceae > Mesorhizobium > Mesorhizobium sp. M0119. The sequence continues at coordinate 30,562 of NZ_JAMYTU010000051.1, forward strand.
TGAACCCGTACCAACTGGCCCCCACCGTCGACGACCAGCTGCAATGGCCGCTCTGGGGTGCTCACTACTTGTCTCACGGCAAGGTCGGTGAAGCGCCCGATCTTCCGCCTGTGGTCGAGTTGATGGCTTTACTCAAGCGCTGGAACGCATCGACCGAAGCCACAGAGCGCGCCGAAATCTGGAATTCAATGCTGTCGATCTATACCGATCAGGTGTTTTCGATCGGCACGGTGAACGGAACGCATCAGCCGATTCTGGCGTCCTCGCGGCTGCGCAATCTGCCTGACAAGGCGCTCTACGGCTACGACCCGACCGCTTATTTCGGTGTCTACATGCCGGATACATTCTGGCTTGGAGAGTCCTGAGCGTGCTTCGATATTTTGTCTGGCGCATCGCCGTGATGGTTCCAACGCTGCTGGTCATATCGGCACTGGTGTTCACTATCATCGAACTTCCACCAGGCGACTATTTCGACAGCTATGTTGCCGAGCTTCGGGCTCAGGGCGAAGCGGTGGATTCCGATCGCATCGAGATGATGCGCAAGGAATATGGTTTCGACCAGCCACCGGTCATTCGCTACTTTTACTGGGTCGGCGGGATGCTGCACGGCGATTTCGGCTATTCCTTCGAATATGAGCTGCCGGTTCGCGACGTCGTCGGGGACCGAATGTGGCTGACCGTGCTGGTTTCCTTCGTCACGATCATCTTCACCTGGCTCATCGCCTTTCCGATCGGCATGTACTCCGCCACGCATCAATACAGCTGGGGCGACTACGGCCTGACTTTCTTCGGCCTTCTCGGCCTTGCCATTCCGAACTTCATGCTGGCGCTGATCCTGATGTATTTTGCCAACATCTGGTTCGGCACGTCCATCGGCCATCTCATGGACCAGCAATATCTCGGCGAGCCGATGAGCTGGGCCAAGGCGAAGTCGATCCTCGCCCATCTCTGGATCCCGGTCTTGATCATCGGCACCGGGGGCACGGCAAGCATGATCCGGCGGCTGCGCGCCAATCTGCTCGATGAGCTACATAAGCAATATGTCGTGACCGCGCGCGCCAAAGGCCTTCATCCCTTCAGGGCGCTGGTCAAATATCCGCTGCGCATGGCGCTCAATTTCTTCATTTCAGACATCGGCTCTATCCTGCCGGCCATCATCTCCGGCGCCGAAATCACGGCGATCGTGCTGTCTTTGGAAACGACCGGGCCGATGCTGATCAAGGCGCTGCAAAGCCAGGACATGTATCTGGCAGGGTCGTTCCTGATGTTTCTCGCCTTCCTGACGGTCATCGGCGTCCTGATTTCCGACCTAGCGCTGGCGCTACTTGATCCGCGAATTCGTTTGCAAGGCGGCAGCACCAAATGAACACGCAATCGCCGCTGCCCGCTCCGGGTGCCCCACTGCAACACTACGTTTCCATCGAGCCCTTTGACCTGCAGTCGGTCGAGGCGATGACGCCGGAGCAGTCGAAGGTCTTTCAGGCGTCGCAGTTGCGGCTGATGTGGTGGAAATTCCGTCGGCACCGGCTTGCCGTTGTATCCGGCATATTCCTGGCAGCGCTTTATTTCGGGATACTGATCTGCGAGTTCCTGGCGCCCTACGATCTGCACACGCGCAACATGGACTACATCTATTCGCCGCCGCAGCGGGTGCACCTGTTCCACAACGGCCAGTTCGTCGGCCCGTTCGTCTATGGCCGCCAGATGACGCTGGATATGGACACGCTCAAGCGGAACTACATCGAGAAACAGGATGATGTTCAGCGGATCCGTTTCTTCTGCAAGGGCGACAGTTACCGGTTCTGGGGCCTGATCGAAGGTGACAGGCATTTTGTCTGCCCCGCCGAAAACGGCCAGCTCTTTCTGGCCGGCACTGACAGGCTGGGGCGCGATGTGCTCTCGCGCATCATCTATGGCGCACGCATTTCACTGACAATAGGCCTCGTCGGCATCAGTTTCAGCTTCCTGCTCGGCATTGTCATCGGCGGACTGGCCGGCTATCACGGCGGTATCTTCGACCTGATCGTTCAACGGATAATCGAAGTTCTGCAATCGATCCCCAGCATTCCGCTATGGCTGGCTCTGGCGGCGATCATGCCGATAACCTGGAGTCCGATCCTGATCTATTTCGGCATCACCGTCATCCTCGGGCTGCTCGACTGGACCGGACTGGCGCGGGCCGTGCGTTCAAAGCTTCTAGCCTTGCGCGAGGAGGATTACGTTCTGGCCGCGCAGTTGATGGGCGCCAGAAGCAGCCGCATCATCGGGCGGCACCTCATTCCCGGCTTCATGTCGCATCTGATCGCGACGGCGACGATCTCCATACCCGGCATGATCCTGGGCGAGACGGCGCTGAGCTTCCTCGGGCTCGGCCTGAGGGCACCGATAACCAGCTGGGGCATCCTGCTCACCGAGGCGCGCAGCGTCAGCGTGATCGCGTTCTATCCATGGCTGCTTTTGCCGATGCTCCCCGTCGTTCTCGTCATCTTGGCGTTCAACTTCCTCGGCGACGGCTTGCGGGACGCCGCGGACCCGTACAAGTGACATCGCTATTCCGCCGCGCCAGTGCCGCCGACTCCACCCGGTACGATCCTTGTCGGCAGCCTGTTCGCTTGTTGCAGTGTTCATCACGTCGGCCTCGGGTTTCAGCCGCGAAACGCTCTGGTCGGGGGCAGTTGATTTCGTGGACTGGTTCAGGACATACAATCGCACATGAGTCGCCTCGACAGTTTCATTCGGAGGATGACCGCACAGCGCGACATACTCGATCATGTCTGCGCCGAGGTGGCGAAGATGGAGGGACCCGTGCTCGAGCTCGGCCTCGGCAATGGCCGGACGTTCCACCATCTGCGCGAGCGCCTGCCCGGACGCCGGATCGTAGCGTTCGACCGCGCACTTGCCGCACACGCCAGCTCAATTCCTGAAGCTGAAAACCTCGTGCTCGGCGAAATACGCGAGACCGCGAGCAGGTTCATTGGCATCGACGCCGCTCTTGTTCATGCCGACATCGGCACTGGCTATGACGATCGCGATGCAGTGACCCTTACCTGGCTTCCCGATCTGACCGCGCGCCTGCTTCGCGTCGGCGGCATCGCGGTCAGCGGCATGCCGCTCGATCATCCGCAGTTGCAACGCCTCCCGCCGCCGCCTTCGGTGCCCGCCGATCGTTATTTTATCTGCAGGCGCGTGTGAGGGGCCGAGACGACCCAAATCTCTAGAGCGGTTCCCCCTTTGACGGAATCAAAGGGGATTCCAGATTTATCTGTTTTGTGATTCAAGATGCTGGCTGGAGTGGAGGCCAGCATCGG
>NZ_JAMYTU010000052.1:0-33596 GCF_040322615.1 Mesorhizobium sp. M0119
CCTCTTTTCTACCCCACCCCCACCCCAACACCTCCCTCCTCTCCGCCGGGTGGGATCTGATTTTTTTACAAGAGACAGACCGCCCGCTGCCGCGCGCCGGCGGGCAGGCCGGCACCCCCGTCTTCGGTCCGGAATATGCCGACAATTCCGACGATTTCGCGCGGCTGTTCTTCCGTACTTATTTCTCGCGGCTTGATCCCGGCACGATCCTGGTCCTCGACGATCTGCATCGTGCCGACGCGCCAGGCTTCCGCCGGACGCTGGCGATCCTGTTGCGCGAACGCCCCAACACCATCCGCTGCATCTGCACGTCGCGGATGCTGCCCGAGGGCGATGTCGCCGACCTCGTGCTGTCGGGACAGTTGCCGGTCCTCAACCAAACGCTGCTGGAGTTTTCGCCTGCGGAGGCACGCAACCTCGTCGCCGCCCGCTCGCAATCGCCGTCCGAGGTCAGCGACATTTCGGAGGCGCGCGGCTGGGCGGTGGGCCTTCTCCTGCTGGCCAACGCCGGAATGTACTACCCGCTTTCGCAGACCGGCCTTGCCGGAGGCGCCGGCCTTCGGGAGATTGTCGGACGTTATTTCCTGCGCGACATCGCGCCGGAGGACCAGGATCTGCTTATCAGGCTCAACCTTCTGCCGGAGATCAGCACCGAGCTTGCCGATGCGTTCCTTGGCTCGCCGCAGGCTGCTCGCCTGCTGGTGCGGCTGCAGCATCGCCAGCTGCTGATCACGCGCGACGGTCCGGGCGGCGCCGCCTTCCAGCTGCATGACTTGTTGCGCGAATACCTTGCCGGACTACTGGACCGGCGCGTGACGGAAGCGGACCGTTCCAGGCTGCGCGAGCAGGCTGCAAAGGTCCTGCACGAGGCAGGCAAAACCGACGCGGCAATCGTACTGGCGTTGCAGGCGGGCGCCTGGCCGCTGGCACGCCAGCTCATTCTGGTGTGCGCCAACGGCGTTCTCTCGCAAGGGCGCCGGGCCAGCTTCGTCGAATGGTGCAACAGGCTGCCCCCCGACCAGATGGACGGGTGGGTTCATTATTGGCTGGGCGTAGCCTTCGCATCGGACGATGCGAAGGCCGAACCGCACTTCTCCAAGGCATGGCAAGCATTCGAGAACACCGACATGCGCGGCCAATGCCTGACGGTCGCGCGGGCGGTCGTGGTCAAGACCGCCAGCTGGCGTACGCATGAGGGGCTGGCGGATTGGACGCGCCGAGCCTCACAGCTTCTTGCCAAGGGATTGCCGGAGTTGGATCCGGAGGAACTCATGATGGTCAGGCTCGGCATCCTGCGGGCCGTCGATTTCGCCGAACCTGGCGAATTCGACGCCCATGACGCGAAGCGCCTCGTGAATGATATCCAGCAGCGCCTGACACGTCTGCCGATCGAGGATTCGGTCGAGTTGCGCCTGCTGGCAAGCGAAGCGCTCATCGACTACGCGACCTCGTCGGGGCAGCGCGACATTTTTGCCAATGCCGTGGACAGCGTTGCCGCCGATCTCGAACATCCGGATATCCCGCCGCTGGTGCTCGGCATGTGGCTGGTGTCCTTTGGCTCGGCCAGCGGCCGTTACTTCTCCTATTCGCGGCGCGGTTTTGTCTATGCCTCGGCCGAGGATGCGTTGCGACGCGCAACGGCGATAGGCGAGCAGCATGCCTTGCGGGGCGTCGAGTTCAGCGCCCTCTATCAGCTTCAATTGCTGATGAAGCTTCACAACAGGTTCTCGGAATTCAATGCGCTTGTCTCCCGGCTGGGCGAGATCGCGGACAGCAGGTTCACAACCCAGGTCGCTGTAGTCGCCGACTGCCACGCGGCGATGCACACGCGCAACGGCGACTTCGCCAAGGCTTATCTCGACTGCGATGCCTTCATGGATGCGATCGAGCGGGCGAATGAGCCGATGATCGAACGCTGGCCGCATTACGTCACCAAATACCAGGTCCTGCTGGCCGACCGGCGTCCGGCGGAGGCCATTGCGCTACTCCAGGAGATCGTCGAAAGGCTGAGCGGCGGTCCTCGCCAGCGCGTCGAACTCAACATTCTGGCCGCTCAGGCCCTGGAGCAGAAGCGGAACGGCGGCGCGTCCTATGGCACTCGTCTGGCTGAATTCATGAAGGCGTTGCGCCAGGTCAACCCCTCCGCAATCCTGCTCAACCTGCCGGACTTATTGGCCGATCTGGTCGCCGATGCGCTGGAGCGAAAGATCGACATCGATCTCTGCCGCCGCGTCGTTCGGGCGCGATATCTGGTCCCGCCCGTTGGCCGACCCGCCCAGTGGCCTTGGCCGCTCAGGATCCACTTGATGGGAGGCTTCCGCCTCGAAATCGATGGCGCCGAGGTCGCGCCCGGTGCCAAACCCACCCGCGCGCTCGACATATTGCGGATTATCTGCCTGTCGAGGGACCAGGTCTGTTCGGTGGAAACCCTGCAGGATTGGCTCTGGCCCGACCTCGACGGCGACCAGGCCAAAGCGGCCTTGGAGCAGGCGCTGCATCGTCTGCGCAAATTGCTCGGCCAAGGTGACTTCGTGACGCTGAGAGAAGGCCGTTTGCGGCTCGCGGCCGACAAGGTCTGGATCGATCTGCAGGATTGGCAAGACCGGCTGAAACCCGTCCTGTCGGGCCAAAGAGACAGCGCAATCGAGGAGCAGGAGATGCTGCTGGAAGGCTTTGTCGGCCCGCTTTTCTCGAATGGCCCGACGCCCGCCTGGTCGAACGCCGCGGCCGACCGGGTGCGGGACGGGTTTGTAGAGCTTGCCGTGCGGATCGCCAAACACTGGCAGAGCCAAGGCAACGCAGATCGGGCACGCCAGACGTGCCGGCGTGCGCTCGATTTCTACCCGGAATCGGCCAAACTCCATGGCGCGCTCATCCAGGAGAGCCTCTCCAGGAACGACCATGCCGGCGCCGTCGAGGATTACCGGCACTATGAACGCGCGCTCGCTTCAGCCGGCGATGACGAGCCCTCGCCTTTGCTGCGTTCGCTTGTACGCCCGCTTCTCTAGACCGGTTCATCGTTTCACGGAACGCCGAACCGCTCTATCTCTTTATTTTTGCGCAATTCCCTAGGGAAAACGCTACGCGCTTTTCCCGGGAAAACCGTTTCACATTTTTCCGGGAATTGCTCTAGCGCAGCTCGGAACTCCGTAAGCCATCCGTAAGTCGCGGTCTGGGAACCTCGGCCCGTCGATCAAAACCGATCGCCGGGGGCCTGAAGCCCCCGATACCAACACTCACAGGAAGGAAAAGGTCATGCCGTATACTGCCAAAGCAACTTCGAGAGTGCGTGCCGGCGCCATCCGCGCTGGAGCCACAAGACTTTCCGACCAGCTCAGGATCGGGCCTTGGTCGCTCCTCTCGCCCGAAGCTGTCATACAGCAAAAGTACAACTCCCTTGGCGGCGCCGGCTTCGCCGAGATCGACACGAAGGACACTGGAAAAGCCTGGTATCTCAAGAACGGCTCATGCATTTGTTACAACGATGCCATGCACGACGCCTTTGAGATCCATGGCGAAATCTACAGGAAGTGGATTGCGCTTGGCGGTCTCGCGTGGGGCATTCCCTGCACCGACGAAACCGGAACTCCCGACGGCGTCGGCCGATACAATCACTTCAACAACAATACCGCTTCGATCTACTGGACACCGAACACCGGTGCTCAAGCGATTTGGGGGGCAATTCGCGGCAAATGGGCAGCAATGGGCTGGGAGCGCTCTGTTCTCGGCTATCCGGTCACCGACGAAACCGGAACTCCCGACGGCGTCGGGCGCTACAACCATTTTGCCAATGCCGGCTCGATCTACTGGACACCGAACACAGGAGCCAACGTGGTGTACGGTGACATCCGCAAGAAGTGGGAGAGCCTGGGCTGGGAACAGTCATATCTGGGCTATCCCACGACCGACGAGACCGAATTTGCCGATGGTGGCCGTGCCAATCTGTTTGAAAACGGTGGCATATACTGGTGGCCCGACACCGGCGCGATCGACCTTCGAGATGTCGTCGTCCACTATACCGGCCTCCATTGCTTCGGCGAGACCGACTGGGATGGGGGATCGAGCGCGGACGAGCCCTATGTCATCGTCAGCGTGGCAACGCCGCAGATCGCCGACACCAAGCGCAGCCAGGTCTACGGCGACGTCGATGCCGGAGATACAAGACCCGACCTTATGGAAATCTATCGAGGCAAGCCCTACGGCATCAATATCGGTACGGTGCTGATGGAAAATGATTTTGGCGATCCCAACAAATACAAGGACGAGGTGCAGAAGATCGTCATGGGCGTCCATACGGCCGGTACGCTGGCTTTGGGCCTCATTCCGGTGGCAGGACCTATCATTGCCGCCATAGCCGGCCCGGCCCTGGGATCCTTGATGCCATCGATCGGCGGCGCCATCAGCGATCTCTTCGATTGGGGCGATGACAGGATCGGGAGCGCGACAGTGACCATCTCCGCAAAGCAGATGGTGTTGCTCGCGGCACGCACGAACAATACCACCTTCAGCGGGATCGGGTTCAAAGTGGAAACGCCCCTGATTTCCGGCGATGGGGCTTCCTACAAAGCCTATTTTGGCTTTGTGCCTGCCTAGGCCAATCGCCCCGGCAAAAAAGCTTGCCGGGACAATCAACTTACCAGCCCCGCCTTCCGTTGGCGGGGCTGACAGTTCGCGACTGAGAGATTTATTTCCGTAGCGGTCGACGCAAGGCTCGGTCCAGATGCGGCAGCGCCGATCAGCATAGCGGGCAAGCTGTCGTTGCCCACCCCCCCGCACAGCCCTTAGCGCCGCCATAAACGCGGCTCCTTCGGCCGGAACGATGGAGACCGCATTAAGTGCAGTCACCTCAACGACGCGGCCGCAGCCAACGAGGCCGAGCGGGACCGGCGGAAACCGGATCAGGCGGTGCGCAACCCGACGCCATGACAGCCGACATCAATCAGATGGAAAGAGAACGGTGACAAGAGCGGGCATGCATCACACCAGCCCGCGCTTGGCCATCATCGCTTCCGGGGAAGGCATCTTGCCGCGGAAGGCGGTGTAGAGTTCTTCCGGGTCCTTCGAGCCGCCGGCGGCGTAGATGTTCTTGCGCAACCGTTCGGCCAGCGCCGGGTTGAAGGGATCGCCTGTTTCCTCGAAGGCGGCGAAAGCGTCGGCGTCGAGAACTTCCGACCACATGTAGGAATAGTAGCCGGCCGAATAGCCATCGCCGGCAAAGATATGGCCGAAATGCGGGGTGCGGTGACGCATGGCGATGGTGTCGGGCATGTTGAGCCCTTCGAGCGTTTCGGTTTCGAAACGAAGCGGCTCCTGCGGCGCGTCCCGTCGCGCATGGTAGGCCATGTCGACCAAGGCCGAGGCGGTGAACTCGACCGTGGCGAAGCCGGCGCCGAAAGTGCGCGCCGCCAGCATCTTGTCGACCAGCGCCTTTGGCATCGGCTTGCCGGTCTTGACATGCAGCGCATGTTTTTCCAGCACTGTCGGTACCGTCAGCCAGTGTTCGTAGAGCTGCGAGGGCAGCTCGACGAAATCGCGGCTGACCGAGGTGCCACCGACCGATGGCCAGGTGACGTCGGTGAGCATGCCGTGCAGCGCGTGACCGAATTCGTGGAACAGGGTCTTGGCCTCGTCGACCGACAGCAAGGCTGCCTCGCCGGCCGGCGGCTTGGCGAAATTCATGATGTTGTAGATGACCGGCTTGGAGCCATCGCCAAGCTTGTAGCCGGATTTCAGCGCGCTCATCCAGGCACCGGAGCGCTTCGAGGGTCGCGCGAAATAATCGGCAAGGAACAGGCCGCGCTCGCCGCCGTCGGCATTCTTCACCACGAAAACACGTGCATCCGGATGCCAGGTGGCAATGCCCTGCTTTTCCTCGAAAGAAATGCCGAACAATCGCGTCGCCACATCGAAACAGGCCTCGATGATGCGGTCGAGCTGCAGATATGGCTTCAGCTCGGCCTCGTCGAAGGCGAATTTCTCGGCGCGCAGCTTCTCCTGGTAGAAGCGCCAGTCCCAGGCGGCGAATTTCTCGTTGCTGCCGGCCTTCGCCGCCAGCCACTGCAATTCGGCCTGGTCGCTTGCGGCCTTTTCCACCGCCTTTTCCCAGACCGGATCGAGCAGCGCGTGCACCGCCTCCGGCGTCTTGGCCATGGTATCGTCGAGCTTCAATGCGGCGTAGGAAGGGTAGCCGAGCAGCTTCGCCTTCTCGGCGCGCAGGCGCAACATGTCGCGCACCACTTCCGTGTTGTCGGTGGCGCCGCCATTCTGACCACGCATGATGAAGGCGCGGAACGCCGTCTCGCGCAGGTCGCGGCGTTCTGAGAAGGTCGAGAACGGCTCGTAGATCGACCGCGACAAAGTGACGGCGTAGCGGCCCTTCTGGCCGCGCATCTCGGCGGCTTCCGCCATCGAGCTTTTCAGGAATTCCGGCAGGCCGGCAAGATCGGCCTCATCGAGGAACAGCGCCCAGTCGCGCTCGTCGGCAAGCACGTTCTGGCCGAAATTGGTGCCGAGCGACGACAATTCCTCGTTGATCGAGGCCAGCCGCTTCTTGCCTTCGGCGTCGAGCCTGGCGCCGGAGCGGACGAAGTTTTTCCAGGTCTTTTCCAAGACCCGCAGCGTTTCGGCATCGAGCTTCAAAGCCTCGCGGCGCTGATAGAGATCGTCGATGCGGGCAAACAGTCGCTCATTCATCGAGATCGCCGAGAAATGCCGCGACATCTTTGGCGAAATGTCGCGCTCCAGCGCCTGGATCGCCTCATTGGTGTGGGCGCCGGCGCGGCACCAGAAGATCGACGAGACATGGTCGAGCGCCTCGCCGGCAAGCTCAAGTGCGGCAAGTGTATTCTCGATGGTCGGCATCCCGGTGTTGCCGGCAATCGCCTCGATCTCGGCTTCATGCGCCTTCAGGGACGCGTCGAAGACCGAAAAAAAATCGCCGTCGCCGATGCGCGTGAAATCGGGCAGGCCGAGCGGCCCTTGCCATGCGGTCAGCGGATGGGCGGCGAGGTCGACGGTGGACGGCATGGGCAAACTTTCGCTGAGTGGGAGGTGGATCGTCACCGATGTAAGGCGGCGGCCGGCTCCACGCAACAGCGCCTGGTAGTGCTAAAGCGTGGCCACATGGTGCTGCGAGTATCTTTCGAGCCGAATTCAATGCCTACCAAGATATTATCTTGTAACATGCATTTTATTTCGACTGAGGCTTCCACTCGCATCCTGACACCATCCAAAGGAACTTTAATGAGAGTAGAATTCCATGGCCTCACCTTCGACCTGCCTGCCGGATGGGTAGACATAGCCGGCGATCTTCCTGAGGGATCGCCACCTACCTTAGCCAAAGAAACGGACGGCTGCGGCGCGATTCAATTCTCAATTGCGAAGTATCGTGGCGGAGAAAAACCAAACGTAGACTTTAACGCTCTGAGAACGTTTATGCTCCAGTTTTGTCAGAATAATTCCATAGATGCAGGGAATATCACAAAGAACGAGTCCGAATGCATAATCTCTGTTGGCGTATTGTCCGACACCGATGATCAATTGTTGTCTGCCTGGTATTTGTCGAATGGGAACGATGTTGTATTCATGACATACCTTGGTATTGCTAGTGATACAGATTGCCTGAAAGAATTGGACGTTGCCCGAGCAATCGTGTCGTCTATATCGTTTTAGAGACCTCGATATTGGGTGGAATTACGGGAACTACGATGACAGTGCGCTTTTTAGACGCGAAATAACATCGGCAATTCCAGCGCCCGTCACCAAAAAAGCCCTGGGCGGAAAACTCGGTCAGTAGCCGTCGCAGTTTTCGGCGATCGCGGCTTGCGAACTGGCGGTGATCTGGTCGTTGGCGACTGCAAAGGTCTCCTGCATCAGCATGTCGTTGCTGGGAAAATCATAGCAGGCGATCACAGTGGTGACGCCGCCCTCGGTCTTCTCGATCCGGTGGCGGATTTCGGCGCCGGCGACGGCGCCCTGCCACTCGGCGATCGAGGCGATGAATTCCTGCTTGCTTTGCACGACGCCGAGGTCGTCGAGCTTGATGCGGACGTTGTCGGCGAGCAGGTCCGATAATTCGCTGCGGTCGGCGACGAGCAGTGCCGAATACCAGCGGTCGATAATCGCGCTATCGTCGGCGCGGGAGACATTTGCCGAGCACAGCAGTGCTGCCGCCGCAAACGCGATCCGAATTCGCGTCATGCCCTGCTCCTACTCCATCTCCGGCCGCTCGAAATCGCCGGTGTCTTTGTTCATCACCCAAAGCTCGCCGGTCGAAATATCGAACCAGGCACCGTGCAGCGACAGTCGCCCCTTGCCTTCGAGGATCGAGACACAAGGGAAGGTACGCAGATTGGCGATGGAATAGCGGATCGAGATGCGCTCCAGGGCCGTCTGGCGCTCGGTTGCGGTCATGAAGGTGCTCGACGATACGGTCTCGGCCGCCGGCGCGATCAGGCTCATCCATTTGCCGATGAAATCACCCGGCGACAACGGCGCGGCCGTGGTGTCGAGTGCTGCGCGGATGCCGCCGCAGCGGCCGTGACCCATCACCACGATGTTCTTGACCTTGAGGCTCTGCACGGCAAATTCGAGCGCCGCCGATGTCGAGTGGAACTGATCGTCGGGCGCATAGGGCGGCACCAGATTGCCGACATTGCGCAGCACGAACAACTCGCCCGGCCCGGCATCGAAGATCGCTTCGGGCGCAGCGCGGGAATCGCAGCAGGCGACGATCATCGTTTCCGGTGCCTGGCCCTCCCGCGCCAGCGCACGATAACGCCCGCTTTCGGTGAGATACCGACCACTCATGAAGTTGCGGTAGCCGGTGAGAAGATGCTCGGGAAGGTGAGGCATGGGCAGCGGTGGGAGCCTTTCCGGGTTAAAGGCACGGTTCAATCCCTAAAGGCTCTAGCGCATCGGCCCGAAAATCGGAACCGATTTTCGGAAAGCGAGATGGCGTGGTTTCGACGTGCCAGCCCGTACTTTGCATACAAGCGAACGAACGCCGCCATTAATCGGCCTCAGAACCGCAGTTTGGCGCCGGCGCGCAGTAGAAGCCAGTAGAACAAGCCTGTCGCGCCGATCGCGAGCAGCATCGCCAGGAAGAAGCCGCTGGGGCTCTCGGCAAACGGCAGCCCGCCGGTGTTCATGCCGAATATGCCGACGATCAGGGTGCCCGGCAAAAGCAGCGCGCTCATCACTGCCAGCGCCTTGAGGCTGCGGTTCGATTCGTCGGCAAGCTCGGCCGCAAGCTCCTCCTGCAGCAGCCTTGCACGGTCGTTGATCATGACGACCTCGCGGTCGAGCCGTTCAAGGCGCGCAGCAAGCCGGCGCAGAACTTCATGTGCGCCGGCGGAAAGGTTCCAGGCGGAACGGTCTTCATCCTGGAAAAGCGCTGCCAGGGCCGAGATCGGCCGATGCAGGGATACGGCAAGGCGGCGCACATCCTTCAGCTGCCGTCTTTCGTCGGCAAGCCGCTCGGTCACGAGATGATCCTCGACTGCATCCAGCCGCTTCGTCGCCGCGGCGAGCCGCAGGCTGGTGGTCTTGCAAAAAGCCATGACCAGCGTTTCGAACAGCTCGAATGCCGAGCCTGGCCGCAGCCCCGCGGCAAGGGCAGTGTGCACTTCCTCCACCGCCGCCAGCGGATGCCGGCGGCCGGTGACCAGCAGCCGCTCCGAGACCGCAAAATGCAATCTGCCGATGGTCGTCGACTGATGGGCGATCTCGCCATGCAGATCGGCCGAAATGCCGTGGACGACGCCATTCTCATGCGCCAGCACCAGGCTGTCCTCATGTCCTTCGAGGATTGCATGAGCCGACGCCGGCAGCGCGCAGGCATGGCTGACCCAGGAATGGGCGCGCCGGTCGACAAGGTCGACATGCAGCCAGACCCAGCCGTCCGCTGAGGCCAGCGCGGCCTCTATGTATCGGGGCGCCAGCGGTTCGGGAGCTTTGCCGGGCGCGGCACGATAGGCCCAGACCAGCCCGGGAGCATGATGCTGATCGTCCGCGGCAAGCAATGTCAGATGCGATGCGTCATTCATGGCCGCCGCCGAAACGAGGCACGTTCAGATGATCCAGGCGGCGCCGGGGCCGGCGCCGCGACATTCCGGTCAAACCCTGTCCCCCGCTCAGAACACCTGGCGGAAGATGACGAACAACACGAAGGCAAGACAGATGGAGACCGGAAGGGTCAGTATCCAGGCCATCAGCATGTTGCGCACCGTCGACCATTGCAGGCCCGAGCCATTCGCCGCCATCGTGCCGGCAACGCCCGACGACAGCACATGAGTGGTCGAGACCGGCAGGCCGAGATAGTCGGCCGATGCGATCGTCGCCATCGCGACAAGCTCGGCGGACGCACCCTGGCCGTAGGTCAGATGGCTTTTGCCGATCTTCTCGCCTACGGTGACGACGATGCGCTTCCAGCCGACCATGGTGCCGAGGCCGAGCGCCAGCGCGATGGCGACCTTGACCCAGAGCGGGATGAACTTCGTCGCGTTATCGACGGCCTTATGATAGGTCGTCACAGCCTTCAGGTCGTCTGCCTGCATCGGCAGCAGCTTCTTCTTGTCGATCAGCTTCAGCGTTTCACCGATAAGATAGATGTTGTTGCGGGCGTTGCTGACCAGCGTTGTCGGCAGCTTTTCCACGGACGGATAGGGCGACAACATGGCGCTGGTGTCGTGGATGAAGCTCTGCAGGGCAGGCGTGGTCTCGTCCTTCCAGGTCTTGGTGCGAACGGCGTCACCTACCGCGGTCGCCGCGTCGGTCACGGCGACGCCGGGCTTGACGTATTTGCCGAGTACCGTTTCGACCTGCGTCGCCGCGGACTTGTAAGCTTCGAGATAGTTCACGTCCGGTGTGCGGTTGAGCGCGAAGGCGGTCGGCACCACGCCGATCAGGATGAGCATGATGAGGCCCATGCCCTTTTGCCCGTCATTGGAGCCGTGGGCAAAGCTGACGCCGGTGCAGGTGAAGATAAGCAGCGCCCGGATCCACAGTGGCGGCGGCGCGCTCGACTTGGGCGCCTCGTAGAGCTCGCGGTTCCTGACCAGCAGCTTCATCACCAGAAGCAGCAGCGCAGCCAGGCCGAATCCGACCAGCGGCGAGATCAGAAGCGACAGGCCGACATTGGACGCCTGTGACCAGTCGACGCCGCTGGTGACGGAGCCGGCCGGGGCCATGAACTGGTTGGCGAGACCGACGCCGATGATTGAACCGATCAGCGTGTGCGAGCTCGAGGCAGGCAGGCCGAGATACCAGGTTCCGAGATTCCACATGATCGCTGCGACCAGTAGCGCGAAGACCATGGCCAGCCCCGCGCTCGATCCGACCTGAAGGATCAGTTCGACCGGCAGCAGCGATATGATGCCGAAGGCGACCGCCCCGCTGGCGGTAAGCACGCCGAGGAAGTTGAAGAAGCCGGACCACATCACCGCAAGCTCGGCCGGCATGGAATGCGTGTAGATCACGGTTGCCACCGCATTGGCGGTGTCGTGGAAACCGTTGACGAATTCGAAGCCGAGCGCGATCAGCAGCGCCAGGCCAAGCAGGATCCACGGCACCGCGACGGTACTGGTCAGGTCCTGGCTGAGCGCGTAGCCGACATAGGCAAGGCCGCCCAGAATGATAACGGCGAAGGCCGGCAGAAACCATTTTCCGGTGCTGTTCGGCCGATCGAGCGGATGCTCCGGCCTTGGAATTCCTGCTTCGCTTGAAACAATATCGACCATTCCCCACTCCTCTTGCGTTGCAGCAAAGAACGGGAGGACGCTAGGTCCGCACAATGAAGCCTGTGTGACGGCGGGGCACTTTGAGGCGGAGCAGAGACTGCAGGACGTGGTTCCTGACCTATTCCGCGATCTCCAGCAGGGTCGATATCAGCAGCCGGCGCTCTTCGGCGGAGAGAATGTCCGAACCGAACAGGTTCATGCTGCGAAGCCCTTCGATGGCGAGGTAGCACACGAGCAGCGCCCTGAGGTTCGGCGTTTCCTCCTTTAGCCGCTCGAACACCTGCCGCCTGAACGATTTTATCGGCGTCAGGAAATCGGGATCCTCGGCAATCGCCGAAAATATCCAGGACGCCGACGGTTTCGTTGCCTCGGCATGCTCGGCCGAAAGCCTGATATAGGCCGCAAGCGGGCTCTCGCCGCTGACGCCGTTGGTGCGGGCGGCCTCAAGCGCCTGTCGGAACGCGCTAAGATAATCCTCCACCAGCGCTTGCATCAATTTCGCCTTGGTCGGGAAATTGTAGAGAAGACCGCCCTTCGACACGCCGGCACGGCTGGCGACCGCATCCAGCGACAGGCTGCCAGGACCCGTCTCGCGCGCCACGGCGGCGGCGGCAGCGAGAATCTTCTCGCGCGAATTTGCTCTGCGGGCCTTCATCAAGCGTTCCCCATTCATTAGCTTAGGCGGAATTGACAAGACCGTCCAGACGGTACAGTAAGATCGCCGTCATTTGAAATTGGGACCAGTCACAGGTATGTGTTCCGGTCGTCCGACCGTTATGCTGGGCCATGGCCGAGAGGACTGTTCGTGATCAAGCGCTTCATTATCGCCTTCATTCTGCTCGTGCTGGTGTGCGGCGGCATCGTCGGCTTCAACCTGTTTCGCGAAAATGCGGTCAAACAGTTCTTCGCCACCATGAAGCCGCCGGCCGCGACCGTGTCGACGGTCATCGTCAAACCGATGTCCTGGACGCCCGGCATCGAGGCGATCGGCACTGTCAGTGCCGTACGCGGCGTCGACCTGACTGTCGAAACCGCGGGCATCGTCAAGGACATCCTGTTTCATGCCAATCAGAAGGTCGCCGCCAACGCCGTGCTGCTGCAGCTCGACGATGCCGTCGAGCGAGCCGACCTCGTTGCGTCGAAGGCGCAAGCCACATCCGACCAGACGACGCTGATGCGCGCCCTTGAGCTGCAGAAGCGCGGCGTCGGCACCGACGCTACACTCGACACGGCGCAGGCGGCAGCGTCGGTCTCCGCTGCGCAGGTAAACAAGCTGCAAGCGGTGCTCGACCAAAAGCAGTTGACGGCGCCATTCAAGGGCACCGTCGGTATTCCGAAAATCGACCTTGGCCAGTATCTCACACCCGGCACCGCCGTGGTGACCTTGCAGGACATGGATACGATGCGTGTCGATTTCACGGTGCCGGAGCAGCAGCTTCCGCAGCTGAGGATCGGACAGACGGTGCGGCTCGGCGTCGGCGGCGGCGACATGCCGTTCGCCGGCAGCATCCGCGGTATCGATCCGAAGATCGATCCGACGAGCCGGCTGGTGACGGTGAGGGCGGAGGTCGGCAATCCGGAAGGCAAGCTGACGCCCGGCCAGTTCGTCCAGGTGCGCGTCGAACTGCCCGAGGAGAACAACGTGCTGGCCCTGCCGCAGACGGCACTGACCTCCAGCCTGTACGGTGACTTCGTCTTCGTGGTGCGCCCGGCCAAATCCGCCGAAACCAACGGAGCGGCTCCCGAGGCAAAGCCGGAAGAAAAGTCAGCGGCAGATGCTGCCAAGCCCGCAACCGAAGCACCCGCGGCAAGACCCGAAGAAAAGCCGGCCGCTACCCCAGCCAAACCGGCAGCGGAAGACAAACCGGCAGCGGAAGAACAGAAGCCGCAGCTCGTGCTCGCCCAGGTGTTCGTCAAGCCAGGCCGCCGCAAAGCTGGCTTGGTCGAGATCCTGGAGGGCATCGAGCCCGGCGACGAAGTCGTTACCGCCGGCCAGAATCGGCTCTCCAACGGCATGTCCGTTGCCGTCGACAACACGATCGATCCGAGCAAGCCGGGGAACCAGCAGGCAGCCCAGCAATGAGCTTTTCCGACCTCTTCATCCGCCGCCCGGTCCTTTCGACCGTGCTTGCCTGCATGATCCTGCTTTTGGGTTTTCAGGGCATCTTCAACCTTTCGATCCGGGAGTATCCAGAGGTTGAAGAAACGGCCATCACGATCACCACGGCCTATCCCGGCGCCAGCGCCGACCTGATCCAGGGGTTCATTTCCGCGCCGATCGCGCGTGCCGTCGCTTCGACCGAAAACATCGATTATGTCACGTCGGCGAGCCGGCCGTCATCCAGCACCGTGACGGTGCAGATGAAACTCGGCTCTAACCCCGACGTCGCGCTGAACGAAGTCTTATCGAAGGTGCAGAGCGTTCGCGGCGATCTGCCGGACGAAACCAAAGACCCGGTGATCGTCAAAGGCACCGGCCAGCAGTTCGCAATGATGTACATCTCGATGCAGAATCCGAACATGACGCCGGAACAGCTCACCGAATATATCGAGCGCGTCGTGCGGCCGCGCATGTCGACGGTCGAAGGTGTCGCCGACGTGCAGATATTCGGCGCCGCCGAGTATTCGATGCGTGTCTGGATCGACCCGATCAAACTGGCGGCGCGCGGCGTGACGGCGGCGGAAGTGCTGACCGCCATCAACGCGTCGAATTTCCTCTCCGCGCCCGGCGATACCGAAAACGAATATGTGGCTTCCTCGATCACCGTTCGCTCGACGCTGCAGACGCCGGAGGCTTTCGCCGCTCTTCCACTCCGTTCGAAAGACGGCAATGTGGTGAGATTGCGCGACGTGGCGCGCGTCGAACTCGCCGCGGCGAACACCGACACCAGGGTGAGCTTCAACGGCAAGCCCGGCATCTTTCTCGCCATCTTTCCGACGCCGGCCGCCAATCCACTGACCACCGCGGCGGCGATCCACAAGATTGTGCCGACGATCCAGGAGACGCTGCCGCTCGGCATGACGATCGAGATCGTCTACGATTCGACCGAGCAGATCAGCGCGTCGATCGAGGAGGTGTTCAAGACCATCGGCGAGGCGGTCGCCATCGTCATCGTTGTCATCCTGCTCTTCCTCGGCTCGTTCCGTTCGGTGCTGATGCCGATCGTGACCATTCCGCTGTCGCTGATCGGCGTCTGTTTCCTGCTGTTTTCTTTGGGTTATTCGATCAACCTTTTGTCGTTGCTGGCCATGGTGCTGGCGATCGGACTGGTTGTCGATGATGCCATCGTGGTGGTGGAAAACATCCACCGCCACATGGAAGAAGATGGTTTGTCGCCGATGCAGGCGGCGTTCAACGGCATGCGGGAGATCTCGTCCGCCGTCGTCGCCATGACGATAACGCTGGCCGCCGTGTTCGCGCCGCTGGCCTTCACCGGCGGCCTGACAGGCGCACTGTTTCGCGAATTCGCGGTGACGCTTGCCGGCTCTGTGGTCCTGTCGGGTGTCGTTGCCCTAACCATCACGCCGATGATGTCGGCACGCATCCTGAGGGCCGGCTCGCACAGCCGTTTCCAGCGCATTGTCGACAATACGTTTGGTCGCGTCGAACACATCTATGAGCGGCTGGTCACCGGTTCGTTGAACTATCGCCCGGTGACGCTGATGATCGTCATCGCACTGGTCGCCACGACCGGCTTCATGTTCACCAAGACCTCGAGCGAACTGGCGCCGGAAGAAGACCAGGGCTTCTTGCTGTCTATTGTGAACGCGCCGCGCTATGCGACGTCGGACTACACCGAGACCTATGTGAACCAGATTCTCGGGCTGGTGAATGATATCCCCGAAACCAGGGCGCGGTTCTCCGCCGTCGCGTTCCAAGGTCCGACGAACAGCGCTTTCGTCGGCTTTGCGTTCAAGGACTGGGCCGAGCGCGCGCGCAGCTCGAAGGAACTTCAGGAAGACATCACCGCCCGCCTTGCCAAGGTTGCGGGCGTCGAAGCTTTCGTCTTCGCGCCGCCGACGCTGCCCGGCTCCGGCGGCGGCCTGCCGATAACGATGGTCGTGCGCTCTACCGGCGACGCCTCGCAGGTGTACGAGGCGGCCGAAGACATCAAGAACAAGGCGCAGGCCTCCGGCCGCTTCATCGTCGTGCAGAATTCGATGACCTTCGACGCACCGGAAGTGACGGTGACGATTGACCGCGATCGCGCCGCCGCGCTCAACCTGCCGATCGCCGACATCGGCCGGACGCTGACCCTGTTGGTCGGTGGCGCCGAGGTGGCGCAATTCGACCGCGAATCCAACAGCTACGACATCATCCCGCAGGTACCGCAGCAATTCCGCGACAATCCCGAAAAGCTGGGGGAGTATTTCGTGCGCAGCGTGTCGGGCGAGATGGTGCCGCTCTCAGCGGTGGTGAAGATCTCGACCAACGCGTCGCCGGCCGCCATCGAGCAGTTCAACCAGTTGAACTCCGCCACGATTTCCGCTCTGCCATTGCCCACCGTCACCACCGGTGACGGGCTGAAGACCATCGAGGACATCGCCAGGGAAAGTCTGCCCGACACGTTCTTCATCGACTATACCGGCCAGTCGAGGCAGGAGAAGCAACAGGGCTACACGATCATCATCGCCTTCGCGGCGGCTGTGCTCGTCATCTACCTGGTGCTGGCGGCGCAGTTCGAAAGCTTCCGCGATCCGTTGATCATTATGATGGCGGTGCCGCTCTCGATCTTCGGCGCGATCGTGCCGCTTAATATCGGGCTCGGCACGCTCAACATCTATACCCAGGTCGGCTTGATCACGCTGATCGGCCTGATCACCAAGCACGGCATCCTTCTGGTCGAGTTCGCCAACCAGCAGCGTGAAATGCACGGCATGCGGCGGCGCGATGCGATCATCGCGTCCGCCAAGGTGCGGCTGCGGCCGATCCTGATGACGACGGCGGCGATGGCGCTCGGCGTGGTGCCGCTGATCATCTCCAGCGGCGCGGGTGCCGCGGCACGCTATTCGATGGGCCTGGTGATCTTCACCGGCATCCTGGTCGGAACCATGTTCACGCTGTTCGTGGTGCCGATGTTCTACACCTTTATCGCCAACAAGGACCTGCCGCATCACGCCGAAAAGCCGGATCCGAAGCTGATGCCGGTAATGCCAGATTAGATTCCGCTAAGAAAGAAGGCCGGATCTCCGGCCTTTTTGAGAGCGACGAGAGGCATCGCTCATTTGACGATGACGATGCTGGTGTTGGCCGGGCCGAAGACCTCGACGAGCTGGTAGAAATCGGCGGCGTTGTCCGGATGCAGACGCACGCAGCCATGCGAGGCTGGCCGGCCGAGGCGCTTGATGGCGCTTGTCGCATGTACGGCGTAGCCGCCGCTGAAGAACACCGAATGCGGCATAGGGGCGTTGTCGTATTTCTTCGAATACCACATTTCATGCATGCGGGTCGGCTTGAACGAACCGGTCGGCGTAACGTGCGTCCTGTCGCCGGTCGAGACCTTCCAGGCGAATGTCGGCCGGCCGTCGACCAGGATTTCCATGGTCTGCTGCGATAGCGACACACGCGCGACGATCTTGTTGGCGGCGGCGTGGGCTGCGCCGTTGCCGGCACTGACAAGCAAGGCAGCAGCGGTGATGACGGCGGCGGCGATGTTGATGAGCTTGGCGGAAATGGCAGTGCACATGATGTCCCCCTTATTCTGCCGGTCGGGGCCGGCTCAATTCGATGACCGGCTTATCGGGGCGTCATGTTTCAAGCCGATTTCGCTAGATGCTCGTTTGTGTTTCGATTCTGTTTCCCCTGGTTAACAGAAAGAGTCCGGCCAATCGGCCCTCCGTTGCGTGACGTCGTCAGGAATATGTTGTGTTTGCGTGAGGAGGATCGGCCAAACCGCGGCACGAATCCGCGATTGCCTTTCGTTTGAGAGGAATTCAACTGACTCCGAAACCGAGCTGCAACAAAGCG
Organism: Mesorhizobium sp. M0119; assembly: GCF_040322615.1. NCBI lineage: Bacteria > Pseudomonadati > Pseudomonadota > Alphaproteobacteria > Hyphomicrobiales > Phyllobacteriaceae > Mesorhizobium > Mesorhizobium sp. M0119. Next base: position 17,707 of record NZ_JAMYTU010000052.1, read on the forward strand.
CGACCTCGGCGGCATGATCCGGATACAGCGCACGGGCAAAGTTGACCTAACGAAAACAGCGGGCAACGAACGATCGGAAGCCAACACTGTTTTCGCTACGGTCTGGATTGTCTGGACAGTTTCCAGCCTGCGCGTCGACCGGCTCAAGCCCCTCTGGCGGGGGCGGCTTAGGGCCGTTGAGGATGCGCGGCGCCTCCGGCAACTTGCAGCCGAGAGGACCGAAGGCCCGCGCCCCAACGGGGGGCTCCGCTGGCGGGGGGGGCGCTTCGGGGGTTCCCCTGAAGTGCCCGCAAATTCCAATTTTGAGGAACGAACAGGATGAAAACGAAATTCGCCGCTTCCGTGCTTTCCGCCCTGCTCTACGTGCAGGGCCTGCTCGGCATTGCCGGCCTCGCCACCGTGCTGCTGAAGGAACGTGCCCATGCCGGCGAGGTCAGCACGAACAGTGATATGCCGTCCGGCCTGTCGCTTCTCGCGGTGCGCTGAGGAAAGAGCATCGGACCCCAAGAGTGGAAAACCGGTTTTGGGAAAATCCGATGCTCAAGACAAAAGGGTGGCCGTCCTGCCTTTAATCGACGAATTGCGTCGGCGGATCGAACCGATAACCCGCACCCCGTATGGTGGTGATGGTTGCGGTATCGAGCTTGCGGCGCAGCCGCACGATGCGCGAATCGATCGACCGGTCGAAGGCTTCGGCATTTTCGGCAGGCGCGGCGGCGATGATGTCGTCCCGCGTCAGCACCTTGCGCGGGCTGGCCAGGAACAGCCTGAGCAGCGCCACCTGCCCGGGCGACAGCTGTTCTTCCGCGCCCGAGCGGTGCATGACGATTGCCGATCGGAGATCGACGGTCGCGTTCTCCAGCACGACCAGTTCCCCGGCGCTCCTGCCGCGCCGAGCCAGAAGGCCGCCGACGCGAGCGGCAAGCTCCCTGACATTGAGCGGGCTTTCGACGACGTCGGCGGCGCCGAGTTCGAGCGCCAGAACCTTGTCGACCAGATCGGCCGGGCGGCAGATCAGGATGAAATCCGGTCCACCTTCGCCGCCATGTCGCCTGAGCAGGTCGCGCCCCTCCGCCTGGCTGACGCTGTCGCCGACAACCACGACATCGATACCCTTTTCCGAAAGCAGCGATTCGGCTTCCCACGGCTGTCGCGCCGCGCGGACGTCATGCCCGCGCCGCTCGAGATGATCGGCGAGATCGGTCGCGATTACTTCAGCGACGGAAACAAGCGCGATGACGGATCGTGCAGCCATGTTTTTCTACCCCGCATGCGGCAACCCAAGAAGAGTGCTGGACATCATGTTTATACCCAATCTACTTTCCGCTGAAAGCGGGAGCGAAAGCATCGTGCGGGCACGAATTGTCATTGTCGAGGACGAGCCCGACCTGAGGGACGCGGTCGCCGAGTATCTCGGCGCCAGCGGCTATGATGTGGCCACGGCCGAAAGTGCGGCGGCGGCACGCGACCTTTTGGAAACCCAGTCTTTCCATCTGGCCATTCTCGACATCGCCATGCCGGGCGAGGACGGCCTGTCGCTCGGCCGTTGGATGCGGTCGAAAATGCCGATCGGCATCATCTATGCGACGGCGGCCGGTACCGCGCTCGACCGCATCGTCGGACTGGAACTCGGCGCTGACGATTACATCGTTAAGCCTTACGAATTGCGCGAAGTGCTAGCCAGGGTGCGCAGCGTGCTGCGTCGCGTTCCGGAGCCGACCGAGCCACAAAAGGCCAAGGCTGAAACATCCGGCGGCCGCCGGTCCGTGAGCTTCGGCGTCTTTCACGCCGATCTCGACGGCAGGCTCGTCACCGGCGCCAACGGTGCGGTCATCGACATGGCCAAGAGCGAGTTCGACGTGCTGGAGGTGTTCCTGACGCGCGCCAACCGGCTGTTGACGCGGGCGGCGATCTCCGAGGCGATCGGTTTCGTCGAGGACCCGGAATCGTCCCGTGCCGTCGACATCCGCATCATGCGGCTGAGAAAGAAGATCGAGGCGGATCCGGCCAATCCGAAATTCCTGCGCACGGTGCGCGGCGAAGGCTATATCTTCTCGCTGCCAGCCGGTGAAAACAACTAAGGCCCGGCGGCTTGAGCAAGCCACAGCCAGGAAATGACGGCTGACCATGACGGCTGAAACAACACGCGCGGACATGCAGGGCGCCAGGCAGGGCGCGGCGATGGCGGCCGTGCATGTGGTTCGCCGGCTGCGCGAAGCCGGTGACTGGCAGCGCGAGATGGAGGGTATTCTCCAAACGCTTTGCGAAGCCATGGATTGTCACCGCGGCATCCTGTTTCGCCTGCGCGAACTGCCCGGCCAGGGCTTCGCCCAGTCGGTCGCCGCTTATTGGATCGCCCCCCGGTTTGGCGGCGAGCTGGCGTCACCGACCGTCATCATGCAGTCGGTCGTCGATTCGGACCCATTGCTGGAACGGCTGGCGGAGGACGAGCGTCAAGGCAAGATCTTCGCCGGGCACACACGCGATCTCGAAGGCTTTCTGCGGACCGATTTCGAAAAGCAGAACATCAAGTCGTTCCTGTCGGTGTCGGTCTTTTCGCACGGCAATTTGTGGGGCACGCTGGCGGTCAACGACTGCGTTAACGAACGCGAATGGACCGACCAGGAAGAGGCGGCGCTGCACATGGTGGCACTCGCCATCGGCGATGCCATCGAACGGTCGCCCTCCGACGCGCATGCCAGCGACGTCATTCGCCGCACCATGCTGCAGGCCTCGCTCGACGCCATCATCGTCATCGACGAGACCGGCTCGATCATCGAATTCAATCCGGCCGCCGAGAAGATGTTCGGCTATCGACGCAGCGATATCCTCGGCAAGGACCTGCTCGACACGGTCGTGCCGGAATATTACCGCAAGGGCTATGCGTCGGGCGCCGAATACATGTCGGGCCGCGGCGCGCCGATGGTCGGCCAGCGGCTCGAAACGGTCACCCAGAATGCCGCCGGCGAGGTTTTTCCGATCGAGCTGACGGCAACCGAGATGCGGGTCGCCGATCGCCATCTGATCTTCGGCTCCATCCGCGACCTGCGCGACAGATTGCGGGCTGAGGAGGAAATCAACCGCCAGCGCGAAAAACTGCACCAGAACGAGAAGATGGCGGCGATGGGCTCGCTGCTTGCCGGCGTTTCGCACGAGCTCAACAACCCGCTGGCCGTGGTTGTCGCCCAGTCGACGCTGTTGCACGAATTCGCCGCCGATCCGCAGACCAAGGTGCGCGCCGAAAAGGTACGCGCCGCCGCCGAGCGCTGCGGCCGTATCGTCAAGAGCTTCCTGTCGATGGTCCGCCTGCACCCGGCCGCACAGGCCGAAACCGACCTCAACCAGGTGATCCGCGCCGCACTCGAAGTGACCGCCTATGGCGCACGGTCGAGCGGCATCATCATCGATACCGATTTCGCCAGCGGCCCGCTGCTGGCGATGGCCGATGCCGACCATGTGACGCAGGTGGCCGCCAACTTCCTCATCAACAGCCAGCACGCCTTGGCCGGCATTGCCGGCGACCGCCGGATCAAGGTCCGGACGTTTCGCAGCGACCGCGGCAATCCCGGATTCTCGGTCGAGGACAACGGCCCAGGCGTGCCGGAAGCGATACGCTCACGCATATTCGAATCCTATTTCACCACCAAGCCGGTCGGTGTCGGTACCGGCATCGGCCTGTCGATCTCGAAATCGATCATCGAGCGGCACAATGGCAATATCTGGTTCGAGGAGGTTTCGCCGAGAGGTGTGCGCTTTGTCGTGCAGCTGCCGGCGATCGCTGTCGGCGCGGCCGCCGCCGGCGAAGCTCCGTCACGGTCGAGCGGCCTGCGTCACGCGCTGATCATAGACGACGAGCCGGATGTCGCAGCGTCGCTGTCCGACATTCTGGAGCTGATGGGCATCAAGTCGCGGATCGTGCCGGCCTGGGTCTCGGCCGCCGCGACGCTGAGCGGCCATGTGCCGCCGGACATCGTGTTTTCCGACTTGCGCATGCCCGGCACCAGCGGCATAGCCGCCTATCGCGAGCTACTCGCCGAAATGCCGGGTCTGGCGCGGCGCTTCGTGCTTGTCACCGGCGATCTGATCGGCGCGAAAGGCGAGATCGAGGCGCTGCCGGCGCCGCAGCGGCCGCCAATCCTCGAAAAACCGTTCAGCACGCTGGATGTGCGTGGCGTGCTCTCGGCCATTGCCGAGCAGGTCGCTCTGGGCGGCTAGACTCCGCAATTTCTCCCCGGAAGAAAAAAGGCTCCCGGCCGACATTGCGGCGGGAGCCTGACTGGAGTGCTGGAGGGCGCTCGCAAAAAATCAAAAAACGTTCGGCGTATCGGCCAGCGGGGCGGCATTGGCGATCATGCGGACCGGTCGTGCCTTGCCCGACTGGGCAGCGATGACGCGCAGGCAATCCAGGCTCTCGGCGCCCCAGGCCTGCCCCTTGCAGGCAAAATCGATCTCCGGCATCGGCAGGCGCGCCGTCTTGGTGGTGGTCGTCGCGCCATCGACGAGGTTGGCCGGCGGGTTCAGTGAGGCGAAGGCCGGACCGACGGTCGGCGTCAACGCCATGCCGGCAAATGCGGCAGCCGCCAGCAGCATGAACATCGCCATTGGATGATCACTGGCGCGCTGGCGCAGCGCCAGCTTCGGACGCCGGTCGTTACGCTGGGGACCCTGCCGGCGAAGGTCGGTATCGGTGATCTGGGTTTTCGTACGCATCGTCGTTTCCTTCGGTCTTCTTCTTTTCCCCGTTGAAACGAACTTAATCGCACCTTGTAACCGGCCAACGATGACGGATTAACGATTGTGTAACCGGCATGAAACCAAGCCCGCGGCCATTCCTGGGCAAACCGATCCGGCGTAGCTGCCAGCAGCGGTGGCATTCCGTGCTCGTTTTCCGCTATCCGCGGCACCAGATCCACGTCGCCTTTCCAGGCCCACAGAGCGTCGGGCGCTCAACAAGCGTAAGGGGATTAACGTCTGGAATTCCCGGGATTTTCCCGGCTTCGATCGTTCGGACTCGGCTCTCAAATCCCGCTCGATTTCCCGTCAAGAAGTCGCCTCATTTTCGCAAGCCATTGCATTTCAACGGAAAATATGTATTTATTGAACGAGCATTCAATAAATACAGAGCCTTTCATGAACCCGCATCTGCGTGACGTGGCAATCCCCAACGATTGGGATCGGCGGGGCCTGCCGGGCTGGAGCTATCATTCCGACGCCTTGCTCGAACTCGAGAAAGAGCACGTCTTCCGCAACCATTGGCAGATCGCCGGCCATGTCTGCGACGTGCCGAACGCCGGCGACTATCTGACGATGGATGTAGTCGGCGAGCGGGCGCTGATCGTGCGTGGCAAGGATGGCGTTGTGCGCGCCTTCAACAATATGTGCCGCCACCGCGGCAGTCGCGTCGTTGCCGACAGCCAGGGCACTTGCAAGAATGCGCTGGTCTGCCCATTTCATGGCTGGGTTTACAATCTCGACGGCACGCTGCGCGGTGCTGCCCGCCCGCGTTCCTTCCCCGACCTCGACAAGACCGAATTCGGCCTGATGCCGCTCGAGCTCGAAATCTGGATGGGCTTCATCTTCATCCGCTTCCGCAAGGGTGGGCCGCAGCCATCGGTGGCCGAGCTGTTGAAGCCGATCGAAGCCGAGATTGCTCATTACGGCGTGGCCGAGATGGTGCCGTCCTGGGGCATCTGGACCCAAAAGACGCCGGTCAACTGGAAGTCGGTGCGCGATGTCGACAATGAAGGCTACCACGTCGCCATGGCGCATCCGGCGCTGCAGGATCTTTACGGTGCGACCTATTTCGACGAGCCGTTCGTCAACGGCGTGTCGCGCTCGTTCGCCACTTACAACCCGCATGCCGGACGGCGCTGGAGCGTCGCGCAATACATCAAGCTCGCACCCGAGGCGAAGGACCTGCCGGAGCATCTGCGCAAGGCCTGGATCTACTATGGCATCTTCCCGAACAACGCGCTGTCGATCATGCCGGAATCGGTGCAGTTCTATCAGGAGTTCCCGCTGTCGACGGGGGAGACGCTGCTGCGCGGCGCCATCTACCGCTATCGCGACGAGACCAGGGAGCAGGCGGCTGCCCGCTACCTATCCTACCGCATCGACCGCGACACGCTGGCTGAGGATGTGCAGCTTTCGATATGGTCCAACGAATCCATGCTGTCGGAAGCCTTCGGAGGTTTTTACTTTTCCGATCTCGAATATGGCGTGCGCACCCACCACGACCATTTGCGCAAGCAAATTCCCGTGCTCGGATTGGAGACCGCGCCCGAGGAGAAGGATATGTGGTCGCTCAATGAGGTGCTCAGATCACGCTCCTGACGCATGCTGCCCAAAATGTTAGCCTTGGTCCTCAGGCCCAGATGGCGACGGGAATGCCGTAACGATCGGCGAGCGGCGGATCCGGAAACGGCATTGCCTCGCCTCTGGCGATGCGTCCGGCAATCAGCATCATCGCCGCGGCATCGAGGAAATCGTCGGCGGCCGCGCCACGCGGCGGCGTCTGGTCGAGAAAATCCTGGATATAACCATGCCGGGCAAGCAGCGCCTTGCGTTCGGCCATGCCGGCCGGATTGATGTTGCCCCTGATCTTCTTTGGCAGGCGCATCGCCCGGTCGCCGTTCAGTTTGCAGAAGGCAACTTCCGGATGCGATTCGAAGACGCGGCTGCGCAGTTCGGGGCGCGCGATCAGCAGCGAATCGATCTCGCGGATCTTGGCGAAGATGCCGAAGGCCTGGATCGAGACGCCGCGCGGCGGATCTGATGTCGTCTTTGCCACCTCATTTGCCTTGCGATGTGCGGCGTACCAGGCGTCGACCGTGGTGAAGGCTTCGATCTCCGCGTAGAGCGCGGCGCGAGAGGGGATGGCAAAGACACTGGACTGCCGGGCCCCAAGCAGCGGCCGCACCAGCGCCTCCGGGCCGCGACCGCCTCTTTGGGAGAAATCGGGCAGGCCGATTGGCATATCGACCGCCACGATAGCATTGACGGGCAGTCGGTCGAGCAACGCCGCGAAGCTTGGGAAAACGGCTGTCGACGGTGCCGCACCGGGATCGCGGCGGACGGCTATCCAGCCGGCCTTGCAACCGTCGACGCCGACAAGCACCACACCCATGGGCACCACACCCCTGGGCACAACACCCCTGGGCGCAACATCCCCAGGCACAAGATGGTCGGGCGCAACATCCTTGGGCGCATCATCCTGGGCCGCGGCGTCTTCGGCCTGCCTCACGCCCGGCGGTCCCGTTCCGGATGCAGGAGATGGCGAAGCTGCACCATCGCCATCGGGTGCGACAGGCTCTGGGCATCGGTCTCGAGCTGCAATTCGTCGCCGCCGCGCTTGGCGGTGCGCGCCAGGATCTCGTAGACCGCCGCGGTGGTCGATTGCAGCGCCTTGGCGGCCGGCTGGCCGGACAGGATCCGCGCCAGGTAGACGGCCGCCGTCAGGTCGCCGAGCCCATTCGGCGGCTTGTCGATGAGCCGGTGTTCGGCAAGCAGTGCCTCTCTGCCGGTGAGCAGTAAATTGCCGGTGCCGCCGGCCATCATCGCTGGTGCCGAAGTGACCAGCATTGCCGGTGGGCCGGCTTGCAGGGCTGCAGCCATTGCCGATTTCAAGTCGGGCAGCGGCGCTCCGGCCATCCATTCCAGCTCGTAGCGGTTGGGCGTGGCAATATCGGCGATCGGCATCAGCCGGTCACGCATGGCGATTGCGGTCGGCTCAGGTACGTAGAGCCCGCCCGAATCGCCCATCACCGGGTCGCAGATATAGAGGGCGTCCGGCGTCTTCGCCTTCACCGCGCCGACCAGCGAAGCGACGATTTCGGCTTGGCCAGCCTCGCCGAGATAGCCGGACAGCACGGCGCCGACCTCGCCCAGCCACGGCGCGCGCTCGAGGTCGGCCATCAGCGCCTTGAACTGGTCCAGCGGCGGCACGATGCGGGTGGCCCGGCCATGGCCCGGATGCCAGGGCAGGATGATGGTCGGTACCGCCCAAACCGGAAAGCCGAGCGTCTCCAGCGCAAAGACGGCGGCACGGTTGCCGACCGAGCCACGTGCGACATGGCTGGAGACGACGATGACCGCGCGCGGCGCGTCGGCTTTTTCGGCACTCATTGATTTTTCCTAACTGCCCCTGGTGACGAAAAGCACGAGCCAGATCAACAGGCCGATGGCAATAAGCAGGCCCGCTGCGCGACCGATGCGGGTGCCCCAATATTCGATCGGGTCCGACCGGTCGGCATCGGCCGCGGTGACGTGGTCGCGCGCGCCTTTAGTGGTTCGTGCAAGGAACGAGGTGCCGCCCGGGTCGGTCTCGCGCGCCACCCGTTCGATGATGCGGCGCGATTCCGCGTCGCTGTCGTGGCGTTTCGCCATGGTGATGTCCCGTTTTATGCCGAGCTTAACCCGTTCGCCTCGTCTGTCACAGGGCCCGACGGCGAATGGTAGAAAACCAGTAACACTTCTCGGCCGAAGTCATTTTCTTGCGCAAGGATTGTGCTAATGCTTCCCGTGCCAATGCTATCGAGGGGACCTTATCATGCTTGTCCAGCGCCATTCTTCACCGCCAATCTTCCGTAATTTAGCTGCGTTCCTGGTCATGGCCGTCATGCTGCCGCTGCTTGCCGGCTGCGGCTACAACACCATCCCGACGGCTGAGGAAAACGCCAAGGCAGCATGGAGCGAGGTGTTGAATCAATACCAGCGCCGCGCCGATCTCATCCCCAATCTGGTCAACACGGTCAAGGGCTACGCCGCGCACGAGAAGGACACGCTCGATGCCGTCGTCGAAGCGCGCGCCAAGGCGACGCAGGTGACCGTGACGCCGGAAACGCTGAACAATCCGGAAGCCTTCAAGAAATTCCAGGACAGCCAGGCCGGCCTGACCAGCGCGCTATCGCGGCTGCTGGCGGTGGTGGAGAACTACCCCGATCTCAAGGCCAACCAGAACTTTCTGGCACTGCAAGCACAACTCGAAGGCACCGAGAACCGCATCACGGTCGCCCGTCGCGACTATATCCAGGCAGTGAGAGAGTACAATCTGACGCTGAGGACCTTCCCCTCGGTGATCTGGGCGACCTTGTGGTTCCGCGGCAACCAGCCGTTTGCGAATTTCACCATCGAGGAGGATAAGATGCAGCCGCCGAAGGTCGATTTCGGCACCAACACCACGCAAGGCGGGTGAACGGCGCTTAGCGGGTCTGCTTCCCGTTGGCCTTGTACTCCGTCCCGCCCCCCTCTGTCCTGCCGGACATCTCCCCGCAGAGGGGGGTGGGAAGGAACGCCGGCCTGATTTTCTTTGGCTTCGTTCTAACGTTTCTCCTGCTCCCGCTCATCGTTCTTGCCGCCGAGCTGCCGGCGCTGACCGGACGGGTCGTCGACAATGCCGGCATCATCGATGCCGCAACCAAGGCGGCGATGACGCAGAAGCTTGCCGATTTCGAGACCAAGGGTTCGGACCAGATCGTCGTCGCGACCATCCCCAGCCTCGACGGCGAGGAGATCGAGCCGTACGCCAACCGGCTGTTCCGCGCCTGGAAACTGGGCCAGGCGAAGGAGAACAACGGCGTCCTGCTTCTGGTGGCGCCGAACGACCGCAAGATGCGCATCGAGGTCGGCTATGGTCTTGAAGGCACGCTGACCGACCTGCACACCAAGCTGATCATCGAAAACGACATGGTGCCGGCCTTCCGTGCCGGCGATTTCTCCGGCGGCATCAGCAAGGCCGTCGATGACATGATCATGGTGCTGGAAGGCAACCCCGAAGAGCTGGAGGCGCGCGGCGAACGCAACCAGCAGCCGCCGTTCAACAGCGACGATCTGTTCTTCACGATCTTCATAGCCATCTGGGCAATCATCTTTTTCGGCGGCCTCGCAGCCTCCATCCTGCCGCCGATCTTCGGCCAGAAGATCGGTCCCGGCCGCTATCGCTGGCTGGGCATGACCTTCGAGCCAAGCCGGCGGTCGTCCGGCGGCTGGTCGGGAGGTTCCGGCGGGGGATGGTCGTCGGGTTCAAGCGGTGGCGGGTTTTCCGGCGGCGGCGGTTCGTCCGGCGGCGGCGGCTCTTCGGGAAGTTGGTGACGAGATGACAAGACACGCCATCAGCCCGATGGAATCCGGCCGTTTCATCAAAATGATCGGCACCGCGCTTATGGCCATGGCGGTGCTGCTGGTCGGCTTCGCGGCCTTCGCGGCCGAACTGCCGGCGCTGACCGGACGGGTCGTCGACAACGCCGGCATTATCGATGCCGCGGCCGAGGTGGCGCTGACGCAGAAGCTTGCCGAGTTCGAGACCAAGGGTTCCGACCAGATCGTCGTCGCGACCATCCCCAGCCTCGACGGCGAGGAGATCGAGCCGTACGCCAACCGGCTGTTCCGCGCCTGGAAACTCGGCCAGGCGAAAGAGAACAACGGCGTCCTGCTTCTGGTGGCGCCGAACGACCGCAAGATGCGCATCGAGGTCGGCTATGGTCTTGAAGGCACGCTGACCGACCTGCACACCAAGCTGATCATCGAAAACGACATGGTGCCGGCCTTCCGCGCCGGCGATTTCTCCGGCGGCATCAGCAAGGCCGTCGACGACATGATCATGGTGCTGGAAGGCAATCCCGAAGAGCTGGAGGCGCGCGGCAAGCGCAATCCGGCGAATGACAATCCTGTCGATCCCATCTTCATGCTGTTCGTCGTCCTCTGGGCGACGATGTTCTTCGGCGGCTTGGCAATGGCGTTCCTGCCGCCGATCTTCGGCACGAAACTGTCGCCGGGCGTGTACAAATGGCTGGGCATGACGTTCCGCTACGGCCGTGGGCCAGGTTCGTCACCCTCCGGTGGCGGTGGCTGGACGTCGGGGACCTCGTCCGGCAGTGGCTGGTCGTCTGGAAGTTCCGGCAGTGGTTGGTCGTCCGGAAGTTCCGGCGGCGGGTTTTCAGGCGGCGGCGGTTCGTCCGGCGGCGGCGGTTCTTCAGGAAGCTGGTGAGACATCAATCATGGCAACACGACCTATCAGCCCCGAGGATCATGAGCGCATCGCCGATGCGATCCGCGCTGCCGAATCAAAGACCGACGGCGAGATCTACTGCGTCGTGGCGCATGCCAGCGACGGCTATTTCTTCCCGGCCGCTTTCATGGCGATGCTCGGCATGCTCGTCGTCAGTCTTGGCGTCGGTTACGGGCTGGAAGCCTGGTGGCTGTCGATCCGCTTGCCGCATTTCGTCATCGCCGAGCTTCTAGCGCTTGCCAGTGTGCTCATCCTGTTGTGGGCATTGCCCGCATTGCGCATCCATTTGGTGCCGAGGCGGCTGCGCTACCAGGCCGCCCACGCCAATGCGATGAAGCAGTTCCTCGCTCGCAACGTCCACCGCACCGCGGCGCGCACCGGCGTGCTGGTGTTCGTCTCGATTGCGGAGCGCTATGCCGAGGTGGTCGCCGACAGCGGGATCGATTCTCGTGTCGGCCAGCATGTCTGGGACGGTGTCGTCCGCGACCTTACGGCGCATGCCGGCGACGATCGGCTTGCCGAGGGCTTCGTCAAGGCGATCGAAGCGGTCGGTGCGGTACTGGCCGAGCATTTTCCGGTCTCGACCGGCGACAGCAACGAACTGGACGACCATCTAGTCGAGATTTGATCTCGCTAAAAGCGGTTTTGGAGCGTCTCAAGGACGCTCCGTTCGGCTGTGCGAAAGCATCGCGGCGGCTGACCGGACTCTTGCAATCGGGCGCAGCGGGTTTATGGTTAACCAATCATGAATACGCTGAGCATCGACATCAGGAAAGCCGAACCGCGCGATGCGGCCGCCATTGCCGACGTGCATCTCGAGGCCTGGCGCGGCGCCTATTCGGGCATCATCCCGCACCGCACTCTGACATCGATGATCAACCGCCGCGGCGCCGACTGGTGGGCGAATGCCATTCGCCGCGCTGCCACCGTCCTGGTCGTCGAAATCGGCGGCAAAATTGCCGGCTATGCGACGATCGGCAAGAACCGCGCCCGCGAACTCAGGCAGCAGGGCGAGATCTACGAGCTTTACCTGCGGCCGGAATATCAAGGCATCGGGCTCGGCAGCCGGCTGTTCTCGGCCGCACGGGCACGGCTGGCCGACCATGGCCTGAAAGGCATGGTGGTGTGGGCGCTGGAAGACAATCATAACGCACTTGCCTTCTATGCCGGCGCCGGCGGCCGCGATGTGGCCGAGGGCGTCGAGATCTTCGAGCAGAAGGCGCTGAAGAAGGTCGCTTTCGTCTGGGAATGACGGCCAGCGCATGATCTGACCGGTTTTGGTTCGGACGATCTCCCCAGTACCATTCGCCGCATTGCACCATTCGCCGTCGCCCGCTATCGATCTTCAATCGAGAGAGGGATAAAGCGATGCGTATCGAAGCGATTGCCAGCGGAAAGAACCCGCCCGAGGACGTCAACGTCATCATCGAGGTGCCGATCGGCGGAGAGCCGATCAAGTACGAGATGGACAAGGAAGCCGGCACCCTGTTCGTCGATCGCTTCCTGCACACGTCGATGCGCTATCCCGGCAATTACGGTTTCGTACCGCATACGCTGTCGGGCGACGGCGATCCGATCGACGTGCTGGTCTGCAACACGCGCGCGCTGGTGCCGGGCTGCGTCATCAATGTGCGGCCGATCGGCGTGCTGGTGATGGAGGACAATGCCGGCCAGGACGAGAAAGTCATCGCGGTGCCTTCACCCAAGCTGACCTTGCGCTATGAGGACGTCCACGAATACACGCAGCTGCCTGATATTACCCGCCAGCAAGTGCAGCATTTTTTCGAGCACTACAAGGATCTCGAACCCGGCAAATGGGTCAAGATCGAGGGCTGGTACGATGCCGCTTATGCCAAGAAGATGATCGTCGAGGCAATCGAGCGGGCCAAGCGCAAGTAATTATCGGGCGCAAATAATCAGTTGTCGACGCGGCCGAAAGCGGGCGCGTCGCCGATCACTACACGCTTGTCCCTGCCGCAGGCGAAGGTGCGTGCCTTCTCGTCGGCAAGCTTGCGCGCCTGATCGTTGGCGGCGGGATTGCCGGTGGCGAGCACAAGGCCGATCGTGCAGCCTTCGTGGGCGTCAGGCTGGGCAACCTTGGCGACGATCAGCACTTCCGTCGACTTGTTCTCGCCCTCGGTATCGCTGATCGAGCGACGATGAATGACGGCGAAGGGAATGGCAGTTTTGCCGTTGGTCTCGATCCGCCACTCGACTTTGGGTCCAGCCGAATTGAGGCCGGAAAAGCTTTCCCAGACCGTGGTCATATCGCCAGGTGGAAAGCCGTAGAACAGCGATTCCCGCGCGTCGTCGTAGGAAACCAGCACCGGGTAACCGCGGTAGCCCGAACAGGCGAGATCGGCCCAGTCGCCGTCGCCTTCTTCCGCGTGGGCATAGGTGACGCAGTCCTTTTCCCAATCGAGATCGGTATAGACGCTGGATATCTCGCCGGCCCGGGCCGCCTGGCAGAAACCGGCGAGGACAACCAGGATCAAAAGAGCGCGCATGGCGGACAACTCGGTTCGGCTGCCGCAGCGTACCGTCAAATTTAACAGCAGCCTAGACGAAGTCAGGCTGCTCACAGTGGTCTGGTAAACGGAACACTATTTCTTCAAGCTTGCCTCTATCAGAAGATCGGCGTTGCGGGCCACCGACTGCGCCGGTCCGCCGGCACCGAACAACTGGCCGCTAATATAGGCGCCTTCGATCAGCAGCAGCAGCCCGTCGCCCAGCGTCTCGGCGTCGCCGGCGCCCATCGCTGCCGCCATGGCGCGCAGGCGCCGGCGCAGTTCCTGCTTGTTGGCCTCGCTCACGACGCGGGCCGGATGGCCATGTTCGGGATATTCGACCGCGGCATTGGTCATGCCGCAGCCGCGATAGTCGGGCCTTTGCGTGCGCTTGCCGACACGCGTCAGGAAGGCGACGATCTGCGCGCGCGGATCGCCGGGATGGGCATCCACCGCCTCGTCGAAACGCTCCCAGAATTCGAGGTCATAGTGCCGGAGGTAGGATGCGGCCAGCTCATCCTTGGACGGAAAGCTGCGGTAGAGACTGGGCTTGGTGACGCCGGCACGCCGCACGATCTCATCGACGCCTATGGCCCTGATGCCTTGCCTATAGAACAGATCGCGCGCCACCTGGAGGATCCGTTCGGCGGCGCGAGGCGGCGGTGCGTCATTGGCCTTGATCGTTGGTTCAATGTTTTTCATGCCTGGTCTGCCGATTGCCTGGTTGACAATGTTACCGGTCGGTACGTATGTTTCGCGCTCCTGCAACGTACCGGTCAGTAACATGATAGCTCAATCCCGTCCGTTTGGCCAGCGCTACGCTTTCGTCGTGGTCGCCGTCATCTTCCTCTGCCTGCTCATCGCGGCGGGCCTGCGTTCGGCGCCGGCAGTCATGATGCTGCCGCTGGAGAACAGTTTCGGCTGGCGGCGCGACGTCGTCTCGCTGGCGGCGGCCACCGGCATCTTCCTCTATGGCCTGACCGGGCCCTTTGCCGCAGCGCTGATGGAGCGGATCGGGCTGCGCCGCACATTGCTTGCCGCGCTGCTTATGATGTCCGGATCGACCGCGCTCAGCCTGCTGATGACCAAGCCATGGCATCTGCTCCTCACCTGGGGCGTGTTTTCCGGCATCAGCTCGGGCGCTGTCGCCACCGTGCTCGGCGCGACCATCGTCAACCGCTGGTTCAAGACCAATCGCGGCCTGGTGATGGGACTGATGTCGGCCTCCAGCGCCACCGGGCTGCTGGTCTTCCTGCCGCTGCTCGCCTCGCTCGCCCAGTCGGGCGGCTGGAAGCCGGTCGCCATTGCCATTGCCGTGGCCACCGCCGCCTTGGTGCCGCTGGTTTACATGCTGGTGCCGGAGCGCCCGGCCTCGATCGGCATGGTCCGCTATGGTGCCGAGGCCGACGACGTGCCGCCGGCGCCACCGGCCGCGCAAGGCAATTTCGTCGCGCATACACTGAGCACGTTGCGCCGAGCTGCCGGTACGCGCGTGTTCTGGTACCTGTTCGCCACCTTCTTTGTTTGCGGCTTCACCACCAACGGGTTGGTCGGCACGCATCTGATCGCCTTTTGCGGCGACATGGGCATCGGCGAAGTGCAGGCCGCAGGCCTGCTGTCGATGATGGGCATCTTCGATCTTATCGGCACGACGCTGTCGGGCTGGCTCACCGACCGTTTCGACCCGCGCAAGCTGCTCGGCGTCTACTACGGCATTCGCGGCCTGTCGCTGATCTATCTGCCCTATTCCGGCTTCTCGGCGACCAGCCTGATCATCTTCGCCGTGTTTTACGGACTGGACTGGATTGCCACCGTGCCGCCGACGCTCAGGCTTTCCAACGAGGCGTTCGGCGACCGCAGCGGGCCGATCGTCTTCGGCTGGATCGTCGCCGGCCATCAGGTCGGTGCGGCGACAGCGGCCTTTTTCGGCGGCACCATGCGCGAGCTGCAAGGCAATTACGAGCTTGCCTTCCTGATCGCCGGCATGACGGCAATAGCCGCCGCCTGCATCTCGCTGCTGATCAACACCGCCCGCCCGGCGTTTGATCCGGAACCGCAGGCGGCGTAGCTCCTCGTTGCAGGAGAGATGCCGTCGGCCAAATTGCCGATCTCCCCCCTCGTGGGGGAGATGCCCGGCAGGGCAGAGGGGGGCGCGAAGGTTCGCCAGCCTCCGACTTTACGAAATGTTCTGCCCCAAACTCTGCTGCTCCGTCTGATTTCTTTCTGATTTGTACGTCGGCGGGACAGCGCCCCCCTCTGGCCTGCCGGCCATCTCCCCCAGGAGGGCAGGGGAATCGCATATGGCGATTTTGGGGTTGAGTTTAGGCTGAGAAAGGATTCTTTGGAGAGGCAGTTGAGCGAAGGAGCGACTGCCATTT
>NZ_JAMYTU010000053.1:0-29870 GCF_040322615.1 Mesorhizobium sp. M0119
GGCGGGCGTGGCCGGGTTTTCACCCGGCGCCCCCGCTAGTCCGCGCGTGTAGGGTTTTTGCGGGGGGGCACATGTAGCACACCCAATTAGCCTTCAAAGGGCGGCGGGCCGGGGGGCCGGCCGCGAGTTGTTTGACTTCAGTTGCTGACCACTGCTTCGGCGTCTTCGGCCGTGCGGATCTTGATGCCCTTTTCCTTGGCATAGGCCTCGGACGACTTCTCGATGATCGGACGCAGCAGCTTCCAGTCGGGCGCAATCCAGTCGGAGACGACGTTCCACTTCTTGCCGTCCCACTGCTGGAAGGTCACGTAGCCGTCACCTTCGTGATTGTCCCAGGAGACGTTGATCGAGTGGAACAGGTCCTTGGCGCCCAGCGCCTCGACGCGTGCCGGATCGAGCTTGAGATGCTCGAAGCCCCAGCGGACTTCGTCGCCGGTGAGCGTGCGGTTGCCGAACTTGGTCTGCGCGATGCGGACCGCCTCGACATTGAGGATGCCGTTGACGATGCCGAGATTGTGGTAGACCGAGCCGATACGGCTCTTTTCCTCGAGATTGCCTTTGCCGGCGCCGTAGACCGTTTTGACGATCTCCTGGACCACCGGATACTGCTCGCCTGACGCCTGGGTGGTGATGGCCGTATAGCCCTTGGCGGCATCGCCCGCGGGGATCACATCCTCTTCCGAATTCGACCAGACATTGCCGACGATGTGATCGGCCGGGAAGCCGGTCTTCTGCGCGGTCTTGAGCGCAACCGGGTTCATCACGCCCCAGCCGCGCAGCACCACATAGTCCGGATGCTCGCGACGGATCGTCAGCCACTGCGCCTGCTGCTCGTTGCCTGGATGCGGAACCTCGATCTGCGACAGCTCGAAGCCGTATTTCTGCGACAGCAGCTCATAGATCGGAATCGTCTCCTTGCCATAGGGCGAGCCGTGATAGAGCACGACGATCTTCTTGCCCTTGAGCTTGTCGAGGCCACCTTCCTTGGAGGCGATATAGTTCACGATGCCCGAGGTCTCGCTGTAGGGATTGAGCAGCAGCGGGAAGACGTAAGGGAACACGCGTCCGTCCGTGGTGTCGGTGCGGCCGTGGTTGATGGTGATCAGCGGCACCTTGTCATCGGTGATGCGGTCGATCATGGCATAGGCGATGCCGACCGAAAGCGGGTTCCAGGCGGCGATGCCGGGATTGCTCTTCAATCGTTCATAGACCTCGACGCCCTTCTCGACCTCATACTGCGTCTCGCCCTCGCTCCAGGTCAGCTTGACGCCGTTGACGCCGCCGTCGCGGATGTTGATCAGGTTGAGATAGTCGATGAAGCCGCCGAAGAAGCCGGTGCCGCCGGCGGCATAAGGGCCGACGCGGTAGCTCTGCAGGGGAAAATACTGCTCGTCGGCGTGGACCGCCGTCGCGCCGAGGACGAAGGCCGTGGCGATCGCCGCTTTCTTGAGGTGACTGAAGAAGGTCATGGATTGCGTCTCCTGAGGTTGTGGTCCGTGAGAGGATGTCGAGCGGCGCTCAGCTGGACCTTGAGCCGATCCGTCGTTTCAGGCGGTCGAAGAGGGCCGACAGCCCGTTCGGTTCCGCGATGAGGAAGATGATGATGAGCGCGCCGAGCACGATGCGCTGGCTCATGTCGAGAACACCCGAATCGAACAGTCCGCCAAACAGGAAGGCGCCAAGCCGCGACAGGATGAGCGGAAAGATGACGATGAACGCCGCTCCCAGAAAGGCGCCGCGTATCGAGGCCAGCCCGCCGATGATGATGATGAACAGGATCTGGAACGAGCGGTCGAGATTGAAGCCGGCCGGCTCGACCGTGCGCAGATAGGTGAAGGCCCACAGCACCCCGGCGACGCCGATGATGAAGGACGAGATGGCGAACGCGAGCAGCTTGGTCTTCAGCACAGGGACGCCGATCACCCGCGCGGCGGTTTCGTTGTCGCGCACGGCGATGAAATTGCGGCCGGTCGCGCTGTTGACCAGGCGCCAGACGAGCGCCGTGAGCACGATGACCGTGGTCACCGAGAGCAGGTAGCGGCCCGTCGCCCTGTCGAGCGAGAAGCCCGCAACGGCAAGGTGCGGCGCCGAGATCACTCCGGATGGGTTGTCGTTGGAGAACCAGCCGAACTTGGTCAGCGCCCACTGCACGAAGAACTGGGCGGCGAGCGTCGAGACGGCGAGATAGAAGCCGCGCAGGCGCAGGCTCGGCAATCCGAACACGACGCCGATGCCGGCGGCCGAAATCCCGGCCAGGATCATGGTCGCAGCCAGCGGCAGTCCTTCGACCCGAAGGTTGAAATTGTAGGCGGCGAAAGCGCCAACCGCCATGAAGGCGGAGGAGCCCAGCGAAAGCTGGCCGCAATAGCCGGTCAAAAGGTTGAGGCCGACCGCCGCCAGGCTGAGCGCAAGGAACGGCAGCAGGATCGCCTCGACGAGATAGCTCGACGCATAGGCGGGGATCAAGCCGTAGGCCACGGCAATCAGGGCGACGGGCAGAGCTAACCTCTGCCAGTCGATGGGAAGCCTTGCGGCATCGAGCGCTTGCACGGCCATCGGTCAGACCCTTTCGACAGTCTTCTGGCCAAACAGGCCGGAGGGGCGCACCAGCAGGACGACCAGCGCCAGCGCATAGGCGAACCAGCCTTCGATGCCGCCACCGACAAAGGGTCCGAGGTAGACCTCGGCGAGCTTCTCGCTGGCGCCGATGATGAGGCCGCCGACGATGGCGCCGAGGATAGAATCGAAGCCGCCAAGCACCAGCACCGGCAGCGCCTTCAGCACGATCAGCGACAGCGAGAACTGGACGCCGAGGCGCGCGCCCCACAAAAGTCCCGCGACCAGTGCCACGAACCCCGCGGCCGTCCACACCGTTCCCCAGATCCGGGGCAGCCGCAGCCCGACGGCAAGCGCGGCGAACTGGTCGTCTGCGACGGCGCGAAACGCCAGGCCGATCCGGGTCCAATAGAAGAATGCGCTCAAGCCGGCGACCATCGCCGCGGCAATGCCTGCAGCAAGAAGATCGAACGACGAGATCAGGATGCCGCCGACCTCGAACGGCGTGTCGTCGATGCCGAGATCGAGCCCGTGCACCTGCGTGCCCCACACCAACTGGGCAGCGCCTTCAATGATGTAAGACAGGCCAAGCGTGGCCATGAACAGCGTCATCGGCGAGCGATTGACCAGCGGCCTCAGCACAGTTCGCTCGATGGTGAAGCCCAGCGCAACCATGACCGCGAGGGTAATGAGCAGCGAAAGCGCAAACGGGATGCCGCGTTCGACAAGGCTGACAAAGGTGAGTGCGGCGAACAGCACCATCGACCCTTGCGCGAAGTTCAGCACGCCCGACGTCTTGTAGATCAGCACGAAACCGATGGCGACGAGCGAATACATGACGCCTGAGAGCAAGCCACCGACCAGCACCTCGATGACGAAGAGGAAATCATAGTAGCTCATCGGATGCCCTCGCCATGTTCGCCTTCGGCGGTGCCGATATAGGCCCGGATCACCGCCGGATTGGCCCTGACCTCGGCCGGTGTCCCGTCGGCGATCTTGCGGCCGTAGTCGAGCACGGCGACGCGGTCGGAGAGCCCCATGACCACGCCGATGTCGTGTTCGATGAGGATGATGGTGACGTCGTGCCGGTCGCGCGCTGCGCGCACGAAACCGGCCATCTCGGCCTTCTCGGTCGCCGTCATGCCGGCCATCGGCTCGTCGAGCAGCAGGATCTTCGGCTCGGCGACAAGCGCGCGCGCCAGTTCGACCCGCTTCTGCAGGCCGTAGGGCAGCGTTGCGACCAGGCGATCGGCGACGGCCTCGAGATGCAGGAAGGCGATTGTCTGGTCGACCTTTTCAGCGATCGCGGCATCTTCGCGCCGGGCGCGCGGTAGACCAGCGATATGTTCGACGAAGCTGGCGCGCCGGGTGTGGACGCGGCCCGACGCGATGTTGTCGCGCACTGAAAGCCCACCGAACAGTGCCAGGTTCTGGAAGGTGCGCGCGACGCCGAGCCGTGCCAGACGGCTTGCCGACACCCGGGAGAAGGACTGGCTATCGATCGCGATCTTGCCCTGATCGGCGTGATAGAGGCCGCTGATGATGTTGATCAGCGAGGATTTGCCGGCGCCATTGGGACCGATCACAGCTCGAATCTCGCGGCTTTTGACCTCGAGGTCGACATCCCGCAGTGCCGTGACGCCACCAAAGGAAATGCTGATCCCGCCCAGCGCCAGGATCGCATCAGCCTTTGCCGACAGGCGCGCCGGGCGCGTGTCCTCGACGGGATCAGCACCAGCAAGAATGCCGGAAATTTCGGGCGAGCGCTCGTATGCGGCGGCTCCCAGCGAAGCACCAATCATGAAACATTCCTAATTTTGAACGCGTGCGGGCGGCGGCCTGGAGGCCGCGCGTGTCCTATTCCGCGGCGACGAGCTCCCTGTCGCGCGCCGCTTCCAGTTCGCGCACCAGAGGGATGACGCGCTTGCCGAAGAACTCCACCTCTTCCTGGAAATGCAGGAAGCCGAGCAGTATCAGATCCGCGCCGGCATCCTTCAGCTTGAGGATGCGTTCGGCAATCTGTTCCGGCGTGCCGATGAGATTGCTGCGGAAGCCGTCATTGTATTGGACAAGATCCTCGAACGAGGATTTCGCCCAGTTACCCTCGCCTTCCGGCGACGCCTTGCCGGCATTCTTGACCTGATCGGCGAAACCCTGCACCGCCTCCGGATTGGCCTTGGCGATGATCTCGTCGAGCACGGTGCGCGCTTCTGCCTCGGTTTCGCGAGCGATGGCAAAGGCGTTGACGCCGATCTTGACCTTGTGGCCATTGGCCTTCGCCTTGGTCTTGATGTCGTCAACCTGCTTCTTGATCTCTTCCGGCGTGTTGCCGTTGGTGAAATACCAGTCGGAAACCCGCGCAGCCATGTCGCGCGCCGCGCGTGATGAGCCGCCCTGGAAGATCTCCGGCTGCGGATCGATCGGCTTCGGCTTCATCGAGTAGTTGGTAAAGCGATAGAAGTCGCCCTTCAGAGTGAAATTGTCCTCGGTCCAGATGCCGCGCAGCGCACGGATGAATTCCTCCGAACGGCGATAGCGCTCGTCATGGTCGAGCCACAGCTCGCCGATGGCGGCGAACTCACCGCGGAACCAGCCGCTCACGACATTGACCGCGACACGGCCATTGGTCAGGTGATTGATGGTGGCTATCTGCTTGGCCGCCAGCGCTGGATTCCATGGGCCGGGCAGGATCGCCGCGATGACTTTCAGCGTTGTGGTGGCCGCGAGCAAGGCATGGCTGAACGAGACGGATTCGTGCTGGTTGTCGGCGCCATAGCCGGCCGTGAAGCGTATCTGGCTCAGCGCGTAGTCGAAGCCGTTGGCCTCGGCGATCTGGGCGAGCTTGCGGTTATAGTCGATGTCCCAGCCGGTCCGCTGCTCGATGTTGGAGATGACCAGGCCGCCCGAGACGTTCGGGACCCAGTAGGCGAATTTCACGTTGTCGGAATTCGAGGTCATTTCGTTCGTTTCCCCTTTTGATTGGCTTCAACCGACGCGCGTGGCGACGGCAGTGTTTGCATCACTGGAATTAAGCAAGGAAATCGCTTCGGTAGCGGCCCGTGAGATGCGCTCGATAATCGCCGCGCCGACGATCTTGGCATCGACGAAATCGTCGGGCGCGCCGTAGACGCCGGTCGGGACCGTGACGGCCCCGAAAAAACCGAACAATGGCCGGAGCTGATGTTCGAGAACCAGGCCATGGTATGGACTTCCGCGGTTGCCGCGAGAAGCACGGTCTTGCCCGTCAGTGCACGATGATCGACGAGGTCGAACAGGTGCTTGAGAGCGCCGGTGTAGGACGCCCGATAGACCGGCGTTCCGACCACGAGCAGGTCGGCCTTCTCGACACGCTGGATGATCGCTTCGCCAGACGCGCCGAGCGCACGACGAGACAGCCCGGCGAAAATCGACGGCGCCGCCTCGGTGATTTCGATCAGGCCGGCGTCCGACGGGACACGCGACGCGACCGCCTTGACCAGCGCGCTCACCACCGCGGTGGTGCGGGATGGCGTACTAACGCCGCCGGATATGCCGAGAACCGAAATTCTTGCCACGTGTCGTCGATCTCCTGTTCCACCAAGGGGATGCCCGGTTGCCAAGACGGGATCGTACGATATTACACAAAATCTATAGAGATAAGGAATTATCTTTTGATTTTTCCAAACCATTGAGAAAATCGGAGTGCTGACGCCTCATTAGCATGAGCTCTAACATCCGATTGGCGGCAAACCGCGGGCGCAGACCGGCCAGGCTTGATCGTGGCGATCGGCGCTCCGTTGCCCGGTGCGGCCCGCGCCGCAGATTGTCACCACCGGCACGTCGCGCTTTTGGTCGTCGATCGGCGTCGCCGCCGTGATAGCTGCCGTTGAATCGGACCCCGAACTGCCGCTCGGCGCCGAAACGCCCGCTCACATCGAGATGCCCGCCGCCCTGGGGGCTCGACCGTGTCAGATCGACCTCGGCCCGCGCGCTTGGGATGATATTGGTCGTACCCCCCGAGACTGCTGTTCGGCGCGATGCCATAAAGGAGCGCCACCGGTCCTTTGAGAACCTCGATCGCTCGATATAATCGGTGAACAAGCGATAGGTCGGCGCGACCCCGAACACACCATCGAACGCGACCTCGCCAAAATTTCCTTCATTGATCGGAAAGCCGCGAATGTAGAAGGAATCCAATATCCCGCCGGTTGAATGGGTGCTCCGTACCAAGGATCATTGATCATCACGTCGTCCACCGTGCGTGCGCCCTGATCCTCGATCGTTTGCGCCGTGTAGCTGCCTATGTTGAACGGCGTATCCATGATGTCGCGATTGCCGAGCAGGCCCAGGCGCCCGCCTCGCGCGACTTGTCCGCCCGGATACGCTTCCGGCAGATTGTCGATCGTTGCGGTCAGGGGCAGGCCGCCCAGCCCCACCACCACGATGCGCTCGAGCACCGTGCCATGGAATGTTCGTTTCATTGTTGACAGGTTAGTCATGCAAGACCTCCTGACCATCCGCACCCAGCTCTCGCCAGGCAAGGCAAAACGTTCTTGGTCCTTGGCGTGAGGGGACTTGGATGAGGAAATCTGTTGGGCTGTTCGCTGCGCTGGCCGTGATGGGTCAGGACGCCGCTGCGCAGGAGTCGACGGCTGATCGTCTGATGAAACTAGACCGGGAAGACGGTTATGCCGGACTTTTCTGAAACGCCGGTGGCTGGCGCCCGAGGTCAGAACATATCGGTTTTCGCTCGCCTTCCCTCTCGGCTCACTCACTTGTGCGGCATACAATAGACGCCCTCGGATTCCATGAGTACCGCGCCGCCCTTCAACTCGCTCATTGCGCCGACCCAGGCTTCCGAATAAGTGCGGCTGGCATCCACGGCCGTCAGCCAAAGAACGCGATTGTCAGCCAGTTCGACTTTAACTTCCTGCTGCAAAGGGCTTGCCTGCACGGTCTGTTGATAGTGCCGTTTGATCCTGACATTGCTGGCCGGGAACTCAGCTTCGTTGCTGCCATAGTTCAGCACAAACCTAGTATGGTCCTCGGCCACTGTGCAACTGCCGTCACGCTCACACACGATTTTGGCGGCGGTCTTGCAGTCCCATTTCAGTGAAGCGGGCCACATCGGATTGTCCGCGCTCGATCGCGGCTTCTCGCTCTGGCTAGCCACCGCCAAGCCTGCCCATGGGCCCATTATCGCAGTCGACAGGAGCAGCGCCTTCAACACTTATTACCCTTCCCTGATCCAGTACCGTATTGCTGTCTCGAAGCTATCGCTGGCGTCGGGGTGAATGAACCGGACAGACACGCCTTGTGATCCTCATGGCGACTCATCCTGCGTGATCGCCTGGCTTATGGCATGTTGAGATTGAACCAGCTTTTCTGGCGCATGCCGTTCGCGTCGTCATACTCGATGAACCAGGGCTTTCCGCGCACCGGCCGAGAGATGGTGTAGTAGGTGGGGCCATTACCAAGGGAATGCCCTCTATCGTTGCCCGTGATCTGGATTTTTGCCGTCACCAACCTACCGTTGATTTCGATCTGGGCCTGTCGAGATCCGTTGTCATGGTCTTGGCCGAGACGACTATTCGTGAAAGTGGCGGGCAGGGTGAGCCTGTCGGAGCTGATACGGCAGATGTTCCGTTCTTGCCTCATTCCTCGCCGATCGGAGTCGTAGCTGCCAGCTGCTTGCCAGCCAGCTGGACAATCCTCATACTTCTCGAATCTCGCGGCGCTGGAGTTGGCTTGTGGACAGATCGGCCAGTTAAAACCCGGCGCTTTCATCGCCGCCATCAACTTGTAGATTGACGGGTGGCAAGAAGGAGTGGCCTGCCAGTCACCGGACAGGCAGAGGAGGACCTGACAGCCCCATTCCGATGCCTGTGATTGGGATGGAAGAGCCGCGGCGCCCACGACGACGGTGGCACCCACCAAGAGATATTTCAGCATGTTCATAGCCTTTTCCTCGCTGCGGATTCTGATACTTTACTATGGATCATCCGCGCGAAAAAGGACAGATCGAGAAGGCAGGTTGTGCGACTACATCGATTTATGAAACGAGACGACGCGGGCCTGGTCAACAACCCGTTGCGCGCCAACATTGCGAGAACGCTGGAGCGGGAGAGAGCTAGGCGTGGCCTATCCCATATGCACATGGCCGAGCTGTTCCGGACCGTCGAGGGCGAAAGGCTCGCCTACCGGACATACATCCAGACCGTGCGACAGAAAAACAATGTCACCCTGACGACGTTGCAAATCATGGCAAGCGGCTTGCATGTGTCAGTTGCGGACCTGCTCGCGGGCGGAAAAAAACTTCCCGAATGGGCGCATCAGTTGGACGAAAATGCAATCCGCATGCGTCTGGCGCACATCATCGACATTGAGCGAAAACGACGCACTTTGCTCCGCTATAAGATGGCCGAGCTCATCGGCGTGGCGGAGGCGACATTCATGAAATTGGAACGCGCAAGCGGCAATATCAGCGTCGACACAATTGCGGCGATCGCCAAGGCGTTGAAACTTGATCCAGCGACCTTCCTCTTTTCCGATAAGGTCCCGCCATCAACTGATCTACCTGATTCTGACGCACCCGGAGGCGTAGGTTCTCATTTCAGAGTGCCGTGAACTTCCAGCGTCATCATCCGTCTAAGCTGCGCTACACAGAATGCCTGGCAGGTTTTCGCCGTGATAGCGCATACCGGTGCATTCAGGTGAAAATGGAGCAGAGCTGACAATTAGGCGCGCCACGTGTGTACCTTTTTTCGCCCGCGCCTGAGGAACGACTGCCATGACGTGGCGGCAGTCGAATGCACCGGAATCCTGATCTCTACGGTTGTGCCGGCACCGGGAGCGCTGTTGATGATGAGCCTTCCTTTCAGCGTCGAGACCATCTGGGAACATGCGGTCAGTCCAAGGCCAGTATGATTTCCAGCTCGCGTTGAAAAGAAAGGTGTAGTTGCCTTCACAAGGATTGCAGGCGACATGCCTGCGCCGTTGTCCGCCACATCTAGTACGAGGTAACTGCGCAGGAGGAAGGGACGTCGCTTGACTGTCGCGGAGATGAGAATTGGGGCGTTTCTGGTGCCGGATAGAGCGGCAAGAGCGTTTTCTATCAGCTCATTAACGACCAACCGTAACGGCGTCGCCGGAACAGGTTGCAGACGTGCTTTAGGATCGACCAAAACTTGCACCAAACTGCTGCGATCGTGCGCGAGATCCTCGAGGAGTGGGCCGAGCGCCACGGTGCTGGAATCTTGTGGCGCATAGGCGATCTGAAGGACACTGTTGGTGATCGATTCCAGTTCAGTAGCAGCACTGCGCGCAGCCTCAAGCATTTCGCCGCTCGGTTGCTTGTCTGGTTGTGCGTGCTCAAGGAACAGCCTCAAGGCTGTAACCCGCGATCGGGTCATATGCGCAAAGAGCGAAGCGAACGAGCGCATATGCTGGTCACGGCGATTGGCCAAAGCATAGCGTTGATGGATAACGAGATAAAAGGTGGCACCCAGGCCAAGTGCGATGGCAAAGATGAACCAGTTGCGCGAGGCCGCAATGTCGATGCTGGCGGTCTGCTGCAAGGTGGCACTGTGATCAACGGTAGAGCTGGAAATCTCGTAAATTGACTGTTCCAGCTTGGCCATGTCGGCAATGGCTTGGGTGTAGTTTCTCCGCGCTGACACAATAGGGGCAATTTTCTGTTCGAGGGTCAGGCGAATCCGGCCCAGGAGTTCGGCATCGTGGTCGGGAAAAAAGCGGTTCAGATAGGGCAGGTTTTCCAACTGCGCGACGTTGACGTTCACCAACGCCATTTGTCGATCGATGTCCGCATCAAGCTTGCCCGTCTCGTCGGCAATGCGAAGATAGCCATAGACTCGTATAAGGCGCTCGCGAATCTGCGCCGCGCGCCACTGAATCTCGAAAGTCTGAGTGAGGATGGCATCCGTCTCCTGACGGTAGCGGTTCGATTGGATGAATGTCCACGCACTCAGCCCAAGCGCTGCAGCCATACCAATATACGGCAGAACAGTGAGCAAGCGGCCGTTTAAGAACTTCATTGCGTGGCGCGCAGGATGACTGGGAAAAACACCCAGATCGAGTTTCTTGCGGGAACATATGAAGCGGGCAACCGGTCCAAGGGCCAAACAATGAAGATGGGGCCTTTCTCTACCATACTGATCGGGCGGAAATCCTGGCCCGGCGGGCAATGCGAGCCGGCCTTGTCACTCTCGTTGCAACGACGTTCGATCGCCAGGATCGGATTATAAGACCGGATTTCGTCCATATGAATGTCGGCAACGAAGTTGTCATAGGCGACGACTTTGACTTCCTGAACGGCGGTAATTCCGGCCTTGGCAAGCACATTTGCAAGCAGCGGCCCACGATATTCGATCTTCTCGTTGTCGCTCGTCCAAGGCGTACGCGTGTCATAGGTCTGTTGCGGAAAGTCTGCCCGCAGCTGCTTTACTGAAAAGATGGCGACGGTCTTGCCGCTGGCGTCTTGAACCGACACTTCGTTGGGATCGAGGGGAATTTCCTCGGCGGCGCTGGCGAGCGGAAGGGACAGGGCAAATATGACGGCGAGAGCATTACGCAACATCTTCCACATCCTCGTATTCGCGGGGTCCATCGTTCTTGGCGAAGAGCACGCAAGGGCCTCGGGAGCCCCGCGGATCGTAGGCAAATCCCTTTTCTGCTAGGGCAAGCGTGATGTTGCGGACGCCGTCAAGGCCATAGAGATGATCGTGCAGCTCAAGAAAAATGCGCTGGACGCCGGGCAGCTCGGCATCCTGCAGAAGTTCTTTCTCAGCACCTTCAATGTCCATGACGAGGGCGTTTATTTGATGATCGGTCATGAAACGATCGACGTCGGCCGAGACGATCGAAAGTTCGCGCTCATATGGTCCCTGGTCTTTGTCCGTGGAAGACATCCAAAGGTCCCGGCGAACGTAGAAGGTGAAGGACCGCGGCGGGCCTGCTGTGAGGATACCCTGGGAAAATGTGACATTGTCGAGATCGTTGGCCGCTATCACGCGCTTCGCTAGTTCCGCTGTTGCGGGATTTGCTTCAAAAGCCCACACCTGAACGCCGGGGATTTTCGCGATCAGTGCGGTGATGATGCCGATACCGGACCCTAGCTCCAGTACGCGATCGCGCGCCTTGACTGCCCTGAAAATCCACTTCGCTTCCTTCGCCTCATAGCTCTGGCTTTGAAGCGCTCGCCAGATGACCGGCGAGACATCCTGCGGTTCCACGGGAACCTTGATCCCATGTACGGTTAGAGAAGCCATCGCGATCACAGCCCCTGTGGTAGCGGATGACCTTGCCTCATGAGTTTGGCCCGGGCCTGCTTGTAGTACCTTTCGGCAGAGCCGGCATCGATGCCCAGCCGCTCTGACATGAGGGCGAAAATCTCTTTCCGTTTCACACCAGGCGCGCGGCGGGCCATCATGTCGATGATTTCATGCTCGCGAGGCGTCAGAACGGAAAAGCGATAGTCGGGCCTTGTCATGGCGACTCGCGAAAGGCGCAGGGAGAAGCCCTTGGATGAAATGTCCTCGAGCACATCGCTGAAAACGCCGGGCGCAAGGCCGGTTTTGCCGAGATAAGCGGCGGCGCCGATCTGCTGGAAACCTTCGGCCTCGGTTCGATTGTCAGAGCCGGTGACGACGATATGGATGGCGCTCGCAGAGGCTTCCATGATTTTGTCGACGACAGCAACCCGAGCAGTTTCTGACGTGGGATCAAATCCGGGCAAGCCGGGATCAATTACGATGAGATCAAATTGGACGTTTTGAAGCTCTCTGGTCGCAATCTCCAAGGTTTCGGCACCTACGACGATGCAGTCATGGAAGCTTGCTTGCACTTCGTTCATTAATGCCAGACGCATAAGCGTCTGGTCTTCAACCACCAGGGCACGAAACATTAGAAGCCAATCCTTCTACGCAGGCACCCCCGCCCGGTCTTAGAATTGTCGCTACAAAATAGGGATGATGCCATCCCTATGTTTCCTTACCTCCCGAGGTATCAGTATGTGACCAATGTACGCCAGGAGGAGGACGATGGCTATTCAACTGGTCTGCAGCAACGGACAAATGGAACCGGCTGAAGGTGTCGCGAATCTTATTGCGGCACATCGTCAGAGCCTGGCCATGCTCGAATATCTCGGCAGGCGATTGATGGAAGCTGAAGGGGCGGACGCGGCCTTGCTGGGTCAGAGGATGGACGCCGTTATGGCGCAAGAGGCCGCGGCACGAAGGAGAGCCGCCATCGCTCCAGTAGCCACTGTCGCGGATATGAAAATGAAGGCAGCTTATTTCCAACGGTTGATGGGTCATGGCTGGTGCGAAATTGACGTTGACGATTTGCAAGCGGTGCTCGGTTCTTTCACGAAACTGCAATCCTAAGAGAAGAGTGCCGAAAGCCATGCTGTGATGGCGTGCCAGGCGGCATAAACTCCCGCGGGGACCAAGACAATAGCGATGAATGCGACGGCATCGCCAATTGAGCGGTCGGTGCGTCCTTGCACAGGATATCCATGGTAATGGTTGTGGGCGTCGTCATCGCGGCTCATCATTATCTCTCCGATATGCGTTTCAGCAGCATTTGTACTGGGTGCTGAAACGTTGTGTTCCACAATCCTCTGCGATTCGACTTCGCATCCAATTCGGCAACTAGGTAATTGCCGTTGACTGCCTTGCCTTTTACTGTCGTCGCCGCAAAAGCATATCCCGTCGAGATGAGGGCCGTTCCGACGTCGATTGTTTCGCCGTTCAACTGCGCTCCGCATATGACAAAAGCCGCCTCGTCGAGCGCGTAGCCGATTGGCTGGCAGGTGATTGCCGTGCCGTCAAACAGCGCGGCCAAGTGCGCCAGCGATGCGTTGCCGCAATCAATTTTCCTACCGCCGGCCTCCTCTGCGATTGTCCCTCGTAAACACGATTGGACCCCATAGAGATGGAACAGGCGGTCTCCATCGCGCCATGTGTCGCCGGTTAGCAGTTGAGCCGACTTCGATACTTGGAACGGAGTCGGTTCGGTGGAAGCATTGCTCTCCTGGGCGTGAGCCGATGCGGATAGTGCAACGGCAATGGCTGCGAGGCTGAACGTTCTCATTTTTGGAACTGCTCGCCCAGTTCGCCCGAATGTTCCAGATCGGGGCGCAGAGATTTGCCATCCTTGTTACCAATCGCCGCCATGTCGAAAAAGACCATTTCGTCATCATCATAGGCGACCGTGTACGGATCGTTTGGATCGCCTGCACCGACGAGGGAGAAGCACGACACGGCGTCGGGTTCATCCTTCTTGCTTTGCAAAACAAGCGTCTTGCAAAGAACGACAGATGCACGGTGGTTGTAGATCCGCTCTTCGTAATCTTGCGCGGCTTTCGTGCAGTCCCATTCTTCGGCTTTATATGTGATTTTTGGCTTTGGGCACGCTGTGAGGCCGCGCAGCCGATACGTCGCGCCGTTGATAACGCGCTCAGTAGCCGAGTGCACCTTCACCGGCATCTTCAAGGCGGTAACGTCCCGCCGATAAAGCGCGCCCTTGGCGTCGTAGCGCTCATAGACAAAGACCTTCTCGCCAGGCTTCGAGAACTGAAGCAAGTAGTCCTTCGATGGCGGTTCGAAGGCATTCGGGGCGCTCGCGCCGGCTGCGAAACCCACGGTGCTTTGGAGCAGCAAGGCCACGAATATGGCTGTCTGTTTCATCGGATTTCCGTTCTCGTCACGCTTATCGATTGACACTTTACTAGGGCAGAGTGTAGCCATAGTAAAGTGTCAAATTGTGGCAAGCCAATGATTCGACCTCTCCTGATAATATCGCTTTGCGGTGCCATAGCGCCTTTCACGGCGCTGGCTCAGGACATGGCATCAGAGCGCGTTGCGATCGCCTTTGCAACGCCGGCGAAAGCTGTGGCGGCAACCGGTATAGATCGCTCCGGAGCTTGTGAGGGTGGCAACCGTGCACAGATCGCGAGCCTTGTGCGCTCAATAGCGGCTGAACAAGGATTTGACGCCGATCTAGCCGAAGCAATTGCATGGGCCGAAAGCGATCTTGGTGCCAACCAGGGTCCGTCAAAAGCCGGGGCCTTGGGAATCATGCAGCTGATGCCAGGAACGGCCTCCGATCTCGGCGTGATAAACCCCTGCGATACACGGGCAAATGTCCGGGCTGGTATCCGGTATCTGAAGTCACTGTACGACGAATTCCAGGATCCGCTGCTGATGCTCGCGGCTTACAACGCCGGGCCCAACAACGTCTACAAGGCGAAGGGCATTCCGGTGAATCCGGAGACCGCGGAATACGTCGTGAAAATATTGAACCGCTGGAAGTTCGGCGGTGTCGTCAAAAAATCCACCCTACCCAAATTGGAAATGCTCGCGGCCGTTCCATCAGCGAGCGAGGACACTTGGCAGGATGGTCATGTCATGGATTTCGGCAACTGAAAGGAGCCAAGGGTGGAATACAGGAAAGCGGGTAAATTCGCCCTGAAGCTGGCCTTGGCCTCGGCGGTCGGAATAGCTCTCGCGCCGGCCACTGCGTATGCCCAGTCGGCGGCGCCAGTCGAAAATGTGATGGAGTGGTTTGTCGGAGTTCTGCAAGGCAACATAGCGCGTTCATTCGCCATCATCGCGGTCTGTTTTCTCGGCTTCCTCGCCATGACGGGCCGGCTGGCGTGGATGATGGCTTTTTCCATCATCATTGGCATCGCTCTGATCTTCGGCGCTGCCCAGTTGGTGGATGCAGTGCGCGCGACCGCGGGAGGCAGTTGAGAGATGAATGACGAGGAAGTCTATGTCGAGCCGGTCAGCCTGCCACTGACACGCCCCCCGATGAAATGGGGGGTGCGCTACGAGGTTTTCGCGCTGAACGGCATCCTTGCGGTGGTCGGCTTTATCGCCACGAGCAGCTTCATGCTCGGCCTTGGCGTGTTCGGCGTGGTGCATCTGGTCAGCGCATATCTGTGCCAGCGCGACCCCTACATGTTTCATATTTACGAACGGCGCATCTCCAAACGCGGAGCGGTGGCGAACCTAACTTTTTGGGGCGCGAGGAGCTATTCCCCATGAGCCTCGATGCTGATCTTAAATTTGGCCGTGAGCGCCGGCGTGAAAAGCCCGCGGCGATGCACGTCCCCTACCTTCGCCATGTCGATGACAACCTGATCGTGACGAAGAGCGGCTTTCTGGTCGGCGTCATCCAGCTCAGTGGCCTGCCGTTCCAGACGATGGACCAGGCCGAGTTGAACAGCCGCATGTTCAACCGCAACACCACGTTCCGCAATCTCTCGACCTCTCGCTTTGCGGTCTACACAACGATCATCCGCCGCCACGTGACGCCCGAGATCGAAGGCGACTTTGACAATCCTTTCGTGGCCGAGCTCGACGCCCGCTACATGGATGAGCTTGGGGCGAAAAACCTTTTCGTCAACGAGGCGTATCTGACGGTCATACGCCGACCGATGGTCGGTCGCGTCGGCTGGGTGGACAAGGCGCTCAATGCGTTCCGCATCAGTACGGCGGGCGAAGAAACCCGCGAAGAGGCGATGGCAGAACTGCATGACGTTCTCGACGGCGTCGTCAAGGATTTTACCGCTTATGGGGGGCGTCTTCTCGGTGTCGTGAAGCGCCGCGATAGCTTCTTTTCCGAGCCGGCGGAATTTCTGGCGAAGATCCTCGCCGGCGGCGTCGACGTGGAAATGCCTTTGCCGCGCATGAGCCTTGGTGATGTGCTGGCGACACGACAGCTGTTTTTCGGCAAGTCCGCGCTGGAACTTCGCGGGCCGGACGAAGGTAAGCTCGGCGGCATGGTGTCGATCAAGGAATACCCTCCGTTCACCGCTCCGGGCTCATTGGACGGTCTCCTGCGCCTGCCACATGAGTTTGTCCTGACGCAGAGTTTCGCGATCGAGGACCGTGTAACGGCGATGCGCAGGATCAACACCATCGCGAACCAGGTTGAGGGTTCAGACGAGGCGGGCACGACGGTCGAGGACTCCGTCCACGACGGCGCCGACAAGCTGGCCGGCGGCGAAGTCGTCTTCGGACAACACCACATGAGCGTCATGGCCTTGGCACCGGACATGAATGGCCTCAACCGTGCGCTATCCGACATCACGGCGGAGCTTTCGCGCATGTCGATCGTGCCGGTACGCGAGACACTGAACACGGAACTGGCCTTCTGGGCGCAGTTGCCGGGAAATTTCAGCTACATCGCGCGACGTGCGTTGATCTCGTCGCTTAACTTCGCCGGCCTTTTTTCAGGACACAATTTCCCGTCGGGCCAACGCGAGAGGCTGCACTGGAAACGCCCTATTGCCTTGCTCGAAACGACCAGCCAGACGGCCTACTACTTCAATTTCCACGTTCACGATGTCGGGCACTTCACGGTGTTCGGCCCGACCGGCTCGGGCAAGACCGTGGTGCTGTCCTTCCTGATGGCGCAGGCCATGCGCATCATGCCGCGTCCGCGATGTGTATATTTCGACTATATGCGCGGCGCTGAAATTTTCGTGCGGGCGCTCGGCGGGCGCTACGAGGTGATGGAGCCTTCCCAGCCGACGGGGTTCGCGCCGTTGCAGCTTGATGACACGGCAGAAAACCGTTCTTTCCTCGAAGATCTGCTCCTCTACATTCTAACGCCGGACGGCGGCGCGCTGGACGTGGCTGAGATGCGCGTCATCAACGCCGCCGTCGACATGATCTACAAGATCCCGCGCGAACAGCGCACCTTCGACCTGCTGCCGGAAGTGCTGCGTGGTTCGCTGATGCCTGGCATGAACGATCTGGCGGCGCGGATACAACCCTGGCTCGACCCAAAGGACAAGGGCTGGCTTTTCAACAATCCCGTCGATCTCATCGATTTCTCGAAGCCCGTTGTCGGGTTCGACATGACGAAGATCCTAGGCGACCGAAAGCTGCGCTCGGCGGCGTTGCTCTACATCTTTCATCGTCTTGAGGACGTCATCGACGGCTCGCCGATCATGCTCTTCCTCGATGAAGGCTGGAAGCTGTTGGATGACGAGGTTTTCGCCGCTTTCATCAACGAGACGCTGAAGACCATTCGTCGCCGCAACGGCGTGGTCGGCTTTGGCACGCAGACGGCGGAGGACGTCGTCAATTCCTCCATCTCATCGTCGCTGATCGAGCAAACGAAGACCAACATTTTCTTCCCCAACCCAAAGGCGAGCAAGGACTCCTACATGGAGCGCTTCTCACTGACAGCGAAGGAATTCGAGTTTGTGCGCCGCACCGCCAAGGAAACACGCACCTTCCTCGTCAAGCACGACAGCGACTCGATCGTCGCCAAGCTCGATTTGTCGGCTATGCCCGATCTCATCAAAGTTTTGTCTTCGAATGAAGCCAACAGCAAGGAATGCGCAAGGCTCCGGGAGACCTTCGGCGACGAGCCAGAGATGTGGCTGCCATACTTCTGCGGATGGGAGACCGAACATGACGAAGCGGCTTAGCAGCGCTTGTCTGGCCGTGGCTCTCGCGACGGCGGAAAGCATGAGCGTGGCTGTCGCTCAGATCGCGGTCATCGACGGGCAGAACCTCGACAAGCGGCAAGAGGACGAGCAGCACAGCACGAAGTCGGATGAAGCGAAGAAGGATGAAACCGACAGGAAGAAAAGCGTCGTCTGCACCTATTCGAACAAATACCGCTCACAGATGTTTCGCCGCTCGCCGGCCGACGCGTTGCAGCGCGACGCGGCAAACGTAAAGCTGATCCGCTACTATGCGCAAAAATACGGCGTGCCAGAAGGTCTGGCACTCTCCGTAGCCTATCAGGAATCGCGCTTCGACACATGCGCCGGGAGCCACACCGGCGTCAAAGGCGTCATGCAGCTGACCAAGGGCACCGGCAAGTCCATGGGACTGGACCGCGACGTGAACGAGCAGAATGTCGAAGGCGGTGTCAAATATCTCGGAATGGGCGTGAAGCAATGCGGGGCGACGAATTACAGCTGTCTCGCCTCCTTCTACAACGGATCGAACGCAGGCGAGCAAAACCAGTGGGCCGGCGGGGTCGGCCGCTGGAACAGCTACTTCAACGACTATGTGTCGAGCGGCAAGGCTCCGGCCGCCGCGCCGCCACCATTCTCGATCGTAACGGCCGACGGCGCAGGCGGCACGGCCCAGGACGCGGCCATGGGCACGGTCAGGAAGGCGGCTGGCGGGCTTGATGCAAGCTCATCGCAGATGGGCGCCAATGATGCGGCGATCGACGCGCTAGCTGGCACCGTTGGCCAGGTGACGGAATACAAAGACGCTTGGGAGCTGAACTCGTCGGCTCGTGGGATCAACGCCGATGTCACCAACCAGTACCTCGCCCAGGCGGGGGACTTCACGGCGCTGCTGGCCCAGCTTCTGTCGTTGCAGAACGTTCAGGCATCGCAGTCGGCCAAACTGGTGCAACGGCCAAAGAGCGGCTCTGCAAACCCGTTCTCTTGTGATCCCGCGGAACTGGAACGGTTGAAGATCGATCGCGGCCGGTGGCTACCATGCGCACTTGAGAACGCACGGGCAAGCTCAGCCGACAGCCGCTCGATAATCATCACCCCCGACCCTGCTGGCGCTGCCAGCGTGATCGATTCCTTGCAGCAATAGGAGGCTGACATGAAGAAATTCGCGATTGCCGCCAGTCTTGCGCTTTGGGCAAGCACGGCCTTCGCACAGATTGCCGTCATCGATGGCGCTAATCTCGATGTAGCCCGCAAGAATGCGGAAAACACCAACTCCATCATGGCCTCGAACAAGGATATCCTGAAAAAGAGCGAGGAGATCCTGCAGGCTCTCAGCGGCAGTCGTGACGGTTCGCTTGGAATCGGACAAATGGGCCTCGGCGGCAACATGTCGATTGCCCAGGCTCCGTCGTTCGGATCGATCCTGAACGGCGGCGCGCTTTCGTTTGGTGGCCTTTCGCCCGAAATCCAGAAAATCGCCGGCGCCGTCATCAACGGGCTCCAGCTGGTGAAGCAGCTCCAGCAGATCGCCGGCAAAGAGACGAGCGCCGTCAACTCAGCCTACGGCGGCAGCGTCAACGTGGCCTCGCTGCTAAGCGCGTTGACTTCGCAGGCCTCGCAGGGCGTCACCCAGCGCGAACAGTCACTGCAGTCCGCGAGCGGGCAGATCGGGCAGTCGCTGGACGTGAAGGGTTCGGTGGACCAGAACACGCGAATGCAGCTGGAAAACGCGCGCGCGGTCAACGAATTGATCGGCGTCCAGAACGGTGCGGTCGCGGCATTGAATGAGAAGCTGAAGACAGACCTTCTTCGTCAGAGCCAGGTCCAGAAGATGATGACACCGCGCAACGTCAATCCGTTCTCGGACTTCGGCAAGAGCGGAGGCTAGCACTTGTCGAGGCTGGTGTTGCGCACATGCGTTATGATCGGGCTCAGCGCAGGGCTTTTCGGATGCGCAAATCGCGAACTGAAAGCGCCGTGCGGGCGTTTGGCGTATGCGCACGCCGACGAATGCGGCGCGCTGAAGCCGGTCAATTCAACGCCGTTCGCCAGCATCATTGACGAGGATCCATGAACGGTCTCGCCGAAAGCATTCTCGGTGGCATTGACAACATCGGTGAGGACTTCGTCCGCACCGTCTATATGCAGTTGGGCAATGCGATGGGCAACGTCTTCACCCTGATGCTGACCCTCTATATCGTGTGGTGGGGCTATTCGATCCTGAGCGGGCGTGAGTCGATTTCGCCAATCGAAGCGGCCTATCGCCTAGGCCGCGCCGTCATTATCTATCTGCTGCTAACGGGATGGGGCACATTTTCCGCGACGATCTATCAGCTCGCGCAAAGCATTCCAGACGAGGTCGGCAAGGTGATCGTCGGCGCCGTGTCGCGGGCCACCGGCAACCAGCTCAGCGACCAGGCGGCAATTCCAGCGCTTATCGACAATCTCTACCAGGGGGCGCAGGACGTCGCCAATCAGGTCTACAGCGGATCCTTCTATGACATTTTTGGTGCGCTCTTGTCGCTGCTCGTTCTGCTGTCTGCCATCATCTTCGCAGCGCTTGCCATTGCCGCGATCATCGCCGCCAAAGTGATGTTGTTCATCACGCTCGCCTTGGCGCCGATATGGATCATTCTTTGGCTTTACCGATGGTCCTCGCGCATGAGCGAAGGCTTCCTTTCGCTGACCACCTTTCTGATGATCCAGCAAGTCCTGATTTACGGCTTTCTCGGTTTCTACTTCTCGCTCGTCAATGCGGCGCTGAACACCGCCACGTCCGGCGGAGCGACCATGGACAGCAAAATGTCGCTGGTGCTGCCGCTGGTGCTGGTGACGATCATCGGGATCTACGTTCTCATGCAGATACCCTCGATTGCTTCGATCCTGAATGGCGGCGGCTATCTCAGCACCGTGGGAGCCCGGTACTCATATGGGACGTTCGGCAGGAATGCCGTGCGCTATTCCGGCGCGCGCTGGGCCGCCGGCCGTGCCGCTCGCGGCGCCCGGCAGCTCGCGGCAAACAGTTTTCGATCTTCGCGAGCAGCGAGGGCGGACGACGCAACCCGGTCCGCCATCCAGCAAGGTGCGCGGGATAACTCCAGGCCTCTGGCCTAGAACACCAGAACGATCGCGGTGCTGGATCAGGATGCGGCGGGCAAACGAGGCAATAATAAAGTGGCAATTCCAGTGGAAACGGTTGCTGACAGCAGCAGCGAACTCGTCGACAAGCGCTATTACAGGGCGGGCGCGACCTGGGAAGACGACACGCACAGGTCAATGCGTCGATCGCGTACATTGGCATGGATCGTCAGTGGCGTTTCTGGACTGGTGGCGGTGTTGTCGCTGCTGGCGCTCGTGCTGATCCTGCCGCTCCGGCAGTTCGAACCGTATGTTGTGGAGGTCGATAAATCGACGGGCTACCTCGAGATCATGCGCGCGCTCAAGCCTGGAGATTTGTCCCAGAACGAAGCCGTCACGGCGGCCAATCTGGTACGCTACATCAGGGCCCGCGAAACCTACGATTCGCGTGAACTGAAACAGAATTACGACCTGGCGCAACTCTACTCCACCGACACGGCGTCCAAGGATTTGACATGGCTGTACACGCCTGCGAATCCTCAGTCGCTGGACAAGATCTATGGCCGCAATGCCACGATCTCGGTCGAGATCAAGTCGGTATCCCTGCTCAACCGCAACACAGCATCAGTGCGCTTCGCCACGACGACGCGGCGGGACAATTCTTCGACCGTCGACAATTGGGTCGCGGTGATAAAATTCCGCTACACCTCGACGCCGCTCAAGAACGAATGGCGCTTCGACAACCCGTTGGGATTTCAGGTTACGGATTATCGCCGCGACCAGGAATCGGCGCCCGCTGCGGGGAGCCTACAATGAGATGGCGCGTGGGCCTTGCGCTGTCGGCCGCCTTTCTGCTCGGCACAATGCACGACGCGGCCGCACGCGACGGCCGCATCCGATACGTCACCTTCAACAATGACGACGTGACGTCGGTGCGCGCAGCTCTGGGTATTTCGACGATGGTCGAGCTCAGCCCGACCGAAGTCATCGAAACCGTGTCGGCTGGCGACACGAAAGGCTGGTCGATCATCCCCAAACGCGGATCGCGATTTCTGTTCGTAAAGCCGCTGGAGCGCGATGCGTGGACCAACGTCAACGTCGTCACCAACCGGCGCGTCTATTCCTTGCTGCTGCAGGCAACCGACAATAGCCGTGACCGGGCATCCTTCCAGGTCCGGTTCAAATACCCGGACGAGGATATCAACGCGCGCCTGCTCTCACAGGCCAAGGAGAGCGCCGCCGATCCGGATTTGAAGGATCTGAACTATGCCGATCTCAACTACGACTACGCCTACAAGGGCGACGACAGCCTGAAGCCGCGCACCGTATTCGACGACGGCACCAAGGTGTTTCTGGAGTTCAAGGGCGACATTCCGGCGATCTTCGTTGTCGACGACAAGCGCCATGAGTCGCTGGTCAACGTTCGTACGCAGGGCAAATACACCGTCATCGACAAGGTCGCGCGGCAATTCACCTTGCGGGCCGATGGCAAGACGCTCTGCCTCTACAACCGGGCGCGACCCAACGCTATCGACCCGGTCGAGC
Source organism: Mesorhizobium sp. M0119 (assembly GCF_040322615.1). NCBI lineage: Bacteria > Pseudomonadati > Pseudomonadota > Alphaproteobacteria > Hyphomicrobiales > Phyllobacteriaceae > Mesorhizobium > Mesorhizobium sp. M0119. The sequence continues at coordinate 22,625 of NZ_JAMYTU010000053.1, forward strand.
AGATCTACGGTCCAACGAAACTGACAGGCGGTTCCACCCTGTTCGGATCCAGCGGAGGGCGGTGATGACCCAGATCGATTATAACCAGTTGGACGGCAGCCCGACAGTCGCGCGCCGTGGTGCGGGCGTGGGTACCAGGATCGCCCTGGTCGGCCTCGGCGTAGTGCTGGTAGGCGCGCTGATATGGCTGAACTGGCCCCGGGAGCCGGTATCGCGCGATCTTCGCAGCGATGGCGAGGAAAACTTCAATCCGCCAGAGTTCCGCCCGCCGGCGTTGAACGACCCGCCGCAACCTGCCGACGGCACGATCGACCAGATCGTGGTGCCGCCACCAGCTGACGGCCAAAAGGGCACGCAACAAGCCGATAATGTCGACCAGACCGTGCAGGAGGGCGCGGATCTCGATGCGCAGCGACGCGCGCTGGAGGCGCAAATGGCGGCTGAGGAGGCTCGCCGCAAGGCTGAGGCGGAAGAAGCCCGCCGCAAGGCCGCGGCTGACGAAGAGGCTCGCCGTAAGGCAGAGGCCGCCGAGCATGAAAAAGCGGTGTGGGAACGCCTGCGGTCGAACCAGATGGTGATGAATGATCAAACCGGCTCGACAGATGCCGGCGCCCAGGCGGCGCAGGTCGAAATCGCGCCGGACGGTCAGATCATTGCGGTCCCCGGCGCCGACAGTGATCCCAACAAGGCATTCCTGGCGCAGTCTGAGGCAAGTTCTTCCGGCATCGTCAAAGCCACGGTCTTCCGCCGCACCGATGCGTTGATCCCAGAGGGAACGATCATTCGCGGCTATTTGGAAACCGCCATCAACACCGACCTTCCCGGTGCCGTACGCGCTGTCGTGCGCGAGGATGTCTTCTCGCTCGACGGAAGGCGGATCCTCATTCCAAAGGGCTCGCGGCTGACCGGGGAATACCGCTCGGGGCTTGCGCGCGGTCAAAAGCGTGTTTTCATCGTCTGGAGCAGGGCCATCCGCTCGGACGGCATTTCCGTCGATATCAAGTCGCCTGGGGCAGACGCGCTCGGCCGCGGTGGCCTGGGCGGCCGTGTCGATACGCGCTGGCTTGAACGCTACGGCAACGCCATCATGCTTTCCGTCGTTGGCGGCGTCTCTGAATATCTGTCCTCGCTAGCCGATAGCAGCCAGGATGGACAACAGCGCCAGGTGTCGACGATCGATCCCGTGACCGGTGAGACCACGACCGTAACTTATGGTGGCAGTGGTTCGCAGCGCGACGCCCGCAGCATCGCTTTTGACAAGTCATCGACCGCCTTGCAGCAACTTGCGCAGGAGGCGTTTCGCGACACGCAGAACATTGGTCCGACAGTTTATGTCGATCAGGGCACATCGATTGTCGTGCTGGTGCGACGAGATCTCGATTTCTCGGATTTGTATGCTGATCCCATTCAGGAAGAAGTTGCACGGCTGAAGGCCGGCGGGCGGCCGAAGTCGGCGATCGATCCGACGCCTCTTTACGCGACGCCAAAGGATCATTTCTATCCAGGCTATGGGAGCCCGGTGAAATGAATGCCGTGCATCCCCTCCCCGACCCATGGGCGAGAGCCCCGGTCCTCCGCGCCCATCTGGAGCCGATATGGTCCTATTTGAACGAAGATGCGGTGTCCGAGATTGCAATCAACAGGCCGGGTGAATTGTTCATCGAACGCCTCGGCGCGAAGGAAATGGAGCACGTCGTCAAGCGCGAGGTCACGCCCGGCTGGATTAGGCATATCTCGACGGGCGTCGCCTCGGCGACCAATCAAGTCATCAACGAAGAAAAACCGGTCCTGTCGGCCGCTCTACCCTCGGGTGAGCGCATCCAATGCATCTTGCCGCCCGCGGCTCCCGAAGGCGGGGCGATTTCGATCCGCAAGCAGGTCATCATGGATATGAGCCTTGATGCCTACAACGATCTCGGCGCCTTCGAAAACACCGCGATGGGCAGCGGCCTGGCGCTGTCAGCCGAAGAAAAGCGACTTGTCGAGATGTTGCACGACACGTCGCCTATGGACTTCCTGCAGTATGCGGTGCGCAACCGCGTCTCGATCGTCGTTTCAGGCGGCACGTCGACGGGCAAGACGACGTTTTTGAATGCGCTCCTGAAGGAGGTCCCGGCCCATGAGCGGATCATCACGATCGAAGACACCCGCGAACTGCGGCTGCCGGCTCCCAACAACGTCACTCTGATAGCCTCAAAGGGCGACCAGGGCCTTGCCAAGGTCTCCGCCCAACAGCTGCTTGAGGCCTCGCTTCGCATGCGACCCGACCGTCTGCTACTGGGCGAATTGCGCGGCGCTGAAACCTTCGCCTTCCTCCAGGCGATCAACACCGGCCATCCGGGTTCGCTCACCACCGTTCATGCCAATTCGGCCCGGTCCGCCTACGAGCGGCTGGCGCTGATGGTCATGCAGGGCAGCTCGGGCCTGTCGCGAAGCGAAATCCTCGACTACCTGCGCGAGGTCATTCCGGTGGTCGTCCAGATGGTCCGCACCGAAGGCGGACGGCGCGGCATCAGCGAGATCAAGTTTACCAAGGCGGAGACAATCTAGCGGGGCCATTCATGCAGAAAATCGCAACAGCAATTTTCATGGTGCTCATGGCGACGGCCCTGGGCGGCCTGGCCTTCACGGTCGCCTATGCCGCGACAGATTGGTTCAGGACTGGCTCCGACGTCCTGTTCGACCAGTTGAACGCCAATCCCTTGCCGGTCGTTCGTCTGGCCTGGGCGGATACGATGGCGAGGAACTTTAGCCGGGTACAATACGCCGTTGCCGCAGGGGCATCAGGGTTTCTTGCGCCCTTGGTCGGCCTGCTTCTCATGCGCCCGAGAAAGCGCAATGACTCTCGCTTCATGACGATGGGCGACATATCGAAAACCGGCCTGACGAAAGTTGGCGGCGTCTTCGTCGGTCGAGCCGGCGGCAGGCTTACCGGAATTCTGTCGCCCGGCCGCGATCAGCGCTCCGGCAAGATCCGCTTGACGCAGCGCAGGCTGATCGGCGGCAAGAAATTGTGGATTGATGGCGATGATGTCGGCGGCTTCGTCATAGGGCCGCCGCGCTCCGGTAAAGGCACTTCTCTCATCATCCCGAACGCCCTGACCTGGCCGCATTCGTTCGTGGTTCTCGACCTGCGTGGCGAGACCTATGCGGCCACCGCCGGCTACCGTTCAACCATGAGCCGCGTGGTGCGTTTCGCGCCGGCTGATCCGGACGGCAATACCGCATGCTACAATCCGATGGACTTCATCTCGCTGGATTCGGCGCAGCGCGACATCGACCTTCGCAACATCGCTGCAGCGCTGTTTCCGCGCCCCCCTTCGAACGCGGATCCCTACTGGGTTAACGACGCCCGCCTCCTTTTTACCGGCATCGCGTCCTTCGTCATGGAATCGCCTGCGATCCCGAACGAGAAGAAGACCTTCGCCACAATCCTCGAGATCATGAACGGTGCCGAGCAGCCGCTCCTGGAGTTCATCGGCTCGCTGCGCGAGGAACGCCGCCGCGAATGCTCGCATTTCACGCTGCAAACCCTGCTGCCATATTTTGAGATGTCTGAGCGGCAGTTTTCCGGGATATATGCCGGCGTACGCACCGGCATGGCCCCTTTTCTCAACGAGCGCCTGATGCGAGCTACGTCGCGCAGCACGTTCGATATTCGCAGGCTGAAGCGCGACCGGATCTCTCTTTATCTCGACGTACGGCGCGAGCAGATCACCTCCCTTGGACCGTTGTTCAACGTCCTGATTACGCAGTTGATGAACTTCATGTCGGAAACTATGCCGCGTGCCGACGAGCATCCGGTGCTTGTGCTGCTCGACGAGTTCCAGAACCTCGGCAAGCTCGAGAACGTGACCGAAATGGCGAGCGTGCTCGGCGGCAACGGTGTTTCGATGTGGTTCTTCGTACAGTCGCTGAAGGCTGTAGACGAGATCTATCGCCAGGAGGGGCGCAAGACACTTATCAACGCGGCTCGCGTGCAGATCTTTTTCGGTGCGCAGGACGCTGACGATCTGCGCTACGTTTCCGAGCAGCTCGGCGAAACGTCGGACGTTCAAAAGGACGTGACGCGAACCAAGGCAACCTTGTTCGACACTTATTACACGCGCTCCGAGCACCGCAAGCAAGTGCGGCGGCCTCTTATGCGGCCGGATGAAATCCGCACGCTCGACAAGAACAAGGTCATCATATTGCCGCGCGGCGAACTGCCAATTCTCGGCACGCGCAATTTCTATTTCGCCGACGGCCGGCTCGCCAAACGCGCGTTCATACCCCTGCCCGCCTCTACCGACGCTTCGCGCACGAAAAGCCCTGCATTGGACGCTTCTGAGGCGGTTCCATCTCATGCGCTCCCGACGATTGTGCCGACAGCACCTGCGTACCGCTCGGGCCTCCTGCAGACGCGCCTGCGGCGCGGCGCGACATTTGCAGCAAAAGCTGACCGTATGGCTCTGCCGCGGGGCCGGCGCGCAATCGTAAAAGAACGGCCGAAAGCAACCGACGCTGCGGTCGTACCAGCTTATACCGCCATAGATTTTTCCGCGTTGGCGGCTAAAGCGGTCACGACAAGGATAGCACCCGATAAAGAAGCGGCGGTGGCGGCGATCCTGAACAATGTGCGCTCTCTCCGGGCCCACGCATCCGACAAAGAAGCTTTCGACCGAAATTTGAGCGTCGTCGAAGACACCTTGCCCGATGTAGTCGACGGGTAGGAACTGCTGCGCCCTGCTCGTGTCAGATAGAAGAGCGGCAACGTCATGCCTCAGGCCTTCTGTATCAGCCGCCAGTTGCCGGGCGGTGCCGCTTGAGCACTCCAGTCAATCGCCGCGTAGAATCTTTGCTTCGCGCGCGACCGCGACGAAAGCCCTGCGGGCGGCGGGTGGATGAAGCTCACCTCGTATAACCTTCAGACAGGCGTCCATAGCTGCCCTGTGCTTCTCCGTCTGACGACCACCAAGATCCCGCAGCAGGATGGAGGCCGCATCATTAACATCGAACACGGTGCGTTCTGTATAGCGGCCAATCTGAATCACAACTGGCCTCTCAAATCTTACCAAGCCGGTCATCTACCCTCACCCTTGAAACTCTATCAACAACAGCCTGCGATCACCGGCGGAAGAAAAATCGCGTCGGTTGATCCCGCTTGCGGGTTGCCCCGGTCGGCCGCTCAATCGAAAGTTTAGTAAGAGGTGGGTTTCCACCCATGTTCAATTCGAGCAGACGTTGGTCCAATTCCTTGTCCGCCGCTGTGAGGCGATGGTTTAGGCGCAGATAGTCCATCCAGGTCGGCGTGCGGAAGGTTTCTGTCCAAAGCGAGGAATCCTGAAGATCGCGCTGGAGGTTCCAGTGCCTGGCGCCGACGCGGCTTTGCACCCGCCGTCGTTCCTGCATCTGATCGAGGAAAGCTTCGACGTTTGCCTCCGGTATTGAGTACTCGATCTTGATGACGATCGGGCCGCTTCTCGGCTTCAGGTCGAGAGCGAGTTGCGGTGTCTCGAAGCCAAAAGGATCCTGATCAGAGTCTTGCCATTGACGGATCGGCAACAGGAACCCGGTGGCCGCGACCATCAGTAGCGCAGCAGCTGAAATCTCCAGGGCTGAGGCAAGCGAATAGTTCTCAGCCACCGTACCCCACAGCCAACTGCCGGCCGCGATACCACCCGACGAAAGGGCATAATAGATCGAGAGCGTGCGACCAACGACCCACCTTGGGCTTGCCAATTGAACGCTTACGTCGAGCCCCGTCCAGGTGACCACCCATCCCGCGCCGCCGAGCGCCAGCGCAATAGCCGCCACTGCCACTGAAGACGTGAGAGCAAGAGATAAACAACACGCCGCGCAAGCAATGCATGCCAGTATTGTCAGTCGCTCCTGGGAGAGCGACCGTCTCAAAACATTGTTGCAGATGCCGACGCACAAGGCGCCGGTCCCGAAGCCAGCCATCAGGATGCCATAAACGATCGGTCCTCCGCCTAATTGATCGCGGGCAACGACAGGCAGGAGCGCGAGTATGGAGATGCTGGTCAGGCCAAAAAGCGCGCCACGCGCGATTGCCGCCTTGATCTCCGCCGATAGCGCCGTGAAGCGCGCCCCGTCATGAATGGCCGTGGTCAATGGCTCGCGCGGGAGGGGGGACGAGCGAACATCCCATTTGCGGCGCCCTATGGTCCACAGCAGCGCTAGATAGGTCAGCGTCGCCACAGCGAAAGCTGTCAAAGGTCCAAAGGAGGCAACGACAATGCCACCAAGCGCCGGACCGACGCTTCGAACAGCGTTATATCCAACCGAGATGAGCGTAACCGCGGCTGGAACTTCGCGTTTTCGTAAGATGTCGCCGACCGACGCGTGCCAAGCGGGATCGGTGAAAGCGGCGCCCGCTCCGGCCAAACAGCTGAATGCAAGAACCATCCATGGATTGAAAATTCCCAAGCCTGCAAGAACCGTCAGCATCGCCGAGGACAGCGCTATCACGGACCAGCCAGCGAACATCAGATTGCGGCGGCTGAAATTATCAGCCAGGGCTCCGGCGATGATCGACAGGATGAATGTAGGCAACGTCGTCGAAGCCTGCACCAAGGCGACCATCACGTCGGAAGTCGAAATGGTCGCCATCAGCCAACTGATGGCGACAGTTTGAATTAGCCAGCCAAAGCTGGACACCTGCGTAGCAAGCCAGATCGATCGGAAAGTTGCATTCTCGAGCGGCGCAAATGTCGCCGACGAAGCTGGAGTCGCATCTGCGGGCGCCACCCTGCTCATTGGGTTGAGCCCTCCCCTCGGTCTATCGGTCGCGTTTAGAGGTGCCCTCCCGGCGCAGGTGCCCGTGGAGGAATAGCAGCATGAGCGCATTTGCTAGGGATAGCGCAAGACAATTCTTCACCGCCGGCGCTCTGGCCGAAGCGATTACTTGGTCTGGAAGAAAAGGCGGATGCAGCCTGACCGCAAATCGGGCATCGCACCGAGTTTAGGAATTGCCGCCTTCGGGAAGGAGACCTTCATTCCGCGCGGGAAACGATGCCCATGGAAAGCCTGGGACGACGGCGCCGATTTCTATCAGAGAGCTGGCCCGCAGCGGATTCAACGAAGCCGGGCCACACCTACCTAGCCGCCTTGATGCACGGCGATAAGCTTTTGACGGCCTGAAGCGACGCTGTGGTCGCCGTTGCGGTGCTTTTCCACGCGCCTCGTCAGGCGCCGGGATTGCTCCGTCGTGATGGCAGGCGGGGGTTTGCAGGTTGCGGTCGAC